>JAFSKJ010000063.1 GCA_017449025.1 Prevotella sp. | reverse complement strand
GGTCTCAAGCCAAGTCTTCTGCAGCTCTATGAGTATGAGATGCTCTGAGCCGTCGGCACGACGCACACGGGCACCGAAGTCGATACGAAGCACCGACACAGAGTCGCGCTTGTCGTTAACATACTCATGGGGACGCATTTCTACCTCCAGGATGTCCTCCTTCAGCAGAGCTGACAGTATGGTGCGGGCTATGCGCCGGTCTTCCATCAGGTACTTGAACACCACGTCGTAAATAGGGTTTGCAACGGTAATCATAAGCCTTTCTTTGTTTGGTTGCTGCAAAAGTACGCATTTTTTTCCAATGAGCAAAACTTTAGGCGGAAAAACTATCATGGCACTCTACGGAGCTAAAGTGGCACTTTTTTGAAATTAAGTGGCACTTTACGGCCGTAAAGTGGCACTCCTCGTCAGGCAGGTTTCACGCCATTTTATACGTGTCAGTAGTTTTTACTTACGCTTACGCGTGCGTGAATATGTAGGAAGTGGGGGGCGAGGTCGCCTGCGCTCCGAATTTAGGTTGTCCTTATGATAGGGGTGCTGAGAGATACGAAACGCAGGCCAAGTGTTAAAGTGTACTAAATAAGTGACGCTAAAGCGTTGTACGCCAAATAATTTTCGTAACTTTACAGCCAAATTCAGAAAGACAACTTTTAACTTACAACTAAAAATTAAAACATCATGAAGAAAAATTTACTAAAAACAATGCTCGTGGCCATAGCTATGGTCATGGGTGTAGGCTATGCTTCGGCAGCCGAGGAAGCCATCGTAAAGATGACGTATATCAGTGGTTCAGATAATGACTTGGACACCTCTTTTGGCGAGGTTACTTCCTGCCCTGCCGGCTACAACAAGATTTCCGGTGGACAAGTGGCGCTTGCCAATGCCGGCTGGGGTGTTAACTATGTTGTCTACGTGCAGGTTGATGCCCGTGACATTGCCGGTTACGTCAGCAAGGCTACAATGAACTTCACAACAGATGCCTTCAGTGCACGCAATACTACTTGGGGCGTTGGTTACAACTCTTCGGCATGGTCAAGTGATTTGACTTGGAATACAGCAGACAAATCTATCACCTTGTTAGGCGAGACTCAGACCGTATCCAAAGGTCAAACCGGGAACTTAACCTTTGACATCACTGCCGCCTTTGCCAACGACGAAGACAAGCTTGTCACCATTTTGGTTTACGAGACAATGGCCGGCGGTCCCACAATGAACCTCCCCACTGTTACCATTGAGGCTACAACCGCTCCTACCGCACAGTTCACCATCAAGTATGTTGATGGCGACGGAAATACGCTGAAGAGCAATCGCAGTGCCGCAGGTGAAATAGGTGGTATCCCTCCGCTGTCGGACGATGATACAAAGGATTTCTGGGCAAACGGCATAAAGTACACTTACGGCAGTGACGATGCAGAAAACCAGCAGGTTGCTTCCGACGGCAGCACTGTTGTTACAATTACCTTTGTTGAGGCTCCTAAGTACGGCTATACCTTCACCACCTCATACACTGACGGTGACAACCAGGTGACACTTCCATTCGAGGCAACCGGCGAATACTATGCCAACGAGAATGTGACAATATTCTATCCACTCAAGCAAACACTGAACGGCAGACTTTACTCTAAGCCGATTAACAACAATAACGTTTCCCAAGGTTACCTTTTAGAATATAACAACTATTCTGCAAACCAGACATATACTGACGACAATGTTGACGGTGAGGTGATTTTCCTAAAGGAAGGCGAGGAAATTGAGAGTCTGACAAAGACTGTTGACAATGGCTACTGCAACACCCGCTTCTCCAAAGGTTATGGCGGCTATGTTGAGACAGAGTCTGCAGACATCATTGACCTTGGCCCTGGCACATACGTTCTGACAGCCCGCGTCAGCGGTGCTACACCTTTCGTGTTCACTCTGTCCGACGGCACTGAGATTCTTTCTGCAGTAAGTAGCGGCAACTATCTCTCAGAAGTATCAAGTGAGGCCTTCACCGTAGCCGGCAGCACCACCATCAAGGTAGCCCAGAACGGTAATGCTGGCTCAACCAGCAAGATTCCTGTATCCATCGACTACATCTTAGTAAGACAGGTTCCCCAGACATTCTCTTACACAGTAAACGCCGACTTAGGTATGACTCTTGCCGAGGGTACCGGCTATGAAGGTAGCACTGTCACCGTGAACCTTCCCAAGTACATCTGGAACGAGCAGACTTTTGAGCTGAAGGGTATCGGCGGTCCCAACTCTGACCGTCAGAGCTTCACTCATAGCTTTGAGCTGACGACCAACGGTCAGGAGGAAGTGGTAGAGTATACCAAGGCAAATCTCGGCGGCGTGGTATTCTTCGCTGAGGGAGAGGACATTGACGGTCTGACCAAGGCCAGCGGCTTCTACACCAACGGACGTTTCTCCAAAGGTGCTGGCGGCTATCCTGAGAACACCGTTCAGCTCTGCACAATTGATGCAGGTGAATACATCTTCGTGGCAAGCACCAATGGAGATTTTGTATTCAGCACAAGCAACGGTGATATTCTCACCACTGTAGATACAAGTAACGCTGTAAACGAGCACGCCAGCGAGTCGTTCACCGTATACGGCCCGACAGCTATTAGCGTTTCAGGTACTGGTAGTGCTGGCAGCAGCGGTAAGATGGCCAAGGCTATCGACTTCATCTACGTTCAGGAGTCAGCATCTGTAGGCGTCAAGGGTGTGAAGAGCTTCGAGAGCAAGGATAATGCCATCTACAACCTGGCTGGCCAGGAGGTGAAGAGCGCCTCGAAGGGCATCTTCATCAAGAATGGCAAGAAGGTTGTGAAGTAATTCCAGCACTCCTCAGAGCGACATTGTTCGCTCACCTATATCAACATCCCCCGCAGCTCATACGCTGCGGGGGATGTTGTATTTTATCTCTTACAACGGGTCTACGTCGAAGTAAATCTGTAAGGTGCCATAGCGCTTGTCGGCCATCATTTGCTGCTGCGCCAAGAGCAGGTAGCGGCGCACGTCGGCCATGCTGAGTTCCAGTTCCACCTTCAGCACAAGCTTGCGTATGGCCAGCGACTTCACCTTGGCCACGGCAGGCTTGTCTGGTCCGAGAAGCCTGCTCCCGAACCACTGTCTCAGCCTTGATGCCAGCTCCAGTGCAGCAGAGTCTGTCAGCTGCTCTGAGCGGTGCTTCAGGAATATGTAGATGAGGCGGCTGTATGGCGGATAGCGGAATGCCTGGCGCTCGGCAATGAGGTCGCGGTAGAGGGCCTCGTAGTCGGAGTGAATGGTTTGCTGTATTACTGGCAGCTGCGGGCTTCGCGTCTGCAGTATCACCAGCCCTCTCTTGTTTCGTCGTCCCGCCCTGCCGCTCACCTGTGTCATCATGGTGAAGGCATGCTCGTATGCCCTGAAGTCAGGCTGGTTGAGCATGTTGTCGGCATTTATTATGCCCACCACCGACACACGGTCGAAGTCGAGTCCCTTGGAAATCATTTGGGTGCCTATTAGCAGGTTGGTGCGCCCTGACGAGAAGTCGCCGATGAGTCGCTCGTAGGCTCCCTGTGAGCGCGTGGTGTCGAAATCCATGCGTGCTATGTGTGCTTCGGAGAAGATGTCGCGCAGCTGGTCTTCAATCTTCTCTGTGCCGACGCCCCTGGTGCGCAGGTCGTGGCTGCCACAGGCAGGGCACTCTGTGGGCACCTGGTAGGTGTAGCCGCAGTAGTGGCACGTCAGCTGGTTCATCTGGCGGTGGAGTGTCAGCGAGACGTCGCAGTGCTGGCAGTGTGGCACCCACCCGCACTGGTGGCACTCCACCTGCGGGGCATAGCCTCGGCGGTTTTGGAAGAGAATGGCCTGCTCTCCGCGCTCCAGAGCCTCGCGCACGCGCGATAATAATAAAGGTGAGAATGGTCCGCTCATCATTTTCCTCCGCTGAAGGTCGGCAATGTCAACCACCTCTATCTCGGGAAGCTCTATGCCTTGGTGGCGCTCGGTAAGCGTCACCAGCCCGAACTTCCCTGTGCGGGCATTGTAGTAAGACTCGAGTGAGGGTGTGGCAGTGCCGAGGATTACCGACGGCCTCTGCTGTTCAGCAGCGGCAGCCATCGACGCCAGCATGATGGCCACGCTGCGTGCGTGGTATCGTGGCATGGGTTCCTGCTGCTTGTAGCTGGTCTCGTGCTCCTCGTCTACGATAACGAGTCCCAGGCGCTGGAACGGCAGGAAGACGGCAGAGCGGGCACCGAGGATAACGTCGTAGGGGGCTGCTGAGAGCTGTTTCTGCCATATCTCCACGCGCTCTGCGTCGCTGTAGCGTGAGTGGTAGATACCGAGCCTGTTGCCGAACACGCGTCTCAGACGCTCCATCATCTGCACCGTCAGTGCTATTTCCGGCAAGAGGTATAGCACCTGCCGCCCCTGGTCAATCTCGCGCTGTATGATGTGGATGTATATTTCCGTCTTTCCCGACGCTGTTACTCCATGTAGCAGTGTCACGCTTTTGCGCAGCATGGAGAAGAGAATCTTGTTGTATGCCTCCTGCTGGGCAGCAGAGAGCTTCTTTATCAGTTCCGGATGCGGCTCTCCGCCGTGGTTCAGGCGCCCCACCTCCACCTCGTATGTCTCTATCAGCCCTCGCTGTACGAGTGCCCTTATGGTGGCCGGACTGGCATGGCTGGCGTTAAGTAGCTCTGCGAGGGTGACAGGTTGCTGGCTGGTGCAGATGTCAAGGAATGTGCAGAAGGCCTTGTACTGCTTGTGTGCCCTGTTCTGCTGTAGCATGTCGAGGGCTATGTGCTGTGCCTGTTCGTTGCCGAACTTTGGTGTCAGGCGCACGCAGGTCTCAGTCTTCGGGCGGTAGCCCTCCTCGGCTTTCATCCCTGACGGCAGTGCCGCCTTCATCACCTCGCCAACAGGCGACATATAGTAGTCGGCAATCCACTGCCAGAGCCTTAGCTGCGTGTCGTAGACTATGGGCTGCGCGTCGAGCACGCTGAAGATGTCCTTTACGGCATATCCCTCCGGCTTGCTGTCGTGGAGTTTTGCCACAATGGCTATGTATGTCTTCTTCTGTCCGAATGGCACAAGCACTCTCTCCCCCTCCTTCAGCTGTTTCCTGTACTGCTCAGGTACGGAATAGGTGAAGAAGCCGTTGAGCGGCAGTGGGAGTATTACGTCGGCAAAGGGCATTGTGGCGTATGGTGTCTATTGTGGTTTGCGCAGCGGTGCCAGCTCGTAGCATTTCTGCCTAACGAACTGTGCCCACTCGTCAAGGGTTCGGCTATTGTCGAATGTCTGCCAGGGTATGGGTTTGCCTATGTAAATCTTGTAGTGGGCGCCCACATGTTTCCTCCACTCGTGATACATAATGAAGGCGTCGAAGATGTGTTTCCTCACCATGAAGTAGTCGGCTCGTTGACATGTCTTGTAGAACCAGCGCGAGAACATTCCGTCGCAGAACACTGGCACTACGTCGCGCTTTGTCTGTAGGCTTCTGCGTAGGAAGTTTGTCTTCCACGGCAGGTCGTGAATACATCCGTCGTCACCCAGCACAGAGATTCGCCCCGCCGGGTGTATCAGTATCTGGTTGTCGCTGGCAAAAATCTTTTTATGGAGCATCAGTTCCTCGCGATCGTGCTCGCCTGACACTTTTACAGGCACCACCACGTCGCACAGCCCCGGCAGCTCGGTGGTGAGCACCGTTGCTAAGATGTTTATCTTGCCATTGTACAGCTCGCCTATGGTGCGTGAGAACACTGCGCTGTCAGGCAGTCCCATGGGGTGGTTGCAGACGAATGTGAAGCGCCGTCCGCTGTCGGCAGGCGGCAGGTTTTCGCTTCCCACGACTTCCAGCGTATTCCTCATGTATTCCATTGAGGCGCGTATGTTTTCAACGTAGTCGTTCCCCTGCATCCTTTCGTTATACATGCGGTTGAAGAAGTCTGCGTGGTTGTATCGTGACAACCAGTCGGTAAAAGGCTTGGGAATGAAAAACATCTTTGTCTTCCCAAGAACCTTGGTCATCTGTCCGCGAAAGTCGATGTAATCCTTCATTGGTAATATGGTGATATAGGTTTATGCCTTAATGTTTTTCTTGTATGTGAGTATGCCCATCAGGTTCATGATGATACCGAAGGTGGCAATGGCAAAAAATTGCATGTAAACATCGGAGAAGCTACCCCCTCGCACAAAGATGGTGCGGAAGGCATCGATGAAGTAGACCACGGGATTGATTACCATGATTGACTGGATGAATTCGGGCATGCTGCGGAAGGGGGTGAACAGTCCGCTGAGCAACATCATGGTCATGTCGAAGAAATACATGGTAAACGTGGCTTGCTGCATGGTGTCGCTGAAGTTCGAGACCGTCAGTCCCAAGCCCGACAGCGAGATAATCATCAGGAACGACAGGGTATAGAGCGCCACATAGTTGCCTTCGCAGGTAATGCCGTGTACCAGCCAGGATGTGATGAGCGACGTGGTGAGCACAAAGATGCCTATGAAGGCGTAGGGCAGGGTCTTGGCATAGATGAACACTGAGCGTCGCACAGGCGACACATTAATCTGGTTGATGGTGCCCGACTCTTTCTCTCCCACGATGTCCTGGGCTGGCATGGGGCCACCGACGGTGATGAATATCACCATAATGATGGCCGGTATCATGAAGAACTTATAGTCCTGATGCGGGTTGTAGAGGTTGTACGCCGAAAACAGCTTGTCTTTCGCCACGTCGGAAAAAGTACTAAAGGCGGAGAGATAGTTGTCAATGACAATCTGCGTGACGTAGTTGCTCGCAATCACTCCTTTCGGCCCATTGACGGCGTTGACCACAATCTGCATTTTGGCCTGTTCGTTGCGCAATAGTTTGCTCTCATAGTCCTTGGGAATGACCACAAACAAGTCTGCATCAGTCTTCTCAATCTCTTTCAGGCCGTCGGCATACGACGACACGGTGCCCTTATATACAAAGTATCGTGAGGCGTTGAGCTCGTCGACAAAGCGGCGTGAGAGCGTGGAGTGGTCGTTGTCTACCACACAAACTTTCACGTTGCGTACCTCGAGGCTGGTGATGTAGGGGCAGACTATCATCACAATGACAGGTAGGAAGACGAACAGGCACATCATGAACTTGTTGCGCCAGAACTTCAGCAATTCCTTTTCAAGCACGTATTTCAGCATACTCTTTCCTCCTTACCTATTCCAGTCGTTTTTTGAAACTTGCCAGTGCCAGCGTGGCCAGTGTTACCAGCATGATAAGCAGAATCTTTATCTCCTGTTGTACGGCGTTCAGGTCGAGTCCCATGACCATGATTTTCCTCATGGCCGAAACAAACCACCGCGCCGGCACTATGGTGGAGAAATGCCGTATAACCTCTGGCAGGCTCTCTATGGGGTATATCATGTCTGACAACATGATTGTGGGTATGACGAACACCGAGCTGCAGGTGAGGATGGCCGTTATTTGTCTCTTCACCACAATGCTCACCAGCAGTCCGAGCATCAGCGCCACCATGGCGTAGAGCGTTGAAATGAGCATGATGGAGGCTATGCCCCCCCGTATCGGCACCTCAAGCACGAAGTATGTGATGATCAAGTTCAGCATCTGCACAAATTCCGATATGATGAGATAGGGGAACAACTTTGAGGCTATGATCAGGAATGGGTGTACGGGCGATACAAGCATCACCTCCATCGACCCGGTTTCCTTCTCTCGCACAATGCTTACCGACGTCATCATGGTACAGAACAACAGCAGCAAGGCTCCCGTCAGTCCCGGCACGAAATAATAGATACTCTTTATTTGCGGGTTATACAGCAGGCGTATGGTGTATAAGTCCTGTTGCATTGCGTTCATCAGTCCGCTTACCACTATCTGTCTCAGGTAGTTGGTTTGTTGGATGGTTGTATTCGGGTCTGTTCCGTCGCAAATCACCTGCACGCCTGCCTGACCGGTGTATTTGTGGTTGGCGAAACCAGAGCTGAAGAGCACTGCCACGTCGGCCTTTTGTCTCCTTATTATGTCTTTTGCCTCCTGTGGTGTGTGCGCCATTCCCACCACATGGAAATCGTTGGAAGCGTTGATGCGGTCAATCACCCTTTGCGTGTCCTTGTCCATGTTGGCCTTCACCACCACCACGCGCACATTCTTTACGTCGGTGGTAATGGCAAAGCCGTAGAGCAGCAGCATGATAATCGGCAGGCCGAATATGAGCAGCAGTGTGCGATTGTCGCGCAGAATATGCTTTATCTCTTTGCTGACGCAGTTGAAAAACGCTCCCATATATTGTTTGTCATTTCTACTTTTATTCCGTTCGCTGGCTTTGTCGGGCCAGGTGGGTGAACACCCCGTCCATGTCGCTAAAGCCGTATTCATGTTTCAGCTCGTCGGGCGTGCCAATGGCGCGTATCTGCCCGTCCACCATGATTGAGAGGCGGTCGCAGTATTCGGCCTCGTCCATATAGTGGGTGGTAACGAAGACAGTGATGCCCCTCTCGGCAGCATCATATATCAGCGACCAGAACTGCCGTCTTGTCAGCGGGTCGACACCGCCCGTTGGCTCGTCGAGGAACACGATGTCGGGCTCATGGAAAATGCTAACCAGGAAAGCCACTCTCTGCCGCCATCCCAAGGGCAGCGACCGCACACGGTCGTCGCCATGCTCGGAGAAGTTGAAGTCATCGAGCATGCGGTCGGTCTTCTCCTTGATTTCCTTGTCGTTCATGCCGTAGATGCCAGCGAAGAGCCGTATGTTCTCCCTCACGGTCATGTCCTCGTAGAGCGAGAATTTCTGGCTCATGTAGCCTATGTGCTTCTTCACCTGCTCATAGTCCTTGGCTACGTCATATCCAGCCACCGTGGCATGGCCCGACGTAGGCTGGTGCAGCCCTATCAGTATGTTCATGGCCGTGGTCTTGCCCGCGCCGTTTGCCCCGAGGAACCCAAAGATTTCGCCCTTGTGCACGTTGAACGTTATATGGTCTACGGCGCAGAACGAGCCGAACATCTTCACCATGTTGTCAACCTCGATGACCGTGTCCGTACTGTCCTTGTGAATCTTGCGGCTTAAGCTCTTCGGGTTGAATACATCTGCAAACTGCTGCAGTATTTCCTCTGGAGAGCCCACGCCCCGCAGCTTTCCCTCTTCAAGGAAGGCAATGCGGTCGCATTTGCGCACCTCGTCGAGGTATGGTGTGGAAACCACAATGGTTATGCCGCGCTTGTTCAGCTGTTTGAGCATGGCCCACAGCTCCTTGCGAGATATGGGGTCGATGCCCGTGGTAGGCTCGTCCAAGAAGAGCACCTTAGGCTGGTGTATGAGAGCGCACGAGAGAGCCAGCTTCTGCTTCATGCCTCCCGACAGCGCCCCCGCGCGTCGCGTCTTGAAAGGCTCTATCTGCGAGTATATGTCCTTCACCGTGTCGTAGCCCTTCTCTATGGTTGTGCGAAACAGGCGGGCGAAGAAGTTAAGGTTCTCCTCAACCGTCAAGTCCTGATAGAGCGAGAAGCGTCCGGGCATGTAGCCCACCATGCCGCGTATCTGCGACATCTGCTTGACGGTGTCGAAGCCCTCGACGAAGGCTTTGCCCCCCTTCGGCTTCATCAGCGTGGTGAGTATGCGCATCAGCGTGGTCTTTCCGGCGCCATCGGGACCGATGATGCCGAAGATTTCGCCCTTCTCCACGGTTAGCGACACATTGTCGAGTGCCTTCACGCGGCCAAAGCGCTTGCTGACGTTGCTTACCTCTATGCTGTTCATGGCCTGTGTGCTACTGCTGTTCCTGCTGCTCTTCCTCTTGCTGCTGTCCCTGCCCCTTCTGTAGCTTCACCTCGCCGTACATACCTATTTTTATGTATCCGTCGTTCTTCACGGCAATCTTGACGGCGTAGACTTGGTCGGCGCGCTCACTGCCCGTCACCACCGTCTTCGGGGTGAACTCAGCGCTGCTCGAAATCCACACCACCTTGCCCTCGTACTCGCGAATCTTGTTGTTGCCGAAGTCGCTCACCACCGTCACCTTCTGCCCCAGCTTTACGTCGTAGAGCTGCGACGAAGTGAGATACGCGCGCAGGAACATATTCTCTATGTCGGCAATCTTGAACAGCGGCTTGCCCACGGCGGTGAACTCACCGCGTTCGGTGTACTTCTCAAGCACAGTGCCCGATATTGGAGCCTTGATGTGGCACTTGTCCAACTGGTCCAGCACCTTGTACCGCTGTATGTCGGTGGTGCTCATCTGCGAGTTGAGACTTGCCGATGTGTTTCCCAGATTCGACTGCTGTGCCTCAAGCTGCCGCTCGAGCACCTTCACCTGGCTTGTGGCATCGTCAAGCAGTTTCTTGTTGGCGGCGTTCTCGTCAACAAGTCGCTTGAATCGGTCTCGCTCCTTGATGGCTGTCGACAGCTCCTCGCGTATCACAGCTATCTGCTTCTGGGCGTCGGGACGCTGGCTGGCGTAGGTGTTGCGTGTGGCACCAAGCTGACGGGCCGTCAGCTGCAGCTGTACGGTGTCGATAAGTCCCACCTGCTCTCCCTCCTTCAGCTCCTGGCCTTCTGCCACGTCGAACTGCAGCAGGTTTCCGTTGCCCTCAGCCGACACTATAATCTCCGTGGCCTCGAATGTGCCGGTGGCCGTGGTGCGCTCTTGGTTTTCCATGCAAGCTGCCACTATCAGCGCCATCGACAGCAGTGCCATATTCTTTGTCTTCATCTTCGTTATTGTATGCTAATTGTTGTGAATGTTCTTTAGCTTGTATATTTCCTGCACCAGCTGAATCTCGTGGTATGCCTTGGTCTCCTTGGCCTCGTTCAGCGCATTTATCTCGCGCAGCATCTCGTTGACCGTCTCCATGCCGTTTTTCACGCGTGTGCGCGACTTCTTGCAGATGCGCTCGCGTATTTCCACTATCTGCTCGTCCTGTGCTATCTGGCTTCTCAGGTTCGTCACGTTGCCCGTCTGGCTCTCGTGCTGGAGCGTGGTGTTGAAGAGGAAAGTCTCGCGGTTCACGTCGATGCTGTTAAGCTCGTTCTTCAGCAGACGCTTGCTGTTCTTGTATGTATAGAAGTTGCCGAAGTCCCACGACAGCTGCACGCCGCCGCGATAGTAGAAGTTGAACTCGCGCTTGAACAGGTTGAGTCCCGGCTTGCCGTAGCCTCCCTGCACAAAGAGTCCCACCTTGGGTTGCAGTCCAGCATTGAGCGACTTGATGCGACGGCCAATGAGCTGCTCCTGCGCGTTGTAGAGCGTCATCTCCGGGCGCTGGCTCATGTCGGCCAGGAAAATGCCCACACTGTTGTCTGCCGGTGGGCACACGAGAGTTGTGACATCGCTCACCTTCTGCCCGATGAACTGTGAGAGCATGTTCAGGTAGGTCTGGCGGATGTTCCTCAGGCTGCTCTCGTGCTGCTGCGCCTTTATCATCTCCACGTTTATGGCGTCGAGGTCGCTCATGTTTGCCAGTCCACCTTTCATCATACCGCTGATGCTGCTGTGCGATATTCGCAGGTCTTCCTGCAGCAGTGTTGTCTGCCGTATCTGTGCGTCGAGCAGCAGAATGCCGAAGTAGAGTTCTTCCACACGGCTGCGCACATTGTAGAGTTGCACGTTCAGCTGCTCTGTCTGCACCTGTGCCTCAGCGCGCGCCACTCCCCTTGCCTGCCTGATGGCTCCTCCGTCGTAAACCAGCTGGTTAACGGTGAGAGTGGCGTTGTACTGGTCTTTAGGCAGGTCCGACAGTCCCAGTTCCGCCGGGTCAATCAGCTGTCCCGGCTTGGCGGCCATCTCAGTCACAGAGTTCTGGTAGGTGGCTGTGCCCGCTATCTGCACCTGTGGCAGGTAGCCCTTGGCGGCATTGCTCAAGGTAAGGTCGCGGCTGGCCTCAACCAGTCGGTACTGCTTGATGACGGGGTAGTTCTCGCGCGCCATTTCCTGGCATTGCTCTATGGTGAGCTGCCCCCAAGCCATAACGCAAGACAAAATAGACAAAATGCCTATCATGCCTGCCCTTTTATGCGCATTTGGTATAAAATTGCTTAGCATCATAAGGTAATAACTTTCCTCTAAATAAGAAATTAGGCGCAAAATTACCACTTTTTTCCTAAATAGCAAAGGAAAAAAGTGGTAATTTGCACAAATAGTGGCATTTATTTGAGATTGCTCAACCGTAGAGTACCCGAACGACATGTCTTCATGCTTCAGGTTTACTTCTTGACGAACTTGCAATAAGTCTTCTTGTTGCTGTCGTCAGTGGTGGTGGCCACGTAAACTCCGGCAGGCAGATGCTCAAGAGAAATCTCTGCTCGGTTGGTGGCCATGCGGAATTTGTATGAGGCCACATTCTGTCCTGCCATGTTGACTACCGCCACCTCCAAGTTGCTGCCCTGCTGCGCGCAGACCACGAGCCGTCCAAGCACGTATCTTGTCTGTATGTCGGCAGGCAAAATGTTTGTGGGAATGCCGGCATCGTGATTGCTGGGCTGGTTGATAACGGTGAGATAGTTGGAAGATAAGTTGTGCTGCTCGGGTGTGGGTACGTTCATCTTATACACAGCATCGTTGCCATCGGGGAAGCGGCCTACGCTCTCGTTGCCCTGATGGCGGGTGTAGGTGAGCTGGTCGCTCCAAGAGTCGTCGGCAGCCGTAAGGATCACGTCGCCGCCCTTTGCCGAGAGCTTGAATGTTGTATGTGGCTTGTCACTCGACATAAGTCCGTCGCACCACACCATGAGGTATCCGTAAGGCGGAATGACGGTCTCGCCGCCGCTGATCTTGCACAAATGAGGCTCTTGCAGGTTGTTGCTCAGGTACATGCCGTCTACGTCGATGGCCTCGCCGGTTGCGTTGTAAAGCTCAATCCAGTCGTTGCGTTTCCAGTACTCGTTGACGAATATGTTGTTGTCGGCGCTCACCTCGTTGATGCGTACAGGTGAGTAGCCTTCTTTTGCGCGCTCCGTTTCTGTCAGAGGCTCGAACGTTGCCACGAGTGTAGAGCCGCTTGTAAGGTCGAAGGCCGACTTGGTGCTGACCATGGTGGAGCCGCTCTTCCATCCGGTGAAGCGGTAGCCTGTGGGGGCTTTGCACTCCAAGTGTATGGGGGCAAAGAGGTAGCCGCTGAATTCGGTGTAGGGTACCTCAATGCCGTTGACAAGGATTGTGGCTCCCTTGGTGTCACTGTTCAGGCTGACATTCATTTTCTGTACGCCAGACAGTTGCATGGGGCTGAACTTCTGCATGCACGAGATCATGTTGCTCATGCGGTTGCTCAGCTCTTTCTTTATCTTGTTTGCCGACTGGGTGACATTGTGTACGCCGCTCACCCTATTCACCAATTCGTCGACGATGGCCACACAGCGGTCGTGGTCGAACACGCTGCCGGCAATTATGCAGTAGGTGTCGATGAACTGCTTGCGGAACTCATCGTTGTTGAGCATGTTGAGGAAGAGGGTCACGAGCTTGATTTCCTCCGTGCGCTGTTCGCCAGTGTCATATATCAGATTGAACTTCCATGTCTGATTGTTCTGGAAGTCCTTGAAGGGGTTACTGCTCCTGAAGGCGAAGTCGAGGTCGAAGGTCACGAAGCGGTAGCGGCCATCCTCCTGGCTGCGGAAGCCTTTGATGTTGTTGTGCGGCCAGTCAGTGGAACCGAGAAACAGCTCAACGGCCATATAGTTGATAAACTCGTCGATGTCGAGAAGGGTTTTCAGCTCAGCGTAGGCATTGGCATCACTGACATTTGCGCCAAGCTCGTAGATGTGATCGAGCACGTCGGCGATGCCAACCATAAAGCAGAGATTGGAGTCGGCGCTCATCTCAAACATGTCTATGGCCTTGTCGTCGTAGCCCCAGTTGGCCTCCACAAACTTTTTGTTGTTAGGCTCACGCATGTTAAGCATGCCGCGGTACTCGCCGTTCACATACTCTATCACGGGAACGTACGACTGCAGGTCGAGGTTGATTCCTGAGCGCTGCAATATGGTCTGTATTGCGGGATCCATGAAGCGACTGCCGCCGTTATCCCATACATCGTTGCCGCCGTTGCGTATCAGCAGCACCTTGTTGCGCAGGTAGGGCTTTTGTGGGAAGAAAGCGTAGTCGAAGCGGTTCTGTCCGTCGAACTCCTTACCCGACTTCAGTTTGAACGAGCGTGGCGAGGCGGCTCTTGTCCATCCGCCCGACACCTCTATCTCCACATCCTGTGTGAAGAGCAGTGAGCCGTCGGTGCCTATGTAGCTGAAGTTCACCGGTCGCTCCCAGTCCATGTTCCAGTTGCATTTGTCTTGGCGTCCGTTGCCTGTGCGGCCGTTGGTTCCCTGAGTGTCAATGCCCCACTTCGGGTCGGTAAAGTATCGCTTGTCGCCAACAATCGAGATTACAGGCAACTGAGTCGGCCCCGACTGTATGTACGAGCGGTAAACAGGCACACTGGGCAGGTAGCCGTCCTTGAACAGCCTGAAGCAATAGGTGGAGGTGCCGCTAACGCTGAAGCGGCCGTCCTTGCTCTCCTTGCTGGTTTCAACGACATCCTCTGTGGCGGATGCCCACGACACCTCGTCGAAGTAGAAATTGTTCTCCTTCTTCTCCTCGTTCAGGTTGAAGGCAATGGTCTGCAGGGTAGACTCAGGCTCTCCGCCCCACCACCATCCGCCTCCTCCGCCGCCAACCATGTCGGCGGTGACGGTTCCCTCATAGTCTATCTCAGCCCAGTCGATCCCAACGTTGTATCTGCCGTCAAGCATGTTGCCGGAGATGTAGTTGTGGGGGGTGGAGTGCGACTGCACGGTGATGTAGGTTGCCTTGTCGGCCTTCACCATCATCTTGAAGCGAAACTTCTCGCCCACCTGCCATACGTGGTCGGGCGTGTAGACAAACAACTGGGCATCCCACGAGTTGGTGGGGTTATTGACAGCATGTATCTTTATTCCGCGACTGCCGTTCACGCCTGCTCCGTCAACAATCCTCTCCACGTCGCCATTGCCGTCTGCATCGCGGCTTATGAGGCATGAGGCATCGCTTCCCTCACAGTTGCCATTGCGCACCCATTCCGTCCAGGGCGAGGCTTCGCCTGTGTTCTTAGGAGCCTTGGGCACACTGCCGTCGGTGGTATACATAAGCGTGGCTCCGTCGGGAATGTCGACGCTCACTGCAAGCTGTCCGGTAAACAGGCGGCTGTCGGTGCTCACCTCAGGAGCAGCCAAGCGCTCCTCGGCAAAGGTCGAGGCTGTGTTGGTAGTGCCGGGCGTGGCCGTCACCGCCCAGCTCCAAGTGGAGCCGCCGTCGGTGGTACGTGCGTACGATGTACGGCTCATGGCCGATGGGTATTCCTTGCTGTCGACTTCCTGCCCTGAGGCATCGCTGATGCTTATGGTGCCTCCGTCGCAGTCAAGCTTGAAGGGCGCCTGCGACGGGTTTATGCCGTTGGAGCCGAGCCAAACCACCTTGAAACCGCCGGCAGCCACTACGCCGGCCACGGAAGGAATAGTCCAGCTGTTGCCCTTGTTGTCGCTGAGTATCATGCCGCCCAGCGATACTGACTCATCCGTAGGATTGTACAGCTCTATCCAGCTGTCGAAGTTTGTTGCGGGGCTCATCGTCTCGCCCACGTTTGCTGCCATCAGCTCATTGATGAGTAGGATTACAGATAGTAAGTTTGACCACATTGGGAAAAGGTTTTATTTAACGAGAATTAAAATGGTAAGGGCTGCAAAGATACTAAGAATTACCCGAGTAGACAAACATGCAACGGGAAGTAATAGCCCTGTGTTACATATATTATAATTTCTGATACATTTGGTGGAAACACAGCGGTGGATTTTTCGTAACTTTGCAGCCTAAACCGATGAAGCTAATGAATAACTACAAGCTGTAAGCACTGCTGCACAAATAGACAGACATGAAGAAACATTCCACCATCGCCGTCTGGGCATTCACGCTGCTCGCTATAGCCTTGCTCCTGCTAATATATGAGAAAGACCTGCTATGGAAGATACAGGAGACAACACTGTTTCTCAACACTTCCATGTTCTTCTGCGAACAAATGGTGGTGCCTGGAGGTATGCTCACATGGGTGGGAATGCTGTTCACGCAGCTCTTCTTCTATCCTGTGGTTGGCGTACTGGTGCTATGCGCCTGGTGGCTGCTGCTGATGTGGCTCATCAAGCGTACATTCCGTATCAGGGACTCATGGGTCGTGATTACCATCATACCCGTAGCCCTGCTGCTGATGACTCTTACGGACATGGGCTATTGGATATACGTGCTTAAGTTGCATGGCCTAACGTTTATAGCTACCATCGGAACAACAGCCGTGGCCGCACTGCTCTGGGCTTTCCGTCTGCTACCGCCAAAGTGGCACCTATGCACAGCTTTTATTCTGCTGACCTGTGCTGCCGGTTACCCATTAATGGGGATTTATGGGCTGGCAGCCCCGCTGCTGATGGCCATCTGGTCGTGGAGAACAGAAACGAAAAGGGCCGAGGCGACCATTAACAGCGTTACAGCCTTGCTCGCCGTCATTGCCATACCCCTGCTTTTCTACCAGTATGTGTACTATCAGACTAACCTGGCCAACATCTACTATGCCGAGCTGCCCCTATACTACGTAACAGAAGAGTATCAGGCATATTATCTGCCCTTCTACTTGCTACTGCTCTATTTCGTGGTGCTGGCACTTTGGCCAGCAGGAAAGGCATCTCCCAGCCCCCTCCCAAGGAAGGGGAAGCAAGCAGCAGGCTTGGCCAGAGGCATTGTCAACGTACTGCCGCAGGTGGGCGTGGCTGCTGCTGTCTGTGCCGGTGTAGCCATTTTCTGGTTTAAGGACGAAAACTTTCACCGCGAGCTTGCCATGCAGCACAGAATGGAAAACCAAGACTGGGAAGGCATTATCGCAGAGGCCGTCGGACAGAACGACGAACCCACCAGGGCCATTGTGATGATGAGGAACGTGGCGCTGGCGCGCTTAGGGCGCCAAGCCAACGAGATGTACTTCTACAAGAACGGCTCCAAAGATTACAACGCCCCGTTTGGCATGCGCCTGCTGCTCGTCTGCGGGCCATTGATGTACTATCAGTATGGAATGCTGAACTATTGCAACCGAATGTGCATTGAGACTGGCGTGGAGTTCGGCTTCAGTCCGGAGTACCTGAGGCTGATGACCAAGTGCGCCATACTGAACGGAGAAAGACAAGCCGCCCTGAAATACATAAAGCTGCTGCACAAGACATTGTTCTACAGCAAATGGGCCAGACAGGCAGAGGAGCTGCTCAACCATCGCGAAATAATAGTTAAAGACCCAGAGGTGGCTCCCATCACCCACATGATGCACTACGACAATGTGCTCTCTTCTGACAACGGGTACGTGGAAGACTTTATCATGCGCCGTCTGGCGGAGAGCACCTATAAGGACGATCCTGTATTCCAAGAGCAGGCCCTGTTAGCAACACTCTGGACAAAAGACATCAACCAGTTCTGGCAACGGTTCTACGACTATGTCTTCCTACACCCCAAGGATCCTATGCCGCGCCATCTTCAGGAGGCAGCCTATCTGTATGGTAAGATAGAAGACAGGAAAAACCTTGACCGCCTGCCGTTCGACGACAACGTCAAGAACGACTTCAACCGCTTCACAGAAATAGCTCCCAACTATGATGGTGCCGACCGCGAACAGGCTTACGCAGGCCTGTATCCCTTCTTTGGACATACATATTATTTCGATTACTACGTTATGAATCAATTACCTGAATACTAACCATGATACGGAATAATAAGATAATCATTGCAGCCCTGGCCGTCACGGTGCTCACTGCCTGCACTGCGAAAGTGCCCACCGCCTACAGCGAAGCCAACGTGCTGCCCAAGATATATCCCGACTATATCGGCGTAACCATCCCTGTCAACATCGCCCCCTTGACATTCGAACTCGACGAGGAGGCCGACGAGATGGTTGCGCGCTATTCTGCTCTCGGCAATGCGGCAGGCCACGGTGCAGACAACGCACCCTTTGAGATTGTCTGCGCAGACAAGATGCAGCCCGACACCGACGACTGGCATAACCTTATCAACCTGACAAAGGGCAATGCAATCATGGTGGACGTCTATGCCCGCCACGGCGACAAGTGGACACACTACAAGCCGTTCAGCATCTACGTCTCGCCCGACAGCATCGACTCTTACCTGAGCTACCGCCTCATTCAGCCGTCATACGTCAGCTACGAGGCACTCACCATAAGCCAGCGGTGCGTAGAGAACTACGACGAGAGCGTTGTCTATGACAATATGCTCTGCGGATTCGAGAAGGAAGGACAGTGCATCAACTGCCACAACTATCAGATGTACAACCCCGCGCGCATGCAGTTCCACGCCCGCCAGAAGAGCGGCGGCACCATCATTGCCTACGACGGCAAAATCAAGAAGGTGAACATGAAGAACGACTCCATACTCTCCGCAGGTGTCTATCCTGCATGGCATCCGTGGCTGAAGCTCATCGTCTACTCCACAGACAAGACCCACCAGAGCTTCCACACCACCGACCCCAACAAGATTGAAGTCTACGACACGGAGAGCGACATCATAGCGTACGACATTGACAGTGGTGAGGTGACCAATCTTGAAAACGACAGCACCGAGTTTGAGGTGTTCCCAGCCTGGGCGCCTGACGGCAAGACCCTCTACTATTGCAGCGCACACTTCGACCGCCGCGACTCTACTGTATCAAAGGGATTAGAGGTGGTAATGCGAACAAAAGATCTGAAATACAACATCTACAAGAAGTCGTTCAATCCAGACACCCGACAGTTCGGGCCACGCGAGCTGCTTTTCGCCGCCGACACATTGGACAAAAGTGCCGTTTTGCCTCGTATCTCGCCAGACGGGCGCTTCCTGCTGTTCACCATGGCCCGCTACGGATACTTCCATATATGGCACCACGATGCCGACCTCTGGATGCTTGACTTGACAAGCGGAGAGGCACAGCCTCTCAAGGAAGCAAACTCGCCAGACACGGAGAGCTACCACACGTGGTCGAGTAATGGGCGGTGGGTGGTATTCAGCAGCCGACGCGACGACGGTGTCTACACACGGCCGTTTTTCGCACATATTGACGCTGACGGACACGCAGCCAAGCCGTTCGAGCTGCCACAATCCGACCCCGACTATCACAGGCAGTTCCTGAAATGCTACAATATCCCCGAACTTATGCGCGGCCCTGTAACCATTACCCCGCAGACCTTTGCCGACATACTGAAAGGCGACGGCGAACCCGTGAAATACGTAAGACAACTAAGCCATTAACCTCAAAACCTACCATACCTACCAAACCTACAACAAAAAACCAAGATATCATGATGAAAAGAACCTTATTATCAACCTTGTTACTCAGCAGCGCCATAGCTTTGTCGGCGCAGCCGCGAGCAAACGAAGACGGGACAGTGACGTTCCAGTACAAGAATGACTCGGCAAAAGCGGTGATTGTCGATGTGCAGTTTGCGGGTCGCAAAGAGATGACCAAGAATACCGACGGGCTGTGGACCGTGACGCTGGGACCCGCAGCCCCCGACATGTACCCCTATTGCTTCATCGTCGACGGGGTCAGCGTGATGGACCCCATGAACCCGCAGTACTTTCCTAACGAGGGCTTTAAGAACAGCCTCGTGGAGATTCCGTCGCAGTCGGGGACGCTTCCCCACGACATCTGTGACGTGGAGCATGGCAGGGTGGAGTATGTGCACTACTACTCCAAGAGTCTGGGTGCCACCAACAATGCTGTAGTCTACCTGCCACCTTCCTATAATAATATGGGAATGCAGTTTAACATGGGAGACCAGAAGAAATATCCAGTGTTCTACCTTATCAGCGGCACCACCGACACCGAGGAGGTCTACTACAAGGTGGGGCGTGTCAACTATATTCTCGACAACCTCATAGCGGCAGGCAAGGCAAAGGAAATGATAGTTGTAATGCCATACGGCAATCCGATGAAACTGAAGGCAGGACTTAAGCCCGACACTGTTAACAATGCTGCGGTATCATCGCGATCCCCCTTCGGCGGTGACATCTTCAGCAAAGATCTCATCAATGACCTCATGCCATACATAGAGAAGAACTACCGCACTATCAACAACCGTGACAACCGCGCCATCGGAGGCTTCTCACGAGGGGGCAATCAAGCACTCTACAATGGCCTTACCAACCTTGACAAGTTCGCTTACCTGTGCTCCTACAGCTCATTCACATCTACCGACATTCCCAACGTCTACGACCAGGCCGACGATACCAACAAGAAGATACGGCTGTTCTGGCTTGGTGTGGGTACAGACGATTTCCTCTACGGCAATGCCCGCGATTACATGGAGTTTCTCGACAAGAAAGGAATCAACTCGGTGAAGGAGTTCACCACCGATAAGTATGGTCACACCTGGATGAACGCCAAATATTTCCTTGCACAGACGCTCCCTCTACTTTTCAACAAGAAAGCAGCCGAGGCAGCAATGAAGGAGGCAAAGCCTACACCTCCTGCCACAGGCAAGGAACAGCAGTTCACGCCGGGCGTTATGGCTCGTCTCTTCCCCCGTCCCATTATCTCGCCTGAGTACGGTGAGCAGGGCATCACCTTCCGTTTCAAGGCTCCTGAGGCTAAGCGCGTGGAGCTTGACTGCGAGATGATTCCTGACAACATAGTCATGGAGCGCGACAGCGACGGTGTCTGGAGCATCACCATCGAAGGCCAGTACCTCTTCGAGACCTTTGAGTACTGCTTCATAGTAGACGGTACACCCGTTGCCGACCCCAGCAACATGTTCATTTCGCCCGACAAAGGATTCAAATTCAGCATTGCCAACAATCCCAACTCACCCTTCAGCTTCGCTTCACAAGGCGAGATAGAGCACGGTCGTGTGGCCTACGACCTAAACCGCTATGAGGCATGGTATACGCCGCCAATGTCGCGTGCCATGGGCATGCCCACCTTCGTGCAGCTCATTCCTGCAGAGGGCGACACCATGGAGAGCTGGTTTAAGGTGGGCGGCGCCGATGCCATTGTCGACCGTATGATTGCCGACGGCAAGACGCGCCCCTGCATACTCACCACCAGCAACCTTGACTTTATGGGTGGCGGCATGCCTCAGATGCCGGGTTTCACGCCAAAGGTGTTGCGTGCCGATGACTTCCCTACATGGACACAGCGTCGCCGTGCACTCGTAAAACTGCTTCTTGACATCAATAAAGAACCCCGGCCTCAGATGCCCGGCTTCGGGGGTGGCGGCTTTGGCGGCGGACGTCCTGGCGGCGGCTTTGGCGGCGGTGGCTTTGGCGGTGGTCGTCCCGATGGAGGCTTCTGACTTTAATGCTTTCTTATACGGGGAAAGGTGACAATTCAATAATACAACGAAAAAAAAAACAACCCTATGAAACATACAATAGCACCCCTTGTCCTCTTTGTTGCGACTCTGTCGCAGCTTACACCCAACAGACTGTCCGCTCAGGTAAAATACCTATGGCAGGACACAAGCAAGCCTCGTGCCGAGCGCGTGGAGAACCTCATCGGCATGCTTACACCAGAGGAGAAGGTCGGACTGATGATGAACAAGTCCATCTCTATTGACCGTCTGGGCATACCATCCTACAACTGGTGGAGCGAGGCTTGCCACGGAGTGCGCCAGGGGGGGTATACAGTTTATCCCCAGCCCATCGGCATGGCTGCAGCCTTCAACTCACAGCTCGTCTATGATGTATTCTCGCAAGTCAGCGACGAAGCCCGTGCCAACTGGAACCGCACCGACCACAACGACCCCAAGCTGTACAACGTGCCACAGGGAGCCACCTACTACCCCGGTAATCCCGAGCTGTCCTTCTGGTGTCCAAACGTAAATATATTCCGAGACCCACGCTGGGGACGCGGTCAGGAGACTTACGGCGAAGACCCATACATGAACGCCACCCTCGGTGTACAGAACGTGCTCGGCATGCAGGGCAAAGACCCCAATTACGTGAAGACACATGCCTGTGCCAAGCACTACGCCGTACACAGTGGACCTGAGCCACTGCGACACTCCATGAATGTAGAGCCTTCCAACCGCGATCTGTGGGAAACCTACTTGCCTGCCTTCAAGGCTTTGGTGAAAAAAGGCAACGTGCGTGAGGTGATGTGCGCATACCAGCGCTTCGAAGGACGCCCTTGCTGCACCAGCGACCGCCTGCTCATCGACATTCTGCGCAACAAGTGGGACTACGACGGCCTGGTGGTCACCGACTGTGACGCCATCAACAACTTCTTCAATCGCGGACAGCACGAGACCCACAAGGATGGGCTTTCTGCTTCCGTCGATGCCGTACTTAACGGTACCGACTTAGAGTGCGGTAAGGTGTTTATGAGCCTCGCCGACGGACTGAGGCAGGGACTAATCAAGGAGAGTGACCTCGACCAGCACCTGAGAAAGACCCTCATGGGCCGCTTTGAGCTGGGAATGTTCGACCCCGCCGACAAGCTGCCCTGGGCTAAGCTCGGTCCTGAGGTCATCAGTAGCGAGAAGCACGACGAGCTGGCCACTCAGGCCGCCCGCGAGTCGATGGTGCTGTTGGAGAACAATAACGCCGTGCTACCACTCTCGAAGAACATCAAGACGCTGGCCGTCATTGGTCCTAACGCCGACGACGTGGAGCTGCTCAACGGCAACTACGGCGGCACGCCCACCGAGGCCCACCAGCACTCGCTGCTCAGCGGCATCAAGGATGTCCTGCCCAACACTAAGATTATCTACCATAAGGCTTGCGAGCTGAACGATGAATACACCACCATACACCACCTGCAAGACTTCAACGGCGGCAAGGGCGTGCTCGTGGAGTTCTGGAACGATAAGGACACCAATTTCGAGAACCCTGACAAGAGCGGCTACTACAACGAGCTGAACTTCTCGACCTTCGGTGCATGGGGCTTTGCCGAGGGCATCAACAACGACAATCTCGCAGTCCGCATCAGCGGTAAATTTACCGCGACTTTCACCGGTGAGATGAAATACACACTGATGACCGATAACGGCTATGTGCTGAAGGTCAACGGCCAGGTGGTCGAGGAGAATAAGGGCGGCGGCGGTCGTCGTGGCTTCGGCTTCGGACGTCGTGGCGTTGAGTACAAGTCGTTCCCCGTAGAGCAGGGCAAGGACTACGACGTGGTCATTGAGTACCGCCGTGGCAACGGACAGTTCGCCATGCTGCGTGGCGACATCTGCGAGCGTAAGCTGGCCGACTTCACCGACCTTTCCAACGAGGTGAAGCAAGCCGACGCAATCGTTATTATCGGAGGAATCTCTGCCCGTATGGAGGGTGAAGGAGGCGACAAGCAGACCATCGAATTGCCGAAGGTGCAGCAGCTGTTGCTCCAAGCCATGCATAAGACTGGCAAGCCCGTCGTCTTCGTCAATTGCTCAGGCTCGGCCATTGCCTTTGGCAGCGTCGAGGGTCAGTACGATGCCCTGCTGCAGGCCTGGTACCCCGGTCAGGGCGGTGCCAAGGCACTGGCTGAGGTGCTCTTCGGCGACTACAACCCTGGCGGCAAGCTGCCAGTGACGTTCTACCGCTCCAACGACGACCTGCCCGACTTCATGGACTACTCGATGAAGAACCGCACCTACCGCTACTTCACCGGACAGCCACAATACGCCTTCGGCTACGGCCTTAGCTACACCACCTTCTCCACAGGCAAGGCAAAAATCTCAAATTCCAAATCCAAGGTCTCAAGTCCCAAGGTGACCATCACCATGCCAGTGACCAATACCGGCAAAGTTTCCGGCACAGAAACTGTGCAAGTCTACGTCAAGAGCCTCGACGACCCAGGAGCCCCCATTAAGGGCCTGAAAGGATTCCAGAAGCTGACGCTTAACCCCGGTGAGACAAAGACGGCAACCATCACCCTCGACGGCGAGGCATTCGAATACTACGATGAGAGCATCGACGAACTCTCCGTCAAGCCTGGCCGCTACCAGCTACTCTGCGGTACTTCATCGTTAGACAAGGACCTGCAGACCCTGCCTTTCGAAATAAGATAATAATAAATCACATACAACAACTATGCATCATTCCCTTAAACACGTTGCTCTTACCGCCATATTGTGCCTGCCGGTTTTCTCGGCAGGCCTTAAGGCTCAGCCCCAGCTTCCCACTCGCATCGAATCATTTCCTATCAGTAGCGTCCGCCTTGCCGACAGCCAGTTCCTGAAGAACCAGCAGGCCGACATCCACTACCTGTTAGGCTTGGATGTCGACCGCCTGTTGGCGCCTTACCTTAAGGGCGCGGGCCTCACTCCCAAGGCCGACAACTACTCCAACTGGGAGAACACCGGCCTCGACGGACACATCGGCGGGCACTATCTCTCCGCACTCAGCTATATGTTTGCCGCAACAGGCAACGCCGAGATTGAGGCCCGCATGGACTATATGCTCAGCGAGCTGAAGCGCTGCCAGGATGCTGCCGACGGATACCTTGGAGGAATACCTGACCCGAAGAAGATATGGGGCGAGATAGCCCGAGGAGACATCCGAGCCAACTCCTTCGGACTCAACGACCGTTGGGTGCCGCTCTATAACATACATAAGATCTATGCCGGACTGCGCGATGCCTATCTCATTGCTGGACGACAGCAGGCAAGGGACATGCTGGTGAGGCTCACCGACTGGATGATTCAGGAGGTTAGTCAGCTCACCGACGAGCAGATACAGAAAATGCTTATCAGCGAGCAAGGTGGACTTAACGAGACCTTTGCCGACGTCTACGGCATCACAGGCGACAAGAAGTATCTCAGGCTCGCTCACCAGTTCTCCGACCAGCAGATGCTGCAGCCATTGCTGCGCGGCGAGGACAACCTGACGGGCAAGCACGCCAACACTCAGATACCCAAGGTGATAGGCTACAAGCGCATTGCCGATCTTGAGGGACTTCACGACTGGGATGCCGCAGCGCAGTTCTTCTGGCAGGTGGTGGTGGGGCAGCGCAGTGTCTCCATCGGTGGTAACTCTATGCGCGAACACTTCAACCCCACCAACGACTTCAGCGGGCTGCTGGCTTCTGAGCAGGGGCCGGAGAGCTGCAACACCTACAACATGCTGCGGCTTACAAAGATGCTCTACCAGACCAGCGCCGACAAGTCGTACATGGACTACTACGAGCGTGCCCTCTACAACCATATTCTCTCCATCTTCAACCCCGTGCAGGGCGGCTTCGTCTATTTCACTCCCATGCGCTCAGGCCACTATCGTGTCTACTCACAGCCGCAAACCTCCATGTGGTGCTGCGTGGGCACTGGCATTGAAAACCCAGCACGCTACGGAGAGATGGTCTATGCCCATGAGGGCGCTGACAAGCTCTTAGTCAACCTCTACATCCCCTCTACTCTCACATGGGGCGACATCACCGTCAGCCAGGACAACCGCTTCCCCTACGAGCCTGCCACCAACCTGACATTCACGCTGAAGAAAGCCAAGGAGTTTGCCGTCAAGATACGCATACCGTCATGGTGCGAAGCCATCACCGTAACCATGGGCGACGGTTCGCCAGTCGCCAACAGAACCGAGAACGGCTATCTCGTAATAGACCGCAAGTGGCAGGACGGCGACAAACTGCACATTGACATGCCCATGCACCTGACAGCCGAGACCACGCCCGACAACAAGCCCCAGTACTCGTTTCTCTACGGCCCCATTGTGCTTGCCGCCAAGACTGGCACCGACCGGCAGGACGGACTCTTTGCCGATGACAGCCGTGGCGGACACATTGCCAATGGCCCCAAGATTCCACAGACTCAGATGCCCGCCATCATTGGCTCGGCAGACGAGGTGCTCTCACACCTGAAGGCAGTAGAGGGCAAGCCCCTCACCTTCACCCTACAGGGTGTCACTATACCCTCGTTCGAGGGCATGACGCTCCAGCCCTTCTATAAGCTCTATGAGTGCCGCTACCAGATCTACTTCCCTCTCTATAGCCAACAGGAGTGGGCGGCCAAGCAGCAGGAGATAGCCGCCGAGGAACAGGCGCGCATGGCCTTGGAGGCAATCACCGTAGACAAGGTGTTCTGTGGGGAACAGCAGTCTGAGAGCGACCACTTCTTCACTGCCCGGCAGAGCTGGAACGGCAGCGACGAGGGCATACACTGGCGTCGCACTAACGCATCGTTCACCTATCAGGTGAAAGCCGCCGATGCCAAGACCCTGCGCCTTTCTGGATTTGCCGACCGTGAGCGCATGGTGGTGGCCATCGACGACAAGGAACAGGGCACCGTAGCCTTCGACCGTCAGGGAAAGGCCATTGTAGACTTGCCCGACGGCATTGACACCTCAAAGCCGGTAATACTTACTATCAGTGCCGAGCCGAACCGGCAGACTCCGCGCATCAGCGAGGTGAGACTATGCAAGTAATCTAAATATGTAACTTTTATATTTTATGAGAAAGATTTTATTAGCTATTCTATTCTGTAGCCTGGCCATGACAGCCAGCGCCGACACGAGGGCAGGCGAAGGCCCAGACCCCAACTTCTACATCTACCTGTGCTTCGGACAGTCGAACATGGAAGGCAATGCCAAGCCCGAAGCCGTAGACCTACAGTACGTAGACCCGCGATTCAAGATGCTTGCCGCACGCGACTTCAATAGTCCTGCACGTAAGACGGGGGAGTGGTACACTGCCACCCCGCCAATAGTGCGACCCTACGACGGGCAGGACATCGGCCTGGGAATGGCCGACTACTTCGGGCGCACAATGGTTGCAGCTTTGCCGCCAGAAGTCAAGGTGGGAGTGGTCGACGTAGCCATTGGCGGCATAGCCATCGAGGGCTTCATGTCGGAAAAGATCGGTGCCATAGTAAGCAAGGCCGAGGCATGGCAGAAAGCACTGATACAGGCCTTCGGCAACGACCCCTATAAGCGCCTCGTAGACATGGCCAAAAAGGCCCAGCAGGTTGGAGTCATCAAGGGCATACTCCTTCATCAGGGCTGTTCCAACAATGGCGACCAGAACTGGCCGAACAACGTCAAGACCATCTACACCCGACTGCTTACCGACCTCAACCTTAAAGCCGAGGATGTGCACCTGTATGCCGGGGAGACGCTACGCCAGGAGTATGGCGGCTCATGCTATGCCCACAACACTGTCATAGCCAAGCTGCCCTCGGTGATACCCACGTCACACGTCATCAGCTCTGCCGGCTGCGAGGGCAACGGCAAAGACCCCTGGCACTTCTGCGCCATGGGCTATCGCATCATGGGCAGCCGCTATGCCTTCGCCGCCTTGGAGCAGTTGGGCATGCAACCCATTGCCGACAAGGACTATCAGATGGACTCCTCGCTGAAGCAGTTCTACGAGGTCAAGACCCTTGACATTCCCGACGTCGTAGGTGCCATGCCTGGCAACCGGTCGCGCATTCCCGTCAAGGCTCAGTATCTCGACGGGCACTCCGAAGATGTCTCCATGCGGGCTACCTTCACCAGCGACGACATTCCGTTCAACGGCACCATCATGCTGCCCACTGCCGAGGGTACAGGGACGGTGGAGGCATCCTACACCGACTTCTGCCGCCATGAGACACGGAAAACCGTAGGCGTAGAGGTGAAGTACTTCCCCTTCGACGAACAGAACATTAGCAAGTTCTCGGGAACCATGACCTACGACGCAGCCAACCGCACCATGAAGCTTTCGTCAGGAGGAGTAGGCGGATGGTCCTACAATGCCGGAGCCGACATGTCGGCCTACAAGTACCTCGTGGTGAAGCTTAAGGAACCGCAGGATCTGGGAACACAGGTGCGCCTGTTCAACAAGAACAGCGTCAGCAGCTCAAGCTATAAGGAGACCATCGGTGACCGCACAACCGTGGTAATCAACCTCCACCAGATGGCCTACGACAACGCCGGACACACCATCGACCCCTCGAAAATCTATATCGTTGCCTTCCGCTGCACCAAGGCGGGCACATTGAACATCGACGACGTGTTCCTGAGCAACGACACTCAGTACGATGCCGCAGGCATTGACGATGTCACAACCTCCGACACTACCCCCTCTGCCATCTACACTCTCGGCGGACAGCGCGCCACACAGGGCAGGCTTCCCGCGGGCGTGTACGTGCGTGGGAAAAAGAAAGTGGTGGCGAAGTAGCATTATGCGGCGCGGTTCTGCCGCGCCGTTTTTTTTATAGTTAAAAAAAGTGTCGGAATATTTGTGTATTCAGAAAAGAATTCGTAAGTTTGCACCAAATATACAAACCACTAACCCAAAAGAACAATGAAACCAAAGCTGTTACTATCACTAAGAACCGCCCTTTCCGCCGCATTTCTCTCCCTCTGCATTTGCGCATACGCAGCCAACCAGAAGAAAAATGTGTCGCAGGTCAACGAGAACGTAACCATCACCACTGCCACCGACTTTACCATCATTTCCGACACACCTTTCGGTGACAACGGTGTAGTTAACATCGAGAACACAGACCAAGCCGTGCTTATACTCGCCGCCGTCAAGCCCTCTGCCGCACTCAAGATGCTGGCAGCCCACGTGCAGATTGCAGGCGAAACGGCCGTAAGCGGCACCAACTGCCAGGTGAAGCTCTACAACCGCGGATGCATCATACTGCCCTACGGCAACAGCACCAAGCCGCTCACCGTTTACTCCGAAAAGGATTTCGGCGGAACAGCCGTCAATGATTTCGGGTTGGAGAACAACAACGGATTCATGAACACGCTCACCGAGGCCAAGCTCAACAACAAGATACGCTCGTTCAAGCTAAAGAGAGGATACATGGTGACATTCGCACTGCGCGCCGGGGGCTACGGCTACAGCCGTTGCTTCATTGCCGACAATGCCGACTTGGAGATGGCAGAACTGCCCGAGGAGCTGGACTGCAAGATCTCGTCGTATCGCATCTTCAAGTGGTACGACACAGGCAAACAGCAGTTGGCTGCCGCTGACAATGATTACTCTGCATGCTCTGCACTCAACGTCACAAGTACCTACGGATGGGGAGCCGGCAGCAACATGGGCCCCGACTTCGAGAGCGTGCCACAACACATCAAGGAGAACTGGCCTGCACCTGCCGACCTGGGCAAGACCACCTGGTCGCCACACATGAAGACCAACAACGAGCCGCGAAACCCCGCCGACGATTCGCCGTGCACACTCGACGACATACTCGCCAACTGGGAGGCACTCATGGCCACAGGCATGAGGCTCTGCTCGCCATCGTCGTGGGACGGCAGCGACTACTGGAACGGCACAGGATTTCTCAAGGAGTTCTTCGACAGCATAGACGCACGCGGATGGCGATGCGACATCATCGACCTTCACGGATACTGGGAGGAAGGCTCCTTCAGCACCAACATACCTAACTGGCACAACGCCGTGAAACGACCCGTCTGGGTTTCTGAATGGGTGTGGGGAGCGTCGTGGAACACCAACGGGGCCTTCGCCTCCGGAGTCACTGAGAAGCAAGACTCCGTTGTAGTCAGGCGCATCTGCCAGAAAATGAACTCTCTAAGCTACGTGGAACGCTACTACTATTGGAATGGCGAGCGCGACCCATCAAAGATTTATAAGGATGGCAAGCTCACTCCTGCAGGAAAATACTATGCTACAATCAACTCCGGAGTTGGATTCAACAACAAGAATGTCTACGTGCCCAATGCTGTAGTGCGCAAGCCTACGCTCGCAGTGCAATACACTGAGTCGACCCACACGGCAAGAATCACCTGGCGCGAATACAGTGGCGAACTGACAAAGGAGATGACACTGGAGCGGTGCACCAATGAGAACCCGCAGTGGGAGACCATTGCAACATTCACGGTATCAGAGGCGCCAAAGTATTACATACATTCCGATACGGAGAGCGATTACGGACACTATTACCGCGTGCATATCGTCGACTGCAAGGGCAGGGATGTCTACTCCGACGTATATTCACTCATGAAGAAAGAAGAGGTATACCTCTATAACGTCGGGGCAAAACAGTGGCTCACAGGAGCCAACAACTATGGCACCAAGGCATCTCTTACACCAAACGGCGGACTCAATGTCACCATGCTCTCCGACAACGACGGCAACAGCATCATTGACACTGGCATCTGCCGCGACGACAACAACCACTATCTGAATATAGACGGTACGGCGGCATGGGTAGACCAGGCTTCAGGAACATGGAAGGTCACCAAGGTGGCTGAAATCGACGGACAGCCCGCCTACACCATATCTAAAGACGACAAGTACCTGCAATACGACGGTTCCGCAAGCGCATTGGCCTTAGGCACAAGCACCGACGCCAACGCACAGTGGATGAGAGTAACAAAGAGCGAACGACTCAGCAAGTTCGAAAGCGCCAACAGTGCACAGCCCGTCGACGCAACATTCCTCATTCCCGGCGCCACGTTCAGCATCTACGACAGTCGTAACGACAAGTGGAATGGAGAACCCTCGCTCGGTGGAAAAACAGAAAACCGATGTGCAGAAAAGTTCAACACCAATTTCAACGTCTATGTCAAAACCATATCCCCACTTCCTGAAGGCCGCTACAGGCTGAAAGTGCAGGGCTTCTACCGTAACGGCGGATATGCCGATGCTGCCACAAAGTACAAAAACAACACCGAGAGCCTCAATGCTACATTCTACGCGGGAAACTACTCACTACCATTCCAGTCTATATTCACCGAGGCAGGCAAGCTCAGTGTAGGAACCACCACATCTGGCATCAGCGGCAAGTTCCCCAACACCATGGACGATGCTTCCGCATACTTCATCGCCAATCTTTACGACAACAGTCTTAGCTTCATAGTCAAGAGCAGTGCCACAATCGATATTGGTGTAAAGAAGACAACAGCCGTCACCAACGACTGGACCATCTTCGACAACTTCCGCCTCGAGTACCTCGGCGACTTTAGCACTGCCATAGTCTCAACCACAGCCATCGGCAAGTACTATTGGGGCACCTTCTACTCCTCCGTAAGCCCATACCAGCTGCCAGAAGGAGCCAAGGCATACGTCGCCACAATCGACGATACAAAACTTACACTACATCCCGTCGGCGACATCGTACCCCAAGACTGCCCCGTAATCATAGTAGGTAACGTTTCCGGAGAGCTGCAGTTGACCACCACCACCTTCACTCCCGACGCCGACCAGGCGGCAACCATTTCCACCAACATACTGCGAGGCAACGACTACGACATCAAGACCTCTACCTTCAAATATCCCTTCTCAATGGGAAGTGCCGACGGCAAGTGCGTCTTCCTGCCGCATACAGCCGCCGTCCTACCGGCAGAGCGCGTATTTGTAACCACCACCTCCGCCGCCGATGTCCTGTCCGTAGTCTTCGACAGCACTGCCGGTATCAAGGGAGTAGCCGATAAAGCCTCCGGCATCAACTCTGCCCACGCATTATTCGGCTTGCAAGGACAGCGTGTCAGCAATCCCTTCAAGGGTGTCTATATCCAGAATGGCCGCAAGGTGATAATAAAGTAGCCGAGGCTTAAGCCAACGGTTTTCCTGTAGCTATTTAATGTAGGGACTTCTTCGCTCGTCGAAGAAGTCCCTACAATAATAGGTATTCCCTATATACATCTATAGGAAGAAGATGCCGTAGGCATCGTCTTCCCAGAGAAAGATCCTACTTGTGAAACTGCCACCAGTCTAACCGTACGTCGCCGTCGGCCTTGTCTATACAGATGTATAGGTCGTGTACGCTTGCAGCTCCTTTCACCTTGGCCGAAAAAGCCTTGTAGCTGTCTGCAGAGCCGGTAGGCTTAATGGCTACGGTGGCAATTGCAGGTCCGTCGGCACTGTCTATGCGCAGGGTGAGTGTGGCCGTGCCCGTGGCAGCGGCCACGATGCTGAACAGCTTGGCACCTTCACCGAAGTCTACACCGCGTAGGCGGATGTACTCGCCCTTGTCAAGGTCGTAGACATACATGTTCTTCTTGCCCGTCGACTCAGGCATATCCTTAACCACGCCAGTGTTGGGTATGCCCATCTTAGCACTCTTCAGGCCCTTTCCCCATGCCATCGTCTCGGCCTCAACTCGCTCGTAGGGGTTCAGCCAGTGCAGCTGCTGCATAGGCTTCTGGTCTAACCAGTAGGGAATCTCTGGTATGGTGCCGTCGGCCAAGTAGACAATCTCGCTGGCGCTGACACTGCGGCGCTCGTGATGCACGTATGTGTCTAAGTGCATAAGGTCGTAGTTCTGGCCGAAGACGTAACTGCGCCCCTTGAAATCGCAGATGCCCGGATGGTTTCCGCGGTCTCGCTCTGTTGGCCGCTGTATGTAGCCCTTCCACTCCCAGGGGCCGAGAGGTGAGTCGCTCATGGCATAGCCAAGCGCCTCTGGACAGCATGTGGTGGCGTAGGCCAGATAATAAGCCCCCCTCCTGTCTCCCCTTGGGGGGAGGCCCTGTTGGTCAATGGCCGTCGGCATGGTGCGTTTGTAGAACCACGGTCCCTCCTGATAGTTCTTCACTTTCCAGTTAGCTTTCTCCTCGTTCGGCACGCGGAGGTTGATCTTCGCACCCTCCTCATTGACGGGGCGCATCACTCCGTCCTGCGGGTTGAGCACCAAGATGTCGCCCTCGGTGGAGATCATGTCCTTGTTCAGCTTTATGCAGTAGGTATAGGGGTTGCCCCAGTACATATAAGCCTGGCCGTCGTCGTCGACGAATACCGAGGGGTCTATGTCTTCCCAGTGCTCTTTCTGCCACACCATGGGCTTGCCTAACGGGTCGTGGAAGGGACCGTAGGGCGAGTCGGCCACGAGCACACCTATGCCATGGCCGTGGAGTGGGGCATAGAGGTAGTACTTGCCATTGCGCTCAACGGTCTGTATGGCCCAGGCACCGTTCTCACGGCTGCGCCACGAGAATTCCTTCAGCGATGCCACTGTCCCGTGCTCAGTCCAGTTCACCATGTCGGTGGTAGACCACAGCAGCCAGTCGTACATGAAAAAGCCGGCAGAATTCTTCTCGTTCTCGTCGGGAATGTCCTCGGGCGAGGCATCGTGCGACGTATAGAGGAACAGTGTGTCGCCCACCACTAAGGGCGAGGGGTCGGCTGTGTACTTGGTCTGGAACAGGGGCATGTTCACCTTGTTCAGGTCGGGCATCGGCATCGTGCGGTCCTGAGGCTGTGCAAGGGCGGGCTGCGACAATGTTGCAGCAAAGAGCACAAGGGATATTATTGTCTTCTTTTTCATCTGTCAGTATGTTCTAAAAATAGTGACTGTAATCTGTCGGCCGTTTCTACTTGAGCTTATCGAACAGGGCGTTCTTCTCAATGGTCCACCCTTCACGCTTCGACAGCCCGCAGTCGGTTCCCTTGAACATCTTGGCCGACTGCTTGTCGCCCTTGAGCTGCCAGTTGAGCCAGTTCAGGGCAACCACCGTGAACTCGCCGCCATGAGGCTGGCGGTAGGTGCCGCCATGGCCCACGGGGAAGTTGGTGGCGCAGCAGGGCACGTGGCTTATCTGGTGGAAGTCGTCCATGCCGTTCTCGTAGGCAATGTCGGTCTTGCCGCCGAGGATATAGATAATGCTGGTGTGTATCTCCTTAAGTTTCGACTTGTCGGGCATGGGCATGCCGCCGACGGCCTGATTGCGGTTAGAGTTCTTGAAGAGTCCGCTGTTGCATATCATCAGCGTCTTGATGCGGGGGTCGGCGCAGTTGTAGAGTGTCTGCAGGCCACCGCACGACATGCCGGCTACGCAGATGTTCTTCACGTCTATCTTATTATAATAAGGTGAGGTGGGATCGGCGTTCTGGGCTATGGCCCAGTCTATGGACTCTATCTGCTGCTGGGTGGTTGACATGGGGCCGTTGTAGGGCTTCTCCTCCATGGGTATGTAGCCAGTGGCCAGCACAAGATAGCCGTGCGACGCAATCTCGTTGAGGAACTTATAGTGTTCCCACGGCGAATTGGTGCATGCACCATTGCCCCATACCAGCACGGGCAGCGGCTTCTTCTTGCTGAATGCCGACAGGTCCTGAGGCACGAAGACGGTATGGGCCTCAAGGGTGGCCTCCTCCTTCATGATGGCCTTGTACTGTCCTGTGCCGCCGTCCTCTACGACCTGCGACAGCAAGCCCACAATCTGCCACCAGTCGAAATTGAAGAGCTTCGGTCCCTTTCGGCCAGTGAAGACGAGGTAGAGGTCATGGGTACCTGTGCCCTTCTCGGTAAAGTCGACTGTCAGCGTCTGCCATTTCTCCCAACCTCCGGTGCCCGGCACGTCAAGTGTGGCGAGGAGTTTTCCTCCGAGGCTGTCGATGCGTACCTCTATCTGTCCGCCACGCAGGCCGCTGGCCACACGGGCGGTGAACTGCTTGGTGATGTTGCCGTCGAACTTCACGTTCTGCAGCTTGATGTAGTCGCCGTTATGTATGTCGGTTACGTAGACGCCCACTTCATCGTTCTGCTCGGTCTTCACGCCCTTGGAGAAAGCCATCGTCTCAGCCTCCACCTTACGGAAGGGATTGAAGGTGGCGATGGGCTTTACGCCCTCGGCAGTGGGAAGGATGGTGGGAAACGAGCCGTCGGCATTGTACTGGAACTCCTCGACAGCCACGCTACGTCCGAAGCCGCCACCGCCGGGCAGCTTGCCGGTGTGGTAGAAGAAATAGCTGTGACCCTTGAAGTCGGCAACGCCGCAGTGGTTTGTAAACGACCCTGTGTCAGACAGTGGCATTATCTCGCCGGCGTATGTCCAGGGCCCTGTGGGCGACCAGGCTGTGCTGTAGGAGATATGTTCTGGGACGCCACCGGCGGCATAGAGAAGATAGTAAAGCCCCCCTCCTGTCCCCCCTTGGGGGGATGATGCTGCGCGTTTGGGTTTCCCCCCAAGGGGGGATGAAAGGGGGGCTTTCATCAGCCAAGGCCCCTCGACATACGAGTCCTTATACTTTTTGCCTTTCTCGCGCTTGCTCATGATAGGGCTGCCGAAAGCCTCCTCGGTCATGTCGAGCTTCTGCACCTCACCGTCGATGGAAATCATGTCGTCGTTAAGCTTGCAGTAGTACACCTGCGGGTTACCCCACATAAGCCAAGCCTGCTGCTTGGTTCCCCCTCCTTGGGAGGGGGGTAGAGGGAGGCTTTCGATCATCACCGTGGGGTCGATATGGTCCCAAGAGCCGTTCTCGAAGAGGGGCTTGCCGATGGCATCCTTGAACGGCCCTGTGGGCGAGTCGCTGACAGCAACGCCTATAGCCATGCCGCCCGACAGTTTGGAATGGGCGCAGATATACCAATAGAACTTTCCGTCACGCTCTATGGTCTGGCTGGCCCACGCGCGGTCGTCGGCCCATGAGAAGCTCTCCAATGCCAAGGGCGAGCCGTGGTCCTGCCAGTTCACCATGTCGTCGGTGGAATAGACTCGCCACTCCTGCATCCAGAAGAAGTCGGCATTGTCTTCGTCGTGGCCGGTATAGACATACATTTTGTCGCCCACCACCAAAGGTGCGGGATCGCTGGTGAACCACGTCTGTACAATAGGGTTCTGTGCGCTGGCGGTCATGGTGGCCATGGCAGTCAGCAGGGTGATCATTGCATTTTTTATCATAGTCATTCAGAAAGATTAATTACTTGATAAGCACCTTGCGGGCCTTGCCGTCGGCGGTGCGCACGATGCGCAGGCCCTTGCCAATAGCGGACGAGGCCACGCGGCGGCCCTGCAGGTCATATACCAACTTGATGTTGGAGCCGAAGCCGTCCACATCGTCGATAGCCTCTACCGTGCCCTCAGATATAAGGATGCACTCAAGAAGCAGGAACTCGTGGTAGCCGCCCCAGGTGGTCACGTCGTTGAAGCTGACGACATAGTCACCCTTGCTCTCGACGGTAAACGACAGCTCGCGGGAGACGGCACTCGACACGTTGGCTGAGGTGCTGCCATTGGCATTAGGCTCGGCGTAGAACTGCTCCGACGCAGCCACGGTAGCGCCTGTCTGCGCATTGACAACCGACACCTTGTACTCTGGCTTCTCCTTCCATGCTGCCATGGCGAACGCCAGCTTGTACTTGCCTGGAGTGAGCGACAGCGGGAAGGCCGACTGACGGCCATACTCGGCGCAGCTGTTGCGCCAGTAGAGAGCCTTGCCCTGGTAGCCCTGGAAGCCCACCATGGTGCGGGCACCCTGGCTGAAGGTGCTGGGATACTCATGCACCTCGTTGCTTTCCTGCACGCAGCGCCAGCCTTCGGGCATGGCACCGTTGATGGTATTGGTGAAGTCGAGATTGAGCAGTCCGGTAGCGTCGCCAAACACTGGCAGCAGCGTGACATTGTCGTCGGGCATTACGAAGGTCACCTCGTTGCCTTCCTGGTTAACCTTGATGGTCTTCTCCATGGTGTAGAACACTGAGTTCACCAAGCGCAGCTCCTTCAGCTGATAGCCATTGTCGGCGTTGACGGTGAGCGTCACCGTCTCGCCCTCAGCATATTCGTCCTTGCTGGGCGACACCGTACCGTGAGAGGATTCGCGCACGCTGACGAGGAACTTCTCCGGCTCAATGTCGGTTGGGGTGTAAATCACCTGGTCAATCAGCATTGACACCGCACCGGTATTGTTGATCTTAAGCTCGTTGAGGCCCTCATTGAGATTGGCGGTGACCCTCATCTTGCTCCACTCGTTGGTGGCAAGCTTTTCGGTTTTCACCTTCTGTGTCTCGCCGTTGACGATGACTGAAATGTTTGCCTCCTTCTTGGCGTTGGAATAGCGAATGTCAATGTAGTATTCGCCCGCATACTTGCAGTTGAGCTGGTGGCGCAGGGAGGCACCGGTGTTGCTGCCGTAATCCACGAATCCGTTGCCGGAGAACTCCTGCACGTCGGGATAGTAAACGCCGGAGTTGGTGATCTTGACACCAGCCACGCTTTTATAGTCCATGTCTTCTGCCTCGATTATGATGGGGTGCTTGAAGCTCTCTGGCTGCTTGGGTGTGGGTAGTGCTGCCGAGGGCACCACGTCGGTGGCCTTGCCGGTGCCGGCTCCCGTGCAGTTGATGGTAAGGTCTACGGGGCCGCAGTGCTTCACGGTGATGGTATACGTGGCGGCATCAGCGTTGTAGCTTGCCGATGCCATAACCGTACCCTCTGAGTGCTTGTTTGAGCTGAAGGAAGGCTGTGATGTCACTCCCGTCACGGTGATGCGGTCGGTTTTCACTGCGGTGGTGTCGGCGCGGAAGTTGTTCAGGTATATGTCAATGTGGTCGGCGTATTCACGGATGTGTCCGCTCGACAGCTTGCCGTACGACAGCTTCAGCGAGTCGCAGGTGTTGTAGAGCAGGGGCAGCTCGGCCGTGGCTGTGGTATTCTTATTTAAATAGGTGTAAGGCGTGTAAGTTATCAGCTGGTTGCGGTAGCGGTTGACGTAGAGGTCGCCCTTCGACACCTCAGGGTACTGGCTGTTGAAGTCGGCGGTCTTCTTCGCAATGGTGCCCCAGCGCGATGAGTAGTTCGACTTCCTTACCTGTACGGGTATTGACTTTGCAACATCGTCGTAGAGGCCCGTCACTATGGGTATGGCACCATAGCGTCCCGAAGACTTGAAGTAGCAGAGGTTGTCCATCCACTGTCCGTTGCCCCTGTTGAAGGGGTCTGTCTGTTTGTACAGCCCGTCGTAGAGGTTGCCCCAGGCGGCGTACTTGTTCTCGTCGGAGCCGCTGCTGACGTCGTTGATTACCACAATCTTGGTCTTGCCAATAATCTCCTCTCGCGTGGGGATATACATTGTTCCGTCGATAATCTTGCGGAACATGTCCATCCACACACCGCGGAAGTTGGGGAAGGTGCCCCAGTTGCGGCGCGTGTAGCCGCTTACGGTAGAGTTTCCAAGGTTCTGGAAGTCCTCCGTCCAGATAAGCTCCGGGCCGTCCCAGACAGAACCGCCGTTGACGCACGTCTGCTCCATCACGGTGCCTACACCTGCCGCCCCTGGATACTTGCAGCCATTATTCTTGCCAAGGATAGATTCAAGGGCGCCGTTCCATCCGCAGTTGTCGTAGCGCACGCCGTAGTTGGTGGCCAGTCCGGCAATAAAGGGGCCGTAGGTCATGCTCTCGTTGTTGTACCAGCAGCTCGACGTGGTGTACTTGTAGAGCCATAGTATGGCCTCAGGGTTCTTCTTGCAGGCTTGCAGCAGGCTGGTGTTGCGCTTCATCATGCCCATGGGGTTCAGGCCGTGCGACCAGATGTTGCCGCAGAACGAGATGGTGAGGAAGCCGCCGTACTTGGCGTGCATGGCCACCAGCTTGGCAAACAGGGCAATGCGCGATGCCTGCGTGCTGCTGCTCTTGTCGCCACCCTCATCGAAGCCCCAGAACTGCTCGGCATAGTTCCAGCCGAGGAAGTTGGGGTAGGCCTTGAAGAAGTATTCGAAAGTGGCCAAGTCATCGTCTTGAATATGGGTGTGGCCGCCACTGGCAGGCTGGAGGGTGAACCACATTCCGTTCTGCTGGCACACCGAGGCCCATGAGCGGTAGGTACGAACGGCGCAGCGCGGCATCTTATAGATATTGAGCTCAGTGTCGTACTGGCACGACAGCGACAGGTTCATGCACACGTAGGGCTTGATGTCGTCGGGTATCAGGTTGATGATTTTCTGCGGGTCGGCAGCGTTCCACACGTCGATGTGAATCATCCACAGCGGGTGCTGGTTGTCAATGGGTCGGCGCTGCTGCGCCTGCAGTGTCTGGGCTGTCATCAGCAATAGCAAGATGAACAGGCTTGTAGCAAATTTCTTCATTTCTTTCTTTTTTTATTTAGTTATGGTATTATTTCCCTGATACTACTTTGCGCACCGTGCCGTCTGACTGGCGCACAACAATTATGCCTTTGCTGGTATTGCCGTTGACGCGGCGACCTTGCAGGTCGTAGACGTTGGCGGTGACTGAGTCTGCTGTGGTGCCACCGAATGCTATGGTGCTGATGCCCTCGGTCACCGACTTGTCGCCAGTGAAGGGGAAGAAGCTGTCGCCCTCCTGCGGCAGACGGGCATAGACGCCGAAGGGGACAAGTGTCTCGGAGGCGGAGAGCCGCATGAAGCCCCACTTGCCATTCTGCTGGGCCAGCACGCCGTCGCCCGCATAGAGGGGAATGCTGGTGTAGGTGCCGCGCACTATGCCACCTATCGGGCTGATGGAGTAACTCACATCGCCGCTACCGGTGAACGTCAGCTCGCCCTTGCCATGTATGAGCACGGGCGTATGGGCGGGGATGGAGCGCATCTCCACCAACTCATAGTCTTCGCCGATGGTATAGGCATGAGCGCCTTCAGGTATGACGGCGTGGAAGGGAAGCATAAGCAGGCGCACACCGTCTACCTGTGCTGTAAACGTAATCTGGTTGGCGGTAAAGGCAGTGGCGGGATGGAAGTCGCCGCCCTCTGGTGTGAGCACCAAGTGGCTGCAGGTGCTGCCGGCAACAGTGTTTACGGCTAGGGAGCCGCCCTCGGCCACGTATGCCACACGGTTGGTTCCCTCAATCCAGGGAAGGGCCGACGGCAGTCCGCTGACATTGCTCAGGTCGATGCTGGTGCAGGCCTTGTCGGCCGAGAAGTCCAGCACGTAGCTGTCGTCTTCAACAAAGTTGCCACTGAGCTTGGCCGAATACTCTCCGGCTCCCCTCAGGTATACGTCGCCGAAGCTTATGCTCAGGTGCGATGTCGCATTGTCGTTGGTAAGCGACAACAGGCCGGCACAGCCGTCGGGAAGGGTGGCCGGAGACAGGTCGAACACGAGGTCGAAATTCTGCTGGGCACCAAGGTCTATGCGCCCATATTCATGTGAAGCAACCTTGCCCTGGCCGTTGACGTAGGTGAGGGTTGTGGCCCCCGAGGTAAACAGGTTGGTGGTGGTGACCTTGTTCACGTGCATCACTAACTGTGAGTAGCGGTCGTTAAGAGCCAAGTAGCCGCTGCTGGTGTTCTTGCGAGAGGAGATGAGCGGGTTCTGCGCGTCGAAGGTCTTGGTAGTGTTCGACAGCTTATGGGTGGTGCCGAAAGTGGTAGTCGTCGGCGTCTGGTCGTCGATGAGGTTGAAGTGGGCCATGGAGCCTTTCATGTCCGATGGCTGACGGTCGCGCGAGCGTATGAAGAGCAAGGTGCTGACGCTCTGTGCTGCCACCTGGGTCACGGGGCGGCAGGTCTCGCCGCTGATGTTGAGCGTGGTGGCTTTCATGCTGACGTTTTTTGATGTGGTGTACAGCTGTCCCGTCTCGGTGTAGAAAGGCAGGTCAACGGTCAGCGTGCAGGCGTTGGCTGAGGTGTTGGCCACCACAGCCACCACCGTGTCGCCTGTCTGCGAAAGGTATGCCGACCCTTCAAGGCCGCCGCCGAAGGAAGCGTCGATGCGGGTCATGCCCGTCACGAAGCGTGCGAAATGTGCCATCACGTAGCCGCGCTGGGTGATGGTGCCACTGGAGGTGCCGTACTGTCCGTCGCCCATCATGGCGTAATAGCGCTTGGCTGCGTAGTGCACCCAGGCGTTGAAGTCGCCAAGCATGCAGGTGTTGATAGAGCGGAAGAAGTTGAAGAAGTCTTGCGAGAAGTCGAAGTTGCGGCTGTTAGGATTGTTCTCATTCCAGTTGATGAGATACTCCGTCATCCATATTTCCTTGCCCTTGGCTGCCAGCTTCTTGTAGGCCGACTGTATGCCGCTGTACTGGTGGCCGCCGTAGATGTCGAAGCAGTCTACCACCGTGCTGTTGTTCAGCGCGTTGGCGTAATTGTCGCTCACGCCTATGGATTCCGGCGCCATCACCTTGCAGCTGATGGTGCGACCGTAGGTCTTCACAAACTCACTCATCTCCGATGTGGTCCACAGGCATCCGGAGTAGGAGGCTGCCCAGTCGGGCTCGTTCTGTATGGAGATGGCGTCAAGCTCCACGCCGTTCTTGCGCAGGTACTGCACGTAGTCCTCAAGATACTGGGCGTAGTCGGCCCAGTTCTCCTTCTTCAGGTGGCCTTCCTCTCCTTTGTCGTTCTTGGCGTCGCTCGAGTCATTGGTCTTCCACGCTTTTGGCTGCCCCCAAGGCGACGCGAAGACAATAAGCCCCATCTGCTTGGCCAGCTTTGCCGTGGCCAACGACTGGCCCCATGAGTTCTTGCCAATGGGCAGGAAAAGGCGCATTATGTTGCAGCCCACGGTGCTCGACTGCCCCCAAACCTTCTTTATCTCGTCCTCTGTCATGTGGTTATAGGTGAACTGGGGTGAGCATACGAACCCGCCGAAGCCGGTTATGCGCTGGTGCTGTGTGGTGGCATCGATACGCAGTGTGGCTTGGGTCTGCGCTTTGGTCGTGGCGATGCTTGCAGCCATCAGCAGCAAGGCGGTCACGAGCTTCTTTGTGTAGTAAAGGTTTGTCATGTTTGTTTTGGCTATTGTATACAATAAAAATCTCGGGGACAAAGTTACTGCTTTTCCCCGAGACAGTCATTAGGAATGTGTTGCAAATGTTTTCGATGTTGTCTTATGGCGTCTCGGCTTATTTCTCCGACGTTACCTCATAGCTGAAACGGTCCACGTCGACGTAGCCGCCTGCCTTCTTGGTGGCATAGTTGAAGATGCCGAACTTCTGGCCCATGAAGAAGCGGCGCCAGTCGAAGCTCAGGCGATAGTCGCTGGTTCCGATCTTCGTCCACTGCTCGCCGTCGAGGCTGTAGAAGAAGTTGGCCTTGTCGCTGCCGCCAAAGTGTCCGGTGTCGGAGGGGCGGAAATCGGCGTCGATGCGCAGGTAGACCTTCTGCGACTTCGGCTTGAGCAGCTTTGTCAGCTCCACAGACTCAACAATCTTTTCGTCGACCTTCTCCACGGCCTTTGTGCGCTCGGCCAACTGTACGCTCTGCTCGCTCATCTCAAGTAGTATGCGCTTGCCCGCCTTCTTCACCGTCAGCGCGCCGGTGTCGCTGTTGAAGGCCGACAAGCCGGCACAGTCGCCGTCCTTCATCTTCGACACGTCCATCACTATGCTGCCGCTGCACGACGGGCCTTCCATGCGCTGGGTCAGAGTGTTCAGTGCCAAGTAGAGGTTTGGCACCACGCGGTTGGTCTTCAGCCGCAGGAATCCGGGGCGCTCGGTGAGGCTCCATGCCTTGTTGTCGGGGTTGTGGTTCCACTGCCAGTGCAGGTCGAGGTCCGACGAGGAGAAGTCGTCGGCGCAGACGATGTGCTTCTCCGGCTCGCCAGTCTTCAGAGGGCGCACGGTGGCGGGCACCTTGCCCTGCTCGTCGCCCAGCATGGGCCACCCGTCAATCCAGCGGCAGGGCATCACCGTGAGCACGCGGCCCACGCCACCGCGGTCCTGGAAGATTATGCCGTACCAGTCGCCGTCCTCAGTGTCGACGATGGTGCCCTGGGCTTCGTAGGAGAAGCCGCCGAACTCGCTCTGCAGTATCACCTGCTTCTCGTATGGCCCGTGAATGTCGTCGGCACGGTAGCACACCTCACGTCGGTGCTTGCCGGGGGCATATACATGGCTTATCATCAGCAGGTAGTACTTGCCGTTGTGCTTGATCATGCGGCTGCCCTCCAACAGTCCGCGCTCGTCGGCCTCACGCTTGAAGATGTGCTGGTGGGTGCCCTCGATGACATCGCTCAGGTCCTTTTTCAGTTCCATCATCTCGCCGGTGCCGTAGACCACGTAGACTCGGTCATCGTCGTCGAAGAAGAGCGAGCAGTCGTGGAAGTGGCGCATGCGCGAGAGCACCTTCCACGGACCTTCGGCCTTGTCGGCGGTGAAGATATAGGTGTCGCCCATGGCTCCCTGCTCGTTGGGAGCCAGCAGGGCGTAGAACTTGCCGTTGTGATACTTCAGCGACGTGGCCCACTGCCCGCGGCCGTAGGCCGTGCCCTCCTGCAGGTCGTACTTCGGCGAGTCGGTCAGGCGGTCGAAGATGTAGCCCACGGTCTCCCAGTTCTTAAGGTCTTTCGACCGCATGACGGGAGCACCTGGCATGAGGTGCATGGTGGTGGACACCAAGTAGAAGGTGTCGCCCACGCGGATGATGTCGGGGTCGGGCACGTCGGCCCAGAGCATGGGATTCTTGATTGGTGCAGCATCCAGGACAGTATATGTGGGGTCGGGCTGCGTGTCTTGGGCCTCGGGAGCCTGTGGGGCTGGGTTCTGGGCTGTGGCTGTAATGAGCTGGCCTGCTGCCAGAGTAAGGGCGAATAGTAATTGTTTCATGTTACTGGTGTGTCTGTTGTGAAAAGCGGGCAAGCCTGCCTACTGCATGCTTGCCCGCCGCTTGATTTATTCTTTAGTGTTCTCTTAGGTGTTCCTAAGCAACCTTAGGCTACACTATCTGATTATCACCTTCTCGGTCTCCACCGTGCCGTCGCTCATCAGCTTCTTCATGATGTTGATGCCACGCTTAGCCTTCTGTATGCGGCGGCCGTTGATGTCGAACAGCTCGATGGCGCGTACCTTCTTCGGAGCCACGGCTGTCTCGTTGATGCCAGCAGACTCTGCATCGTATGCATTGGCATAGTTGAAGCCGTCAGCAGGAGCCGTCAGCAGCAGCTGAACTTCGTTGAAGAATACGTGAGATGTAGCACCAGCCTGAGCACCGATGGTAAGCACACCGTCGGTAACGATGATGTCCTCGATGCGGATGTTCTTCTCGGGGAATGCCTGGCCAACGCGAGGAGCCTCAAAGGTCAGAGAATCGTCGATGTTGGCAGAAGTCTTGGCGTAGAGATAAGAAGCCGACAAATCTTCGTCTTGCGTACCACCATCATCTGTTGCAGATGTACGCTCGCCGTAGCCACCAACGAGTGTGTAAACACCTGCGGGCAGGTTATATACAGTCTGGTAAGCACGGAAGTCACCACCCCAGTTCGACAGCATGGCGTCGACAGGAATAGTTGCAGATCCGAAGGTGTCCCAACCGGTGCTGAAGCCACGACCGCTGATGACGGTCCAGCCTGGCAGAGCCTCTTCCTTCCAGCCGTTGCCATCGCTCAGCTTGTAGAGGTTCGGGTTCTTCACGAACACGGTCATATCGTAGGTAGGAGTGGTCTCCTCGAGAGTGACCTCGTCGACAACGGCCTTGAACAGGTCGTTGTTGGGATCCTTCAGCTTGCCATAGAGCTCGAGCTTAACGCGGGTCATCAGGTCGCTGGCAATGTTGTCGTCATCGGCAAGAGCGTTCAGGGCGGCAACAATCTGCTTGTCGTCGTCAGCCACGCCGAGACTCCTCAGAGCGTCGACACCGTAGAGCAGACGGTCGGTTAACACGGCGTAGCCCGTCTTTGTGCTGCTCCAGTTGCCCACCTTGGAGTGACCTTCGGTGAACATGTCATTAGCTAAGGTGATATTGCCCTGCAGCTTTTCTACAGCAGTCTTCAGCTCAGCATCGTCCTTAAGTACCTTGGCGTTAATCACGTCAATCTGAATCTCCTCGCCGGTTTCGGGGTCAGTCTGTGTCTCAGTACCATTGGTACCATACTCAAACACGGCAGCAACCAGGTTCTTGTAGATGTCGGTGTTGGCAAACTTCTTTGCAGCATTGTTCACGACAATCTCATAGGCCTGAGCAGGCAGGGGATCGTAGGTGTCGCAGAGTGTGCGGTGATCCTTCATGGCAGTAGTATAGTTGTCAAGCTCCTGAGCAAGAGCCTTGTAGACTGAAGGAGCAGTCAGCGAGGGCAGCATGGCCTCGACGGTGGTAATGGCACTTGACAGCTCGTCGAAAGCTTTTCCGTCGTAGCGCTGGTCGTCGTTAGCATCGCGGGTAGACTTGGCGTTAGCCAGAGCATTGTTCAGCAGAGTGACCTCTTCAATACCGAGCACGTTGGGAACATACTTCATGTAAACGTTGCCTAACAGCATCTCATGGTAGCCCTCATCAATCCACTTCAGGAAGTAGCGGCCATCGGCCTCAGGAATAAAGCTGAAATCGGAAATAGTAGAGCCACTGATGACAGCACTGGTATTACCATTTACGTTAGCGGCCTTGACATCAACGTCAATAGTCTTCTCTACGACAACTTCCTCGTTCTCGTCCAGAATCTGGAATTTCATGGTTGTACCATTATCCTTCCATGCAGCAGTATTGAAGTGGATGTTGTACTTATTTCCTGCCTCCAAGTTCAGCTCATGGCCGTCAATGGATCCATATTCTACGAAGCCCTCACGGAAATAGAGACCTAAGACGAAATCACCACCATCGGCAAACTTGAATGTACGTGAACCAGAGCCAAGGCCGGTGTTCTCGGAGGTACGCTCCTCACCGTTGAAGTTAACCTTGAAGCCCTCGGGAACGGTGCTGGCAGCGCAGTCGGTGAAGTAGTTTGCAGGAATCATGTCCTTAGGCTGGTCGTTCGGGTCGATATTGAGAGGACCGAAGCTCACCTGCATCTCGTAGGTGCCGGTATCGCCGAGATCCTTCTCACCCTTTACATTGCTCAGGACAAGATCAACTACGCCGTTCTTCATGTCGCCACCGGCACGGGTAGCAGTAATCTCCTTGCTGAAGCCCTCAGAGGGTGACAAGGTCAGAACCTCGTTGCCGAGAGTTACCTTCAAGGCAGCGCAGTCAACAGGATGGTCGAACGTGAACTTGAATTCCTTAAGGTCAACGGGCAGGTTGAACGAGCCGTCCTCAGGATTAGCACTTACAATTGCAGGTGCACCATAGAGATAAGAGTAGTTCTCGCTAAGCTCGAAAATGTACTCGGCCTTCATGTTGGCGAAGTTGGGAATGGCCTCACCCTCATACTTGCCGGCAGTGTAGACAATGCGCATGGAAGCATCCTCGGGGTTGGTGAAGCTCACGATAACCTCGTCTTCACCCTCACCCTCGGGATAAGGCTCGTCGATGAAGATCCAGAGATAACCGTCGGGACGACCCTCAATAGACATAAGGGTTGTGGGCTGGCCGTTAACCATAACCTTTGCACAGTCGTTGGGGTAAACCACACGCTGTCCGCCGGCAGCCTTGACCAGGTCCTTCATGTTGGTCTCCTTGCTGAAGTCAACTCGGATAACATCTTGACTGTAGGCAGTCTTGATGAGGGAGATAGGAGAACTCTCCTTGTAGACCTTGAACGACACATTGTCGAAGTAGTACTTGTTGGCCTCGCCCAGTACGTTCAGGTCGAGGGCAATGCTTCCGAGGCCGTCGTCGGCAGCCTTGGCGGCATCGAGAACGCCAGAATACGTAAAGGTTGTCCACTCAGTGGTGAAGGTGGGGTTCGGGTCGAAGAACGGACCGGCGAACCAGGCGCGCGGAGCGTGGTGGCATCCACTGCCTGTCTCGGCTTCCTTGTCGGCCTTTATGTCCATGGAAAGCTCAAAGGCTGTTCCCTCGGGCAGAGGCTCGTCGAACTTGATGAAGAACTGAGTCTGCCATGACTCTGCGGGAGAGTCCATCGACTCAACCACGATGGCACGGCTGCCGTCAACACCGGCACCGTCGACGATGGTGGGCACGTGGGTACCCTGGTCCTTAACAGCGTCGAGAGCAACGACGAAGTTCTTGAGTTCTGTGCCCTCAAAGTCACCGTTGTCAAGAATGTCAACCCAACCCGTCACAGGCTTGATGGAACCTTCCAGCTCGATGGCCTTCACAGTACCGGCAGGACTGCCGTTGGGCACCTTGATGGCGTTGAGGTGGATGTATCCTGCCGAAACGAGTTCAGATTTTGCTGAGCAGTCGAAAACAACCTCACCGTTGTCGGCAATAGTCTCAATCCACTCAATGTAAGCACCACCGTCGAGGTCGCCAACGCCACCTTCCACGTAAGGCTCACGGTTGAACATCATGCGGATTTGCATTCCAGCAGTACCCTTCACGGTAATAGTCTTAGTACCGGTAAGGTCGGCATACCAGAGATAGTAAACGCTGGGGCTGCCATAGATGGTGCCGTAAGCGCCGACTTCCTCGTAAAGAGCATAGGAGCACCCGAATGTGCCATTCGACTTAGGCTCGGGCTCCGGCTCAGCCACAACATTTGCACCGGCCAGGTTGCTGTCCCACGCCTTGAACATGGCGGGATCCAAGTCAGCCTTGATGGCGCTTGCTGTCAGAGCGTTCATTGCAAACAGAGCGAATGCAAGAAACATTTTGTAAGTTTTTCTCATAAACGTACTTTTTTGGTGAATAAATAAATGAAATTGTTGATGTTTCTGTGGTTTTTGCCTGCAAAGGTATAATTCTTCGCGCAATAATACTTTGTAGTTTGTCTCATTGTTTTTCATTTTTGTATTATGAAACGGCGGGAAAAGAACTCGCAAGGACATGAGAAAAGTGCGCGAATAATGTCTTGGGCTGGCATGGGTGGCACTTCAGTTCCGTAGAGTGGCGCTTTAGCTCCGTAAAGTGCCACTTTAGCTCCGTAGAGTGGCACTTTAGCTCCGTAGAGTGGCACTTTAACCGCAACACCCAAGCCAAATCGAGGATTTTTGTTAACTCTGTGTGGCAAAAGTGTCGTCTGCACTGCTAATTTTCAATACTTTAACGCAAAAAAAAACGCTTGACAGCAAATAATTGTGAATTATCAATTGGTAATTATGAATTATTTAGTAACTTTGCAGCCGGTATTAAGAATTAAGGATAATATTCACAATTAAATATCTTAAGTAATTATGGCAAAGTTAGATTTGACACAGTATGGCATCACCGGTTCTACCGTGATTGCCCACAATCCGTCGTACGAGTACCTCTTTGAGGAGGAGACAAAAGCTGGTCTGACCGGTTTCGACAAGGGTCAGAACACCGAGCTGGACGCTGTTAACGTGATGACCGGTATCTACACCGGCCGCTCGCCTAAGGACAAGTACATCGTGAAGGATGCACAGAGCGAGGATAAAGTATGGTGGACTTCTGAGGAATACAAGAACGACAACCACCCCATGAGCGAGGAGGTATGGGCAAAGGTAAAGGAAATAGCCATCAAGGAACTCTGCAACAAGAACCTGTATGTGATGGACGCCTTCTGCGGAGCCAACGAGGCTACGCGCCTGCGCGTGCGCTTTATAGTAGAGGTGGCTTGGCAGGCTCACTTTGTGAAAAACATGTTCATCCAGCCTACAGCCGAGGAATTGGAGAGCTTCGAGCCGAACTTCGTAATCTACAACGCTTCGAAGGCAAAGGTTGAGAACTACAAGGAGCTGGGCCTGAACTCAGAGACTTGCGTGGCTTTCAACACCTCGACCCGCGAGCAGTGCATCATCAACACCTGGTACGGTGGTGAGATGAAGAAGGGTATGTTCTCGATGATGAACTACTACCTGCCCCTGCAGGGCATCGCTTCCATGCACTGCTCTGCCAACACCGACATGGAGGGTAAGAACACCGCCATCTTCTTCGGCCTCAGCGGCACCGGCAAGACCACGCTGAGTACCGACCCGAAGCGCCTGCTCATCGGCGACGACGAGCACGGATGGGACGACGAGGGCGTGTTCAACTTCGAGGGCGGCTGCTACGCCAAGGTCATCAACCTTGACAAGGAGAGCGAGCCCGACATCTACAACGCCATCCGCCGCGACGCCCTGCTGGAGAACGTCACCGTTGACGAGGCCGGCAAGATTGACTTCGCCGACAAGAGCGTGACAGAGAACACCCGTGTGAGCTATCCCATCAACCACATTGAGAAGATTGCCCAGAAGGTGAACCAGAAGAGCGCAGGCCCCGAGGCCAAGAACGTCATCTTCCTCTCTGCCGACGCCTTCGGCGTGCTGCCTCCCGTGAGCATCCTGACTCCCGAGCAGACCAAGTACTATTTCCTCTCTGGTTTCACAGCAAAGCTGGCTGGTACGGAGCGCGGCATCACCGAGCCTACACCCACCTTCAGCGCATGCTTCGGCCAGGCATTCCTGGAGCTGCACCCCACAAAGTATGCTGAGGAGCTGGTGAAGAAGATGGAGAAGAGCGGCGCCAAGGCTTACTTAGTGAACACCGGCTGGAACGGCACCGGCAAGCGCATTTCCATCAAGGACACCCGCGGCATCATCGACGCCATCCTGGGCGGTGACATACTGAACGCTCCCACAAAGAAGATTCCCTACTTCGACTTCGAGGTTCCCACACAGCTCAACGGCGTGGCATGGGGCATCCTCGACCCGCGCGATACCTATCAGAACCGCAACGAGTGGGAAGAGAAGGCTAAGGACCTGGCTGCCCGCTTCATCAAGAACTTCAAGAAGTACGAAGGCAACGAGGCCGGCAAGGCACTTGTTGCTGCAGGACCCAAATTGTAGGATATGGGATTGAAAGCATCTTCCTCACCCTGGCTACGCATGCTGGCAATGGCTGTCGTGGCACTGGCTGTCACACTCCCTGCCAGTGCCTACGACTATTACTACGCCATGAACGTAGACATTGAGCCTTATCCCACCGGCGCAGGTAAGGTGTATGCGTCAAGCTGCGACAGTGACATCTTCAAGGACCAGAGCACCATTACCGAGTGGACAGACAAGCTGAACATGAAGTTTGCCACCGACTACAAGGCCATGGTGGTATGGGGAAAGCCTACCGACGGATGGCAGTTTGCCGGCTACCAGCAGAACAGGTTTGTAAACGGCCAGAAGCTGCCCGACGGCGAAGTTGCCAAGGAAGTGGACTACGACGAAGAGGGTAACCCGCTTTTCAATGTCAACTCACATTCATACCCTTCCATGCCCGTGGTCTACCTGCAGTCGAACATTACAGCCACCGACGAGAACGGGATGTTTGTGAAGGCCGACTCTGCCGAAGTGGCCAAGCTTGCTCCGGAGAAACCCAACAACTACGTACGTGTGCTCTTCACCCATGTGCTTGCCAAGGTTGCCACCGGACAGTCGGGGTTGGGCGGAGCTGCATGCTCTCCTTACGTCAACGAGATTGGCGACCGCGTGATGCTCGTTGCTGCACCACAGGGAGTGAGCAAGTTCGAGGGCTGGTATCTCAACGGTGAGCTTGTCTCAACCGACCAAAGGCTTTATATCACCGTCACTGGTGTTGCCACCTACGAGGCACGTTTCGTCAACGAGTTGGCACGTGAGATTGTCTTCCCCGCTGGCGGAGGTACCATAGAGTGGTACAGCGACTACGACTATGAGCTGAACGAGTATGTTTCTGCCTACAGCCCGAAAGAGTCAGATGCCAAGATGGTTGACATCAGCGATGACTTCGGCAACCGCGAAACGTGGCTTAACCTGCCTGCAACCACTGGTGAATACTCTGTGCTCGAAGGCAAGCGACCAGCACTCCTGCGCGGTTCTGCCTCCATGACGCTATATCCGCTCAGCGACTCACCTGCTTCGCCCAAGTCCGACTCCTTCTTCAAGTGGAGCGGCGAGAACGGAGTCAGGCTGGTAAGTGGCAACAACTACTACTTGCTGTCGGCCTCCGGCGAGTTCTTCGAGCTTTACGAAGGCGGCAAGATAGAGGCGAACCGCATCTACATGATTCTTCCCGACGACATGCTTAACGAACGTCTGGGCGTGCCCGACAAGATTTATGTAGACAAGACGGCCTATAGCAATGCAAGCGGAATAGAAGACATAACCATAGAGCCAACGGCAAAGCAGAAGGGTACGTTCACCCTTGACGGACGGCGCGTAGACAAGATGGACGGCAACGGTATATACATCACCGATGGCAAGAAGATTTACTATCGCCAGCGCTAATCTACACACAAGACTCCTGCCACTTCTCGTAGCGGGAGTCTTTGTCTTCATGAACGCCAGCAACTGCAAGGCCGCTGACTCTACCGACAGCCTTGAGGTGGAGGCCTCAAAGCCGGACTTCATCACCGCCAGCTTGCTGACCATAGGCCCAGGAGAAGCCGTCTACTCGTTGTACGGACACACGGCACTGCGCCTGCAGTGCCCCTCGCACAAGCTCGACTACTGCTTTGCCTTCGAGATGCCCGTCACTCCGGGGCAGGAACTGCGATTCCTCTTCACCACGGCAAAGGCCGGCTTCACCGTGATGCAGACAAGACTGTTCACCGACAAGTACCGCCAAGAAGGTCGCGGCATCAGCCAGACAGTGCTGAACCTGCTGCCAGGCGAGAAACAGGAGCTGTGGCGGCTGTTAGACGGAGAGCTGGAACGCGGCGCGCACTGGGACTACGACTTCCTGACCACCAACTGCTCGTCGATGTGCATCTGGATGGTGGAGCAGGCTCTGCTCAAGGCCGGAGAACACATCAGCTACTCTGCACTGCCAGAGGCTGTAGACAGCGGCACTTACGACGACCTGCTGAAACACATATCCGCACACGCGCCGTGGGCAAGACTTTTCTGGACACTGCGCATGGGTACCAGGGGGAGCGACACAGGACAGGCTGCCTACAAGCTGGCCCCGCCCCTTCTCGCCGAGGCTTGGCAGAATGCAACCATCACCGGCGACAACGGACAGAGCCGCCCGATGACCGTTGGCAAGTCCAAGCAGTTGTTGCCGCAGACGCTCGACGTGAGCCGCCCGTCGGTCATAACGCCGACGATGGCCCTCGTCATGACCCTCATCCTTATAGCAATAGCAGTACTATCCCTGCGCCTATTAAAAAAGAAACATAAATCCTAACATCACCATGACAATTATGAGACACACAACAGCAATAATCATAGCACTTGCCGCACTGATAGCCACATCGTGCAGCAACAGTAACAGCAACAACGCTGCTGCCGAGGGTTACACCGTCAGCGGAACGGCAGAGGGAACCGTAGACGGCGACACCGTCTTCCTCTGCAAGATTGAGGGATTCTTCGACGTAGTGCCATTGGACACCACCGTTGTAGCCAACTCGAAGTTCACCTTCAAGGGAACCACCGAGGGTGCCTCGCTGCGCTTCGTCATTCCTATGCATAATGGTCAGGCCGTGGCCTTCAGCGTCTTCGTGCTCGAGAACGCAGACATAACGCTTGCCGTAACCGCCAACGGACGAAACGACAAGGTGACTGGAGGACCGTCGCAGAAGCTGTACGAGGAGTTTCTTGACGGTGAGACACAGTTAGGACAGCAGATGCAGATGGCACTCGACGTGCTCAACGACAGCACCGCCGACGAGTCCACACGGATGATGGCCACGCTACAGGCCGACTCTGTTAGCCGCCAGCAGCACACCTTCCGCAAAGAGTTTATCATCAGCCACATGCCGTCGCCAGCCAGCGACATGCTCTACGGCCTCTACTCCAATGAGTTCACCGATGAGGAGCAGCAGGAGCTGCTTGACCTCATGGGGCAGAAACAGCCGCAGTACCCAGTATACAAGGCTGCCATGGCAGAGAGAAGCAAGAGAGGGCGAACAGGCTCAGCCGAAGCAGACAGTGCCGCCGCCGAGGGCATACAACAGAGGAAACAGTGATTCTCAAGCGAGAATTATTGCTGCTGCCAAGGCATTTAACCATTATGAGTGCCCTGGTAACAAATAGTAAAGTATTTGAAACAAGGTGTTTACCACAGTTCATTTTTTAGTCGTATATTTGCAGGCAGTTAGCTAACAAATTTATTACGACATGAAAATGAAATCATTACTCACGGCTCTGCTGTTGACAATGGCATGGGTAGGTGCCCGTGCCGAAGTAGACTCCAACTTCCACATCTACCTCTGTTTCGGACAATCCAACATGGAGGGCAACGCCCAGTGGGAAAGCGTTGACAACCAATATGTGGACGCACGTTTCCAAATGCTCGCCACCACTAACTTCGACAGCCCCAAACGCACCCTTGGCAACTGGTACAAGGCACTGTGCCCCATCGTCAGCCCCGCCGGCAAGCTGGGTCCCACCGACTACTTCGGGCGCACAATGGTGGCCGCCATGCCGGCGGACGTCAGGATAGGTGTCGTGGCAGTGGCCATGGGCGGCAGTCCCATCGAGATGTTCGACAAGGACAAGTACCAGCAGAAGCTGAAGGACAATCCCAATGAATGGTGGGCCACGCTGGCAAAAAACTATTACGGCGGCAACCCCTACGGCCGCCTTATCGACATGGCCAAGAAGGCACAGGAGTCGGGTGTCATCAAGGGCATACTGCTACACCAGGGCTGCTCGAACTGCGGCGACACGAATTGGCCTAACATGGTGAAGAAAATCTACAACGACATTCTCACCGACCTGAACCTGCAGGCTTCCGACGTTCCGCTGTTCGTGGGCGAGACCGAACGTAAGGAAATGGGTGGCGGCTGCTCTTCCCACAATGTTGTGGTTGCCAAGGTTCCCCAAGTCATTCCCACTGCCCACGTGGTCAGCTCCGAGAACATCCCCGGCAACGGTACCGACGCATGGCATTTCTCCGCCGCCGGCTACCGCATCTTCGGCAAGCGCTATGCTGCCGAGGCACTGAAGGTGATGGGCCGCGACGTGCGTATGGACGCAAGCTACTCGCTGCCCGACAACCTTACGCGGTTCTTCACACCAAAGAGTTTCGACAACTACATCTCTGCCAAGGCCAACAGCAACGTGACGCTGAAGCTGTGGTGCACCTTTACCGACGGCCACCGCGAAGACCTGACGGCTGACGCCACCTTCAGCAGCACAGACTTCACCATTGCCAACGGCAAGGTGACAACGGGCGACGAAGGAACCAAAGGCATAGTAACCGCCACAGTTACCGACTTCACCGGCAAAGTACACAACGTCGGCATCACCATAGAGGCATCGGGGAGCAACGGGTTGGGCCACAGGTTCAAGAGCGTTGCGGAGGCCGTGGGCAAGCAGTTTGCAATAGTCAACGAGGAAGAAGAGAAGGCTCTATACGGCTCCACTGACCAGAATCTGGGCTACGACGTACTCGACAAAGCGTTCTCCGACACTAACACGGGCTACATCTGGAGGATGGAAAGCTTAGTGAATGAGTCCGACGCCAGCATCAGGAACTGCTACCGCTTCCGCCTCGTCACCCCAAGTGGCACTGACTATTCCATCTGGAACTCTCCCGGCTACCTTAACTCTCAGGAGGCCACCGGATGGTGCAGCTTCATCCTCGGAATCAACAACAATAACGGAGAATACATTAACGGCCAGGACATCAAGAATGGGGCTGTCTGGGAAGTGAAATACGTTGACGGCGAAGGCTTCTCGCTGAAAAACGTCGGCACAGGACTATACCTTAAGGATGCCACGCCCGCCAAGTACGACACTCCCACCTACTTCTCCTTCTGCCTGTTGGGCGGCACCACGTCGGCATCGGCCCTGCTTCCCAATGGCAATTATGAAATGAGGTTCCAGAATGATAATTACTACGACCTGCAGGGTCGCCGAGTCAGCAATGGCTCGTCAGCCAACCATATATTAAGGAAAGGCATATACATAGTCAACGGCAAGAAGGTTGTCATAAGATAAGTCCACATGAACAGAATCCTTTCCATCGTTATCCTGAGCGGAATGACTCTCCTTGCCAACGCACAGACCACACCCTGGACAAAGGGGGCCTTTGAGACGCGCCAGTACCGCAACGTGTTTGTGGAAATGGGCTATCAGCCGGCAGAGGTTGATGCCAAGCTAAAGGAAGTGTTCAACGACGTGTTCCGCGGTCCCAACAAGATTTACTTTGAGGTGGGAGACACCATGGGCTACGTGTCTGACGTCAAGAACCACGATGCCCGCACCGAGGGCATGTCGTATGGCATGATGATTGCCGTACAGTTTGGCGAGAAGGACATCTTCGACCGGCTGTGGCGGTGGAGCAAGAAGTACATGCAGCACCATGACGGCAACCGCAAGGGCTACTTTGCCTGGAGCTGCCAGACCGACGGCACACGCAACGCCCAAGGCGCAGCCTCCGACGGCGAGCTGTACTATATCACCGCCCTGCTCTTTGCCAGCAACCGCTGGGGCAACAACACAGGCATTGACTACAAGGCAGAGGCCCAGCACATCCTTGATTGCATTCAGCCCCGCGAGTACACACCCGAGCCGCGCCCCGCCGGTTTCGGGGGCTTCGCCGCTTTTGGCGGACAGCAACAGACAGGTCCCCAGAAGATGTATCTCATCGACCCCGAGACAAAGCTCATCACTTTCACCCCCGACGGCTTCGGCCAGCGTTTTACCGACCCCTCATACCATATCCCCGCTTTCTACGAGGTATGGGCGCGATGGGCAGGCGACGGGCGTGCCGACTACTGGATGGAGTGTGCACAGAAAAGCCGCGAGTTCCTTCACAAGTGCATCAACGAGAATACTGGCCTGAACGGCGACCAATGCCAGTACGACGGCTCCGAGATGCAGATGCCCCGCTTCCCGGGCATGCCGCAGGGGCAGGCTGAGGGTGCTCCGCGTCGTAACGGCAACAACAACTTCCGCTACGACTCGTGGCGCGTGCCTATGAACATTGCCCTCGACTACGAATGGAGCTGCGCCGACGGAGAATGGCAGCGCCAGTACGGCGAGAAGATCCAGAACTTCTTCTATAGCCAGGGCATCAGCACGTTTGTCGACCAGTACCGCAAGGATGGCACGCTACCTGAGGGCAACGAGATCCTCGGAGCCGGCGGCTTCCGCAAACTACGCCACAGCATAGGCCTTGTGGCTACCACTGCCGCTGCCTCTGTCATGTGCTCTCACGAAAAGAGCAAGGAGTTTGTAGACCAGCTGTGGAATGCCCGCCACGAGCCTTTCGACGACGGGTACTTCGACGCCTACTACGACGGTCTGCTCCGTCTCTTTGCTTTCATGCACCTCAGTGGCAACTATCGTATCATCTTTGACAAATAACACCTTTACTAATATATTCAACCAAAACCATAATCAAAATGAAAAAGATTTTCTTGTTATTGCCAATGCTGGCACTTATGCTCAGCTGCGCCCAAGACGATGGTGTCAACCCGATACTTACCATTGCGGGAGGACAGATTCAAGGAGTCCGGGCTGAAAACCCCGGAGTTTTTGTGTACCGCGGCATACCATACGCAGCACCGCCTATAGGCGAACTGCGCTGGAAGGAGCCGCAGCCCGTGGTGGCTTGGGACTCTGTGCGCCTGTGCGACAAGTTCGGGCATCCCGGCTATCAGGCCGTGCACTACCCCGGCTTCTATGCCTCTGAGTGGGGCTACGGCGACGAGGCTCCCTACAGCGAGGACTGCCTCTACCTTAACGTTTGGACAAAGGCTCCTGGACAGGTAGGCAAGAAGCTGCCCGTGGCACTGTGGATTCACGGCGGCGGCTATCGCGAGGGCTGGGGCTCTGAGCCGGAGTTCGACGGTCAGGAGTGGGCGTCGAAGGATGTGGTGCTCGTCAGCATCAACTACCGCCTGGGCATCTTCGGCTTCATGACCTATCCTGAGCTGTCGGCAGAGAGTCCCAATCACGTCAGCGGCAACTACGGCATTCTCGACCAGATACAATCGCTGAAGTGGATAAAGGAGAACATCGAGCAGTTTGGCGGCGACCCCGACAACGTAACCATCTTCGGACAGAGTGCCGGTGCCGGCAGCGTGCGCACACTGTGCGAGAGCCCGCTGGCCCGCGGACTGTTCCACAAGGCCGTCATCATGAGTGGCGGCGGTATCGACGTGCCTGCCAAGGATGGCGAAGAGGCCAAGCCGGCCACACCTGTCAACAAGTTCTTCACCTACAACCCCACACTCCAGGAGAGCGAGGCTGAGACCAAGAAGGTGATGGACTGGGCCGGACTCACCGACCTTCAGAAGCTCCGCGCAGCATCCACCGAGTTGCTCTACACCATCCCCACCTTATATAATATGGTGACCAAGAGCGACGTTTTCCTCATGCAGCGCCCCATCATCGACGGCTATGTGTCTAAAAAAAGCTTCAACGAGGCCACCCGCGAGGGCACCATTGCCGACATACCCTATATGATTGGCTATACTCTCAACGACATGGGTTCCATGGGTCCCGGCATTGCAGAGTTCTGCAAGGTGCGCCAGCAGCAGGGCGGCAAGGCGTGGTGCTATGAGTTTGCCCGCCCATTGCCCGACGACGGCAAGCATCCCGAGATTACCGACCGCCTGAAGGGAGCCTTCCACAGCAGCGACCTCTGGTTTGTGTTCAAGAGCCTTAAACACTGCTGGCGCCCCTGGACCAAAGGCGACTGGGACCTGTCAGAGAAAATGCTTACCGCCTGGACCAACTTCGCCAAGTACAGCGACCCCAACGGCGATGCCAATGCCCAACAGCCGGCATCAGCCCTTGGCTGGCAGCCCTGTACCGAGGAGAATCCGAAGTTTATGCTCTTCAAGCTCGACGACAACGATGCCGAGGCCTCCGAGATGGGTGACTTCATCGTCGACCCCAACGGCGACCCGAGAGGAAGGAGATGAGCATGGCAGGCAAAGACTTACATTAACAATCAATCAGACAGCAAATCAGTTACAACTATGAAGAAGACCGCGTTATCATTATTCATGGCCTGCGCCGCATTAAGCCTGTCGGCGCAGCCCCAAGGGGGTTTCGGAGGCTTCGGAGGCTTTCAGCAGCAGGCAAACCTTGAGACGTCGCAGCAGTGGAAGGATGTGAACTATGCCGGCGACGACAAGGCCTTCCACACCTGCGACATATATCTGCCCAAGGAGGAAAAAGCCAGCTATCCTGTTGTCATACACATCTATGGCAGTGCATGGTTCAGCAACAGCAGCAAGGGTGCCGCCGACCTGGGCACCATTGTCAAGACGCTGCTCAATGCGGGCTACGCCGTGGTGTGCCCCAACCATCGCTCCAGCATGGATGCCAAGTGGCCGGCACAGCTCCACGACATACGCGCCGTGGTGCGCTTTGTGCGCGGCGAGGCAGCCAAGTACAAGTTCGACACATCGTTCATTGCCACCAGCGGCTTCTCCTCCGGCGGACACCTCGCTTCAACCACGGCCACTACCAGCGGAACAAAGACTGAGACCGTGGGAACCATCACCATCGACTTGGAGGGCAGCGTGGGCAACTACACCAGCCAGCCCTCAACCGTCAACGCCGCCTGCGACTGGTCGGGGCCCATCGACCTCACGGCCATGGACTGCGGCGAGAGCATGAAGATGGGCGACAACAGCCCCGAGGATGTGCTGTTGGACTCCAAGCTCAGCAAGGAGCCCGACAAGTACCTCAGCCTCAGCGCCACCACATACGTTGACAAGAACGACCCGCCCGTCATCATCTTCCACGGCGAGAAAGACAATGTGGTTCCATGCTGCCAGGGCAAGAAGTTCTACGAGGTGCTGAAGGCTGCCGGTGTGAAGACCGAGGCCACCTTCGTGCCCGAGGGAGGCCACGGCATGGGCATGTATTCCGAGGAGAACCTGAAGAAGATGGTTGACTTCCTCAATGCAGCGCGATAGACACCTCCCTTTACAGAAACAACAACTAAAGACACTATGATTACAAGAACTCAGACGGGTCTGATGCTGGCAATGCTGGCTTGCAACAGCAGCTTTGCTCCAGCGCAGACAGGGAAGGAATGGGACGACCCCAAGACCACAAGTGTTAACCGAGAAGTGGCACACACCACGGCCATACCCGTGGCTGTTGAGGCCGACGCGGCAAATGGCGACCCGTCGGCCTCCCCCTTCTACCAGTCGCTCGACGGCAAGTGGAAGTTCATGTGGGTAAGCACGCCCACGAAGGCTCTCCCCTCCATGTGCGCCAAGGACTACGACGACAGCTCCTGGACCGACATCGACGTGCCGTCAAGCTGGCAGGTGTGGGGCTTGCATAACAACAAGTCGTGGGACAAGCCCCTATACTGCAACGTGGCCTACCCTTTCTCGTTCAGCGAGTCCACCTACAGCGTCATGGCCAACCGCCCTTCCTGGTTCACCTACAACAGCTCCATGCCCAACCCCGTGGGCACCTACCGCCGCACGTTCACCATTCCTGCCGACTGGGCGGGTCGCGACGTCTACGTGCGCTTCAACGGTGTGGGACATGGCTACTACCTGTGGGTCAACGGTAAGCGCGTGGGCTATTCCGAGGACTCATACGTGCCGTCTGAATTCAACATCACCGACTACCTGACAGAGGGCACCAACAGCATTGCCCTGCAGGTGTACCGCTTCACCAGCGGTTCCTTCTTGGAGTGTCAAGACTACTGGCGCCTGACAGGCATACAGCGCCACTGCTTCCTCTGGTCAGCACCAAAGACGCAGATACGCGACTATTTCTTCACCACCGACCTTGACAACAGTTACAAGAACGCGAAGGCCAAGATTGAGGTGAAAGTCTCCCCAAACCCTTCCGAAGGAGAGGCCAGCATAAGTGTTGAAGCCAAGATCTTGGATAACGGAACGGTGATTGCCACTGCCGCTGCTTCTCTTACAGGTGACCAAACATCCCTTCCTTCGGAGGGGCTTGGAGAGGCTTCAACCACGCTGACGATGGACGTGACATCTCCACGTCTTTGGAGTGCTGAGACTCCCAATCTCTACGACCTTGTGCTCACCCTGAAGGATGCCTCCGGCAACACCATCGACATCCGCGGCTCTAAAGTGGGCTTCAAGAAGGTAGCTATCCGCAGCGACGGAGCACTTACCATCAATGGGCGTCGCATGGTGTTCCACGGTGTCAATCGCCACGACTTCTCACCTGTCAACGGACGTGCCGTGACCGCCGAGGAGATGGAGGAAGACATACGCACCATGAAGCGCCTTAACATCAACGCCGTGCGAACAAGCCACTATCCCAACGACCCCGTGTTCTACGACCTCTGCGACAAGTACGGCCTGTACGTGCTGGCAGAGGCCGACGTGGAGTGCCATGCCCACCAGAAGCTCTCCTCGCTGGAGCTCTTCCGCCCGGCAATGGTCGAGCGCTCCGAAAACCAGGTGCGCTGGCTTCGCAACCATCCCTCCATCTTTATGTGGTCGTTTGGAAACGAAAGCGGCAGCGGCGGCAACTTCAAGTACGTGGCCGAAGCCGTGAAGAAGCTCGACAAAACGCGCCTCACACACTACGAGGGCAACAGCGACTACGCTGACGTCTCCTCCACCATGTACGCCAGCTATGAAACCATAGAGTGGATAGGCTCGTCGAGAAAGGGACAGACAGGGCAGAAACCCCACATACAATGTGAGAACTCGCACTCCATGGGCAACGCCATGGGCAACGTGCGCGACATGTTCGACCTCTACGAGAAGTACCCGTGCCTCACCGGTGAGTTCATCTGGGACTTCAAGGACCAGGGCCTGCTGACAAAGAGCGTAACAGGGCAGCAGTACTGGGCTTACGGCGGCGACTTCGGCGACAACCCCAACGACGGGAACTTCTGCATCAACGGCCTGGTGCGGCCCGACAGGAGTCTTACGGCAAAGTCGTACAACACCAAGAAAATCTACCAACCCTTGGAGTTCAAGCCTATAAAGGGAAAGACCGACCAGTTCCGCCTGAAGAACAAAATGGCGTTCCTGCCGTCAACGACCTACAATGTAAGCTATGAGCTTATGGACGAAGAGGGTAACGTCTTAGCTCGCGGCACCGTCGACAAGGAAGTGGCTGCCGCCGACAGCGCAGTGTTCACCATCGACATGTCGCCACTGCAGTCGTTGCCCGCAGAGAAAGAAGCCTTTCTGCACTTCACCGCCACGCAGAAAGAGAACACCCTCTGGGCTGACGCCGGATATGTGGTGGCCGAGGAGAAACTGCCCGTGAGCATTGCTGAAAAGCCGTTCTACGACGTTGCCAAGCTCTCTGCGGCAGAGTCGCTCACCGTTGACGAGTCTGCTACAGCCATCACCGTCAGCGGTGCCCGCTTCAAGGCAGCCTTCAACCGCGCCCAAGGCACACTCAGCAGCTACACCTTCGACGATGTCAGCCTCATGAGCAAGCCGTTGCTTCTCAATGCCTTCCGTCTGCCCACCGACAACGACGGTCGTCAGACGTCGGGCTGGGACGCCATGGGACTGCGAAAGCTTACCGTCAAGGGCACGGCAGCGGAGGTGACACTCGGCGACGACGGCAAGACGGCCAAGGTGAGCATGGAGAGCACATACACCGGTGCCGACGGAACACGCTTCGACGTGAGCCTATGGTTCACAGTATGTGCCGACGGCGTGGTGATGGTCAACTCGTTCATACGCCCGTCGGCCACCGGAGCCATCATCCCCAAGCTCGGCTTTCGCCTTGAGATGCCCTCACAGATGGAGCAGCTGGCATGGTTTGGCCGTGGACCATGGGACAGCTATCGCGACCGCAAGGAAGCCTGCCTGCCCGGCATCTACCACAGCACCGTCAGCGACCAGCGTGAAGATTACATACTGCCGCAGGAACACGGTACCAAGCAAGAGGTGCGGTGGATGTCACTCACCAACAGCGACGGCTGCGGACTGCTCTTTGTGGCTCCCGACCAGATGGCAGCCTCGGCGGTGCACTTCCGCCCCGAGGACAACTATACCAATCGCGACAACCGCTCAAAACACACCTACCAGTTCAAGACCTGTGCCACGGCAGTGGTGTCGCTTGATGCCGCCACCCGCGGCTTAGGTAACGCCTCCTGCGGCCCTGACGTCAGGGAAAGCTACGAGCTGCACGCTGCCAACACCTCGTTCCGATTCCTCATCTTGCCCGTAGCCAAGGGCGACGACGTGGCTGCCAGGGCATGTGTCAGCATGCCTGTATGCCAGCCAGTAAGCTGCGAGCGCGTGAGCAGCGGACGCATACGCATGACTACCGCAACCAAGAACGCCACAATATATTATAGCATAGACGGCGGAGAGTACCAGAAGTACACTGGGGTGATACTTAACAATGATGCCTGTACCGTCAAGGCATATTGCGCCGCAGAGGGCATGATAGACAGCCCCGTGATGACCTACGAGTTCCCGATGTTCGTGGTCAAGAACGGATGGAAGCTCGTCAGTGCCGACAGCCAGCACTCTGGCAACGAGGCTCGTATGGCCTTCGACAACAACACCTCAACCTTCTGGCATACGGAGTGGGGAGCCAACGAGCCGCAATGTCCGCACACAATAGTCATCGACATGGCAAAGACATACCTCGTCACAGCCATCACCTATCTGTCACGCCAGGACGGCAACCAGAATGGCATGGTCAAGGACTTTGAGGTCTATCTCAGCACCGACGGCAAGCAATGGGGCAGCGCGGCAGTGACGGGGCAGCTGAAGAACACCACGGCCCTGCAGAAGGCAAGCCTCACAACTCCCGTTGCAGCACGATACATGAAGTTCGTAGCCAAAAGCGAAATCAACGGCAATGCATGGACCAGCGCAGCAGAGATAAGCATCGAGGCCGCTGCCGACGTCACCGCCATCAGCGCCATACCCATGACGCCGGCACAAGCCTCAACAATCTTCAACCTTCAGGGCTTACAGCTCCCGGAGAAGCCTGCTAAGGGCGTATACATAGCAGGAGGAAAGAAACGGGTGGCGACAAAATAGTTGGGGTGGGGCAGGGCACTATGACACTGAAGCGTCACCTCTCAAATGAAAGAGCTGCCGGAGAGTTTATTAGGCAATAAATCTTGGTTGTGCCAGACTTCGTACACAAGGAGTCTGGCACACTTCTTATTAACACTATACATAAAGGAGTAGCCAGCCATACAGCCGTGCCGTAGGTACGGCGAAATGGCTGGTGAGACGGTGGCGGTAACGGGCGTGCCGTAGGTACGCGACAATCCGCGGTGTTTGTCGCCTACCTACGAGGCAGGCATCCTTACCTACGACATTCCACCAGCCATTTCGCCGTACCTACGGCATGGCTGTATGGCTGGCTACTCCTATCATGCCCCTCTGGGGCATTCCCACCTGACGTGTACGTACGAGATGACACATAGGAACGCGGGCGACCTCGCCCGCCCCGCTGACACAGATAGGTTGTCCAAGTTGTCATAGTTGTCGTTTACATACGCTCTGGGGACATTGTAAATTATTTACAAAACGGTGTGTGAAACATTGGGGTCATCCGTAGAGTGGCACTTTACGACCGTAAAGTGCCACATAATTTCAAAAAAGTGCCACTTTAGCTCCGTAGAGTGCCACTCTACGGATGAAGCTCAATGTTTGGGAATCAGACACCATTTTTCGTCTTACACGTTCCGCATCAGTTTTTTGAAAAAACACGACTTCTGTTGAATCCGCCGACTGTAGGGGCAGAGCTACCACCTGACCACCACCTTGCGGCCCTGCCGCACATACACACCCTTCTTCTTCGGCTGTGCATCTATGCGCCGGCCCTGCAGGTCGTAGTAACTGTGATTTTCTCCTTTATCATTTAGAAGCGGAGCGTCGCCCACGCCCGTCGGCGTGCCCGAATCCTGCTTCCACTCAATGCCGTAGATCTTCAGGCTCGGCTCCTCGCCGTTGCCGCGTGCTGAGGCCGCACCGCTATTGCCGGCATAGATATACACGTAGGTGGGTTCGCTCACATTATATTGGAATGTTGCCTTCTGCCTGACATCCAACGTCTTCGCCATCGACTGGGCATTGCCTATCTTCACTTTCAGCGTCATGCCTCCCGTGGTCTCGCCGTTCACCTTGATGGTTCCCTTGCCAGTGTTCACCTTGAAGATAATACCGGTGAAGTCATTCATTGCGTCGTCTGACAGATCCTTGCCCGCAATGGCGTCCATATCGTCGTCGCTTGTCGGCCTTGTCACCTCAATGTAGCCCTCGCTCTTGTTGTAGCCGCCGTCGGTGGGGGCAATGCTGTAGAATATGTTCCCTATTACGTTGCCGTCTAAGTTTGTGTTCTCGTTGACAGTGCTGCCATCGCCGCTAAAGTCAATCTCATCCACTTCATTAACTGGTTCTAACTCTTTATTTGCTGAAGTCAGGTAGCCTGGCGCGTCGTTGTCCGGCTCATCAATACGGGCATACGTCTTGTTGGTGTTGTTGGCATCGAATGTTGTCCCCTGTCCGCCAACAAGACTGGTACAGCCATAGAACATATTATTGCCTCCGTTCCCATTCGCTGTACTCCATCTGCCACTGACATAGATGGTAGTCAGGCTGGAGCAGTTACGGAACATACATTCCCAGTTTCTCACGTTCTTCGTATTGAAGCTGCTTAGGTCGAGGCTCGTAAGGCTGGAGCAGCCATAGAACATATAGTCCATTCTCGTCACGTTAGCCGTGTTGAAGTTGCTCACATCGAGGCTTGTCAGGCTTTTACAACCAAAGAATGCTTCCGTCATGTTCGTTACCTTCTCCGTGTTGAAGTTGCTCACGTCGAGGCTCTTCAGGCTGGAGCAGTTAGAGAACATATTGCTCATGTTCGTTACCTTCTCCGTGTTGAAGTTGCTCACGTCGAGGCTTGTCAGGTTTCCACAACCAGAGAATGCATACATCATGTCCGTCACGTTCTCCGTGTTGAAATTGCTCACGTCGAGGTCAGTCAGGCTAACACAGGAAGAGAACATTCTGGCCATGTCTGTCACGTTCTCCGTATTGAATCCGCTCACGTCGAGGCTCCTCAGATTGAGGCATGATTTGAACATAGATTTCATGTCCGTCACATTGTCAGTCTTTAGGTTTTTGATGCCCCTGATAGTGGTGAGCTTATTGCAATCAGCGAACCAGTAAGCCGTACTGGTCAGGTCGGTGCAGTCGGCGAACGATTCGTCGAACACGACTGTCGTGATGCTGTTGCTGTTGCTATCCCAGCCTCGGGAAGTGGAACTGTCAAATGGCCCGACGCTCATGCCATATCGGTTATTCATATAAATATCGTAGTAGAAGGTGAGCGTGCTATTGTTATAGTTCAATGCGGCGTATGGCTGCAGCTTCTGCTCTAACACATCGGAAGTGAAGTAGCCTGGATTGTCCGCACCGCCGTCGATATGGGCATAGGTGTAGCCATCCCCGCTATATTTGGTTCCTGCCCCGCCAATGAGGTTGTAGCAGTTTTGGAACATAGGATAGGAGGTTCCCCAACTACTTATGTCTACTTTGTCCGTGTTCCATCCGTCGCCTGCGTATATAGTCATCAAGCTCCCGCAGTCACTGAACATATAAACCATATTCGTCACATTTGCCGTGTTGAAGCTGCGCAGGTCGAGGCTCGTCAGGCCACAGCCAGAGAACATATTCTTCATGTTCGTCACATTTGCCGTGTTGAATTTGCTCACGTCGAGGCTCGTCAGGCCATAGCAGCCATCGAACATATAGTCCATCCTCGTCACGTTTGCCGTGTTGAATTTGCTCACGTCAAGGCTCGTCAGGCCAGAGCAGCCACAGAACATATAGCTCATGCTCGTCACGTTTGCCGTGTTGAAGCCACTCACGTCGAGGCTCGTCAGGCCCTCGCAATTAAGAAACATAAGACTCATGTCTGTCACGTTGTCGGTCTTAAAGCCGCTCACGTCGAGACTTGTCAGGCTGGCGCAGCCTCTGAACATATGGGACATGTCTGTCACGTTGTCGGTCTTCAGATTCTTGATACCCTTGATAGTGGTGAGATTTGAACACCCATGGAACCAGTAAGCCGTGCTGGTCAGGTCAGTGAAGTCAGCGAACGACTCGTCGAACACGACTGTCGTGATGCTCTTACTGTTGCTGTTCCAGCCACGGGAATATTCACTGCTGAACGGCCTGACTTTCATGCAATCATCTGGGATGTCGTTTTTGTTGTAGTAGAAGGTGAGTGTGGTCTTGTCGTCGCTCAGCAGCGCATAAGGCGGCAGGGGCGTATATGCGGGTTCTCCCTCCTTCGCGGCTACAATGGTGCCAAACCCGCTCCAAGGTTCGGTGGCTTTGTAAGGTTTGACGGATTCTTGAGGAACATGCAGTGTGGCATATTCTATCTGGCAGTCATCGCTGAACGCATTAGTAACATCTTTCAAGGGAGTAATTATTGGGCAATATACGTCAGTAAGTTCCTTGCACGAACTCACCTGTAACATATTGACAGCGTCACTGATTCCCAATCCCAATATGATTGTTGTCAATTCAGGACAATCAGATACATAGACTCCAGAAGTTTCATCTGAAACCTGCAACTTCTTGAGTCCACTGCATGCTGATACTCTGAATGATGAAATATTCGCTGTGACATTCGCTGGCGTCAATTCTGTAATGGCATCGCAATTGATAATATACACCGCACTTGCTTTGACAATCTTTATGTCATTCTCTGTTAACGAGGGACAGTTATTGATTATTAGCTTCATATGACTTTCATCAACTTCGACGGAGGTGAGGGCGGCACAACCAGCAATTTCCATCTTTTCCAACCCAGTTCCTATCTTTACGCCTTTCAGATTAGAACATCCAATAATACCTTTAAATTCACCCATTGACCAGGGTTGCTCCATCCCTACTCTACCCCCATTTGCCTCGAACTTTTTCACACTGTTAGGAATCACCAAAGACGTCATTGCTGTAAAACCTTCGAATGTGTGAGTGTACAAGGTTTCAATACCATCTGGAACAACCACATCAGTCAGCTCTGAACCATTCAGATATAAGTGACCAGCATAAAACAAGGGATTCTGAATACTTCGAATAGTCCCAACCCCCAAAGCTAATTCTATATAAGATTCGCCAAAATCAATAGAAAGCCACGCTTTCAGGTCCGAGATGTTGACGCGCTCAATATTCTCACAATCATTAAAGGCCCTTTCGCCAACACTCGTTATGCCTTTACCCCATGTTACAGTCCTAAGCCCCGTACAACCGGCAAATGCACAAGAGCCTATGGACTCCACACTGTCAGGCAGTTTGACAGACGTCAGCGTTTTGACACCATAAAAAGCAGAGATGCCGATGGCCGTCACACCATCGGGAATCACCAGTTCTGATATGACCTCCTTGTTAAGACAAAAGTTTTTTGCAAACCTGGCAGGACTTGCCCATTCGTTATTGAACTCTATAGCACACCACGCTGCCAAGTCGGATATAAACAAAGTGTCAATAGATTTAGCAAAGTAACGATATTCTGGCATTTCTATTTTTTTAATACTGCTTGGAATGGTGAGTGAGTTAAGTTTACATTCGTAAAAGGCCCTGTCTCCAATCGCTATCACATCCAAGGTCACGCCATCATAGACAACTGTTTCTGGAATCACCACATCGCCCGAATAGGTTCCTTCATAATTGTCTCCATACGTCACGGTGGCCTGCTTGGCCTTTTTCACGATGTCGTAGTAGATGCCGTCGATGCAGACATCGTACGCACTGGCTGCTACGGGCAGTAGCAACGAAACCATTAATAGAATAATTTTTTTCCTCATACTCGTTAATATTTAAGCTGTTGTGAATAATTGTTGGTTTGGTAATAAAGAACACAAAGAAAAAACGTGGACTTCACTTCGTCTACGTTCATCAAGGTATCGCCAAACACCTAACAGTCATCTACGAGTAAAAGCCCACGCCAACGGCGTGAGCATCCGAGCTTTTACTCTTGACTGTTCTAAATTTTGGCGAAATTTTGATGAACAAGAAATCAAGCGGACGCTTCAATTCCTATTTATGTCTATAGTCTGAGGTCTAAGTCATAGGCGGTAGGGTGTTTAAGTGTTTATCATTAATAATATATAGGCTTTACAGCCTGTCAATCTCTTCTGCAGCGAGGCCAGTTATCTCGGCAATGTCCTCTATGGCAAAGCCTTTGGCCTTCATCTTGAGGGCAGTGTTTGCCTTCTCGTCATAGCGAGCTTCCGCACGAGCTTCGTCCAAGGCGGTTTCCCAAGCATCCTTGGCGGCATGCACGCTGACCATATAGTCACGGTACTCGCGGCGCTCCTCGTCCGTCATGCTCATGTATTCCAGCTTGCGGCGCGCCTCCTGCAGACCCGGCGTGGTGGTGTCCTCACGGATGGCACCGTCCTTCAGGTAGGCCATCCACTCCTCGATGGGAGTCCTGGCCACTTCGTTGAAGCGGTCGACTATCAGCAGGAAATACTCGGGGAACACCTCGTCGGGCGTGGTGATGCGCCGCCGCTCACTGTCCATGTATTTCCTCTCGTTCCCGTTGTTGAACTCCAGCACGGCGTTCTCGTTGGTCATGCCGCGGAACGTGGTCACGCCGTGGAAGGCATAGTCGTCGCCGGAGCCGAAGTTGAAGTAGAGGATGTTGACGGAATAGACCTTCTTGATGACCTCGTGGTCTTGTCCGGCGCCTATCTGGTCGTTGATGGCCGTTGCCGCGCCGAAGAGGATGCGCTGGAAGAAGTCACGCTCCTTAGTCAGCTGAACCTCAACGATGATTATCTCACCCTTCCCGGTCCTGACCTTCACGTCCACCCTGTTGCCCTTGTCTTCGCTGCGGTCCTTATTGCTTTCACTCTCTAAGATCTCCGTGATGGTCACCGGCTCCTTGATGAGCACCTGGATGAGACCCTCCAGCACCTCCTTGTTGGTCTTGTCGCGAAGGATGCGCTTGATGGCCCAGTCGAACCGTATGTATTCCCTCTTGTCGCTCATATCGTAAATAATGATGCCTTAATTATTCACTCTGGCTGCAAAAGTACGCAAAAAAGCCGAAAGTACAAAACTTTCAGCTGGAAATATTGTTTTTCTCAGCGATTATTATTACCTTTGCCGCCGTCTTTATGAAGAAGAACGCAATGAAGAGACTTGCCGCCATAGTCATGATGCAGCTGATCGTCTGCGCGGCGTTGGCGCAGAAGGATGTGCTGTCGGATGTAGGCACCGACGGTGAGCCGCCGTCGATGGTGCCGATGGTAAAGGTGGGTAGGGTGGAGTACCACGGCGACAGCATACAGTATATGGAGATGTCGAACGTGTTTGTCTACCCTAAGCTGACATTCAAGAACAAGCGGCAGGCTAGCAGCTACATGCGGTTGGTGAGAAACGTGAAGACCGTGTTGCCGTTGGCAAAGCAGGTGCGGATGATACTGATGGAGACGGCGGAGACCTTGGAGATGCTTCCGACCAAGAAGGCGAAGGACGAGCACATGAAGCGCGTTGAGGCAGACTTGGTGAAGACTTACAAGCCCAAGATGAAGAAGCTGACATATTCGCAGGGCAAGTTGCTGATAAAGCTTGTTGACCGTGAGTGCAACTCTACGGCCTACGAGGCTATGCAGGCCTTCTTGGGTCCTGTGCGCTCAGGAATGTGGCAGGCCTTTGCCTGGATGTTCGGTGCGAGCCTGAGGAAGGGTTACGATGCTGAGGGCACGGACCGGCTGACGGAGCGTGTGGTGCTGATGGTTGAGGCTGGACAGATTTGAGGTAGGTTTTGTAGGTTGATTTAAGGTTCGCTGTAGAGTACTTGTAGGAGTGTTTGGCCAACGGCTTGTAGGGTGTTGCGGTCGATGTGTGCCATATCGTCGTCTACGGTGTGCCATGTTTGTCCGAAGCTGCTTGCCTGGCAGTCGGGGTAGTAGGGTATGATGTCGATGCACGGTATTTTTGCGGTCTGGTTTACTGGCAGGTGGTCGTCGGTGATGGCATTGCCGTCGTCGGCGGGGAAGAAGCTGCCGTAGCCGGCGGTCTTTGCTGCCTCCCACACTTTCTTCACCACGTCGTCTGCATAATATGTGGACATCTGCTCCTTGTAGAAGCGTGCTCCCTGTCCGCCCACCATGTCAAGGAGTATGCCGAAGCGTGCGCTGTAGTTGGACTTGTGCAGGTTGGCTGCCCAGTGCTGTGCTCCGAGTGCCCACGTGTCGGCATCGCTGCCGTCGGCCTCTGCCCACTGCGGTGTGCCCCAGTCCTCGGCGTCGAAGCATACGAAGTCTACACCTATGGTAAGTGGTGTCTGCTGCAGCAGTCGTGCAATCTCAAGCATGACTGCCACGCCCGATGCTCCGTCGTTGGCTGCCATCACGGGGCTGTGGTGGTTGGCGGGGTTGGGGTCGTTGTCGGCCCATGGTCGGCTGTCCCAATGTGCGCAGAGTAGTATGCGCTCCTGCTGTTCGGGCTTGTAGGCGGCAATGATGTTGGTGCTGCGCAGCTGTGTGCCGTCGTAGCCTCGGAGAAGTGCCTTCTGCTCAGTGACGTTAAGGCCGTACTGCCGGAACTTGGCTGCTATCCACTCTCCGCAGCGGTCGTGGGCCTGGCTGTTCATGACTCTGGGGCCGAAATCGCACTGCTGCTGGCAGAAGAGGAATGCTGAGTCGGCACTGAAGGTGACGGAGACTGGCTGGGGAGCGGGGGCGTTGTTGGCGGTGCTCTTCTTGGTGTTGCCGCAGGCGGCAAGGAGGAGCAGGGCTGCGGAAAGGGTTGGGATGATGAGGTTTTTGGGGGTCATGGGGGTGGGGTAGGTTTTGTAGGTTTTGTAGGTTTTGTAGGTTTGGTAGGTTATTAGGTTGCTTTCATTTTCTGCGCCTGGGTCATCACCCTTAGGAAGTTGCCGCCCCATATCTTCTGTATGTCGCGCTCGCTGTAGCGGCGTGCGAGGAGCTGGCGGGTGAAGTTTATTAGCTCTGATGAGTTGGCGAGGCCTATGATGCCGCCGTCGCCGTCGAAGTCGGTGCCGAGTCCTACGTGGTCGATGCCCATTATCTTTATGGCGTGTTCTAAGTGGAGCATGGCGTCGGCAATGGTTGCTTGGCCTTCCTTTCTGAGGAATCCGCTGTAGAGGGTGACCTGCATGACGCCTCCGCTGGCTGCGAGCTGTCGCATCTGCTCGTCGGTGAGGTTGCGGGGGTGGTCGCAGAGTGCCCTGCATGAGCTGTGACTGCACACTATGGGCGTCTGGCTAAGCTCGATGGCATCGAAGAAGCTCTTCTCGGCTGCATGGCTGAGGTCAACCATGAGTCCTACGCGGTTCATCTCCCTAACCACCTGTTCGCCAAAGCGGCTAAGCCCGGAGTGGGTGTTGCATCCCCGTGCGGAGTCGCACACGTCGTTGTCGCCGTTGTGGCAGAGGGTGATGTAGACGGCTCCCCGTTCGGCGAAGTGCTGCACGTTCTGCAGCTCGCCGTTGAGTGCCAGTGCATTCTCTATGCCGAGCATTATTGACTTGCGTCCGTGGCGCTTGTTCTCGTATAGGTCGCCGGGCGTGTAGGCGAGGCTGAGGTAGTGGCTGTTGGCAGCGACGATGTTCTCTATCTTGTCGAACACCAGGTCGGCATAGTCCTTTGGTGAGGCGGCAGCGCCCTGTACCTTTCCAGAGAAGGTTTCTCCCATCTTGGGCTGTGGCAGGTATGCAACCATGATTGTTGCATCCTGCCGGCCTTCAGTCATCTTATGCAGGTCTACGCACAGGCGTTCGTCGCGGTGTGAGAACTCCACGCCGAGGTTTTCTGTTGAGGAGCTGCCAGCAGCTGCCTTCAGGTTGAAGAACATGGGAGTGTCGCAATGTGTGTCGAGTGTTAGCACGCGGTCGTGGGTGTCGTGGGTCTGCCTGTAGGCTGCAGCCTCGGCGGCAAGCCACTTGAAGAGCGGCAGGCCGGCAGCGCCCATGCATTCCGGATGCCACTGTACACCGATTATGGACTTGCACTCAGTGCTCTCAATGGCCTCGACGACATCGTCGGCAGCCTTGGCCACGACCCTGAATCGCGGCCCCGGCTCTCCCACTGCCTGATGGTGGAAGGAGTTGACATAGAGGGTTGACGACTCAGCATTGAAGCATGAAGACTGTTGTGCCTCCTTATATATATTAAATAAGGTGGAGTTGCGCTCAATGGTTACTGAGTGTGTGGGCTCGGCGCGGTCGGCATCCTGCGAGTGCTTTATGGCGGCAGAAATGTCCTGCAGCACTTTCCCCCCCAGGGCTACGGCCAGCGTCTGTATGCCTCGGCAGATGCCGAGAATGGGTATCTGCCTGTTGTAGGCCAGCTGAGTGATGAGAAGCTCGGGCAGGTCACGCTCGCTGTTGATATGCCCCAATCGCGTCTGTGGCTCTTCACCGCTGTACAAGGGGTTGATGTCGGCACCTCCGCTGAGCAGCAGGCCGTCGATGTGCTGCAGTGTGCCTACAATGGCGTCGGCATTGGCCGATGGCGGTATGATTAAGGGAATGGCTCCGGCAGCAATCACCTGCTTGTAGTAGCCCTGCCCCAAGCGGCAGGTCAGGTCTTCGTAGTTTCCGGTGATGCCAATGACTGGCTGGCGCGGTGCCTCGGGGTATCGGCGGTAGATGTTGCCAAGCTGTGCTTTAAGGTCGAACATTCTTGATTATGGTAACTGGGTGAAGTGATGGTTTTAGACAGAAGGGGTTGTTATTCATCGACAGAGACGATGATCTCACGCTTGATGCTCTGTTCGAGGGATATTAGCGTCTCGGTAGCTACAACTCCGCTGATGCCCTGTAGCCGCCCGTTGAGTAGTTCCATGAGCTGCTCGTTGTCGCGGGCGTAGAGCTTCACCAGCATGGTATATGGTCCGGTGGTGAAGTGGCACTCCACAATCTCAGGTATGTGGAGCAGCTCTTCTACAACGTTCTTGTACATGGAACCTTTCTCGAGAGTGATGCCTACGTAGGTGCATGTTGAGTAGCCGAGGCTCTTGGGATTGACATAGAATCCGCTGCCGGTGATTACCTCGGCCTCTATAAGGTGTTGAACACGTTGGTGTATGGCTGCGCGCGAGACGCCACACTCTATTGCCACATCCTTGAAAGGTATGCGTGCGTTTTTCGACAGGATGCTCAGGATTTTCTTGTCCAGTAAGTCTATTTTCTCCATGGTAAGGTGATTTACATTACATATTGTCAGCAAAAGTACGGATTTTTACCGAAACATGCAACATTTTGTGCGGAAAATTTGTGAAAAAGGTCAAAATATGGTATCTTTGCATCGTGATGGAGAAAATAATCGGTTTCGATGCGAAGCGAATAGTACACAATGCCACAGGACTTGGCAACTACGGGCGAACGCTCGTGGCCGACATCCATCGCGAGGCTCCCGGCCACCGTCTGCTGCTCTTCACTCCGGACGGCGGGAACGCGAACCTGCGGTGCCAGATGGAAGAAGATGCAACGCTGAGCTACGTCTATCCGCAGCACCGGCATTACATGAGACTGCGCCTGCAACGCGACCTGTGGCGCTCGCGGTTCATTGTGGGCGACATGCGCAAGCGTGGCGTACAACTGTTTCACGGGCTGTCTGGCGAACTGCCACACGGGCTGCAGAGGGCGGGCATACGCTCAGTTGTAACCATACATGACCTGATATTCATCCGCCATCCGGAGTACTACCACGGCATTGACGTACAGATTTATCGGCAGAAGTTCCGCCACGCACTGAAAGAGGCCGACGTCATCATAGCCATCAGCGAATGTACGAAGCGCGACATAGTGGAGATTGGGGGCGTAAGCCCCGACCGCGTGAACGTTGTTTACCAGAGCTGTGCCCAGCTGTTCCAGCAGAAGGCAGCAGCAGAAGAGGCACCTACGGTGGCAGGCATACCCACTCCTTTTGTGCTCACCGTTGGCTCTATAGAGGAGCGCAAGAACCTGCTGCTGCTTGTCAAGGCGCTTGAGCTGCTGCCTGAAGAGATACACCTTGTGGCCGTGGGGCGCTCCACGCCATACGCCGAGAGCGTGGGCAACTACGCCCGACAGCACGGCACCGGCAAACGTCTGCACATGCTGCACGGCATTGGCGACTCGGAGCTGGCAGCCCTCTACCGCTCGGCATCGGTGTTCGCCTATCCCTCACGCTACGAAGGCTTCGGCATACCTGTCATTGAAGCCATAGCCAGCGGACTGCCGGTGATGGCTGCCACAGGCTCGTGCTTAGAGGAGGCCGGCGGACCAGACAGCCTCTATGTAGACCCCGACGACGTGGATGCTGCCGCCGACGCCTTGAGCCGTCTGCTGGCCGAGGGGCGTAACAGCGACCGATGCCATAGCAGCAGGCAGTATATCACCCGTTTTGGCGGGGCAGGCATTGCCCGTCAGATGCTTGACATCTACGACCAGCTTTTTTAGACACTTTCCAATAACAAGCAAGTTATGGCACAGTACGACATCCGCCCTCTGCAATTGAGCATACTCGAGATTATGAAAGCCGTAGACAAGGTCTGCAGGAGCCACCACCTGCGCTACTACCTATGGGCGGGCACCATGCTTGGTGCTGTGCGCCACAAGGGATTCATACCCTGGGACGACGACATGGACATCTGCATGCCACGCCCCGACTACGAGCTGTTCATGCAGCATGCCGAAGAATGGCTGCCGAAACCATTTGAGGCCGTATGCCATGAAACAAACCCTTCATACCCCGGAGGCTTCGGCAAGGTGCTTAACGCCGACACCACACTGATAGAGCGCGAGCACAGCGATTACCTCGGAGGTATATATATAGATGTGTTTCCCATCGACGGCATGCCCGACAGCCGTCTGCATCAGCGCCTGCTCACCATGCGCTATGCCGTACTGGACAAGCTGATATACTTTCTCAACCGCAACCCGTACAAGCACGGCCACGGGCCAAGCTCATGGCCGGTGCTGGCAGTGCAGAGGCTCTTCAGCCGGGAGTGGGCGCAACGCCGCATCAGGCAGTTGAGGCAGGGCTGCAGCTACGATGAGTCGAAACAAGTGCTCGACTACGACGACGGTTTCAAGGGCATCATAGACAAGAGCGTCTTGGGCACGCCAACACCCATAGAGTTCGAGGGCTTGCAGCTGATGGGCATTGAGCAGTGGGACAAGTATCTTGCCAACAAGTATGGCGACTATATGACCATTCCCCCTGGCGACAAGCAGCGTCAGCACAACTTTTTCTATTTGGACTACAACCTGCCCTACCGACAGTATAACGACACCCGCAAATTCCGCAAGCATGGACAAACCTAAGGTGAGTGTGATAACGGTATGCCGTAATTGCCGGGAGCAGCTGCAGGCAACCATGAAGAGCATCGACGCCCTTATATACCCCAACCTGGAGTATATAGTTGTGGACGGCGCATCGACCGACGGCACGCCGGAAATGCTTGGCACCTATGGCGGAAGACTGTCGCGGTGGGTGTCGGAGGCCGACGGAGGCATCTATGATGCCATGAACAAGGGGACAAGGATGGCCACGGGAGAATGGATAGTGTTTATGAACGCCGGCGACACGTTTGCCGCCCCCGACGTGCTCGACCGGGTGTTTGCCGAGAAGCGCCATGCCGACGTCATCTACGGCGACGTGGTGAAAGGCGGCACCGTGAAGAAAGCGGAGCCGCCGCACAACTCCCACCGCATGTTCTTCTGCCACCAGAGTGCCATTGTCAGAGCCCGCAGCGTGCGCAGTCATCCCTTCGACACGTCACACCCCATGTCGGCCGACTTCAAGCAGATGAAGCTGCTCTACCTTGGCGGTGCCCGTTTCATGCAGCTGCCCATAGCCATAGCCTGCTTTGACACGGGCGGCGTTTCAAACACCCTGCGCTCACGCGGGCTGCGCGACAATATAGCGGTAATCCGAGAGGTGGACACATGGAAAGAGCAGCTAAGGCTGCTGCCTCGGCTGCTCTTTGTGTACTGGCTATGCCGCCTGCTCGGCAAATAGCTGTGCGGCTATTTGCCCTCCCTTATCTCCTTCTCCATGATCTTGGCAACCACCATGAAGTGGTACTCTGCCGTGAGCAGCGAGCGGATAAGTCCGCGCCGCCCCTCGAACATGGCACCGTCGAGAACGTACTTCTTGAAGAAGCGCCACGCCGGACGGAACAACAGTGCGCCGACACCATAGCCCTTGTCCATGCGCTTCAGCATCTCATTGTCGGTATAGGTGTTGGCCTTGGCTATATACTGGTGCATGGTCTCGTCCTCAAGATGCTCAAGCACCACGCCGCTCTCACTTACAGGAATCTTCTCAACCCTTCCCTGTACTTGGGGGAAGGTGTGCACGTAAGGTGGCCATACGGTGCCCTCGCGGATGAAGAAGCGCAACTGGTAGTCGATGCTCCGCGAGCGTATCCACTGCCCGAAGAACTTGTTGCGGCGAGGGATGTACAGCCCCTGCGGGCAGTCAGGCTGGCTGATGCGGCGGTATAAATAGTCGCGCAGCTGCGGAGTGACAATCTCGTCGGCATCGACCACGAGCACCCACGGTGAACAGGCACTCTGGATGGCGAAGGTGCGCGCCGGCTCGGCACTCTTATGGTCGGCTTTGGGGAAGGTAACTATACGGCAGCCGTGGCGATTGGCTATCTGGCGTGTCGTGTCGGTGCTCTCCATGTCGCACACCACCACCTCGTCGAAATCCTTGACAGCCTCAAGCACCTGCTCCAAGTGGAGCTCGGCGTTGTAGGTGTTGATGACAACCGAGATGCGCGTTTCCTGCATTGTAATATATTAATAAAGGTGTGGTGGCAGTTGCTCCGACGCACGGTAGTAGTCGTCGGGAGTGTCTAATTCGTAGGAGAAGAGGTCGGTGGTGTCAACCACGTCGAACGTGTGCCCCTGTGGAATAAGGCGCTCAAAGGCACGCTCGTAGAAGATGTCTATCAGTCCCTCATGCTCTATCATCTGGTCAAGCTCGGAAGCCAAGGCGGTGCTGTATTCTGCCGACAGGCGCTCTATGCCCACACTCTCGCCTATGGCTTCGGCCGGGTTGCAGGTCTTGTTAATGGCGGTGATGCGCCCGCTGTCGTCTACCACAACCTTCATCTCCTCCTCGCCTAACTCGTGGCGCTGCACGGCCAGTGCTGCCGACGGGTGGCTACCAACCCGCGCCACGGCCTCCGGGTCGCAGAGAATGTCGCTGTCCATGAGCAGCACATTCCTGCCGCGGAACACCTTGCTGGCCATCCACAGCGAGTAGATGTTGTTGTTGTTCATGTAGTCGGCATTGTCAAGAAACGTGACTTTTGAGGTAAGTGGAGAGAGGTAGGAGTTGAGGAAGTTGCGGATCATCTCGCTACGGTAGCCGGTAACCACGACAAACTCTCTGATGCCAGTGGCTGCCATAGCGTCGACGGTGCGCTGCAGCAGTGTGCGGCTACCCACTTTCAGCAGGCACTTGGGACAGGTGTCTGTAAGTGGGCGCAGGCGCTTTGCCATGCCCGCTGCCAGAATCACCCCAATCGTTGGCTGCTTGTTGTCCATTGCTACGGGCATGGGTTATAGGTTGCTGTTATCGTTTACCACACGCAGAATGGTGTCGCACACGGTGCGGTTCTGCTCGCGGCGCCCCAAGGTTATGCGCATGTGGGTGTCGATTCCAGGCTCGTTCATGAACTTCACCTTATAGGACTCTGCCGCAAGTGCATTCTGAAGGGCCTGCTTCAGATTGACAGGATACTTGATGAGTATGAAGTTTGCGCGGCTGCGATAGACCTTGAAACCATCTAAGCTGCCCAGCTCGCTGGCGTACATCTCGCGGGCCTCCTGCATAACAGCGGCTATCTTGCGGTAGTGGGCGTCGCTCTTCAAGGCGGCAATGGCCACTTCCTCCGACAGGCGGTCGTAGCCCAAGTACATGTTGGCGTACTTGGCAAAGTGCTCCATCTCCTCACCCTTGCCAATGAAGCCGAAGCCCATGCGCAGGCCCGGAAGACCGTAGAACTTTGACAATGTGCGGCAAACCACGATGTTGGGATGCTTCTCTATGAGGTTCTTCACGTACGAGGCATCATTGCTGATGAAAGAGGCGTATGCCTCGTCCACGAGCAGTATGGTAGACTGCGGCACCATATCCACCAGGCGCTCCATCTCCTCTGGGGTGAGGCCGTTGCCCGTGGGGTTGTTGGGCGATGCTACCAGCAGGATTTTCGGCTGCAGCTCGTCAACCATCTTCTTCAGGCCTTCGAAGTCGTAGCTGAACGTATCGTCATCTTCGTAGACGGGATACTGCAGTGTGGTGCCCGACACCTCGTCGGCTATGGACTTGTAGTACCACCACGAGAACTTGGGTATCAGCATGGTTTTCGACCCACCCTCGGTCAGGAAGTAGTGCACAGTTTTCTTCAGCAAGTCTTCGGCACCATAGCCAAGAAGAATCTGCTTTTCGTCAATGTTGTAAAGCTCGGAGAGAAAAACAGAGAAGATGCTCTTCTTGCCCTGGTCGTAAATGCGTGTGTAGAATGCCAACTTGCGGATGTCAAACTCACGGATGGCCTTCTTTACTTCTTCCGACGGCTCAAAGTTAAACTCGTTGCGGTCAAGATAATTCAGTTCGTTTTCCATATCAGTTTTCTTTTGCGACCGCAAAGGTACTAAGAATTTGGCAGTTTATTACTACTTTAACTCCCTTTAACTCCACATAGTGGTGTATCTTTGGGAAAATGATTATCTTTGCAGGACTAAAGGACACAAACTTAAGGCTATTGTATTATGAAGCGACTAACTATCACATTCTTGGCAGCCTTGATGCTGCTGACGCCAGCCGTGGCAAAGAAAACGAAGAAGACCACCGAGAGCGACCGCGACTATTGGGTGGCTGTGGCTTACCGCATGGCGCAGCCCGTGTTGGAGAACATGGCAAAGGGCGAGCTACAGAAAAACATGCAGACAGAGTTCAGCCCGTCGTTCGACAACCGTAACCGGAAGGTGGTGTATATGGAGACCTTCGGGAGGCTGATGGCCGGCATAGCACCATGGTTATCTCTGACCAACGACGATGGGAGCCCTGAGGCCGCCATGAGGAGCCAGCTGCGCCAGTGGGCACTGGCCTCTTACAAAAACAGCGTTGACCCTGCATCGCCCGACTACCTGTGCTGGGGCGTTGCCGGACAGAACCTTGTGGATGCAGCGTACATTGCCGAGTCGTTCATCCGTGGCTACGACCAGCTGTGGGTGCCACTTGACACACTCACCAAACAACGTTATATAAAGGAGTTCCAGAAGCTGCGCACAATAGAGCCGCCCTACACCAACTGGCTGTTGTTCTCGTCGGTCATCGAGAGCTTCCTGGCAAAGGCCGCAGGACGCGGAGCCTACGATGACTTCCGCGTGATGATGACCATACGCAAGATGGAGGAGTGGTATGTTGGTGACGGCTGGTTTTCCGACGGCCCATCGTTTGCCTTCGACTACTACAGCAGCTATGTGTTCCACCCCATGTACCTTGAAACCCTACAGAACATGATTGACGCCCGCGCCAACACGCGCATTGACTACGGGAAATACTACGACCGCCAGCTGCTGCGGGCACAGAAGTATTCCATCATTCTGGAGCGCTTCATATCGCCCGAGGGCACCTTCCCCGTATTCGGACGCAGCATACCGTATCGCATGGCTGCACTGCAGCCGCTGGCTATGCTCGCCTGGCAGCAGAAACTGCCCAAGGAGCTGAGCAATGCCCAGGTGCGCTCGGCTCTGACCGCCGTCATGCACCGCATGTACGACCACAATGACAACTTCAACTCCGGAGGCTATCTCACCATAGGCTTTTGCGGCTCACAGCCCGATGTGGCCGACTGGTACACCAACAACGGCTCACTCTACATGACCTCGCTGTCGCTGATGCCGCTCGGCCTTCCTGCCGACCACCCCTTCTGGACGTCAGAGGCTGAACCGTGGACGCAGGTGAAGGCCTGGAACGGAAAGCCTTTCCCCAAAGACCACCACTGGGCTGACAATATTCAGACAAAGGACAAATGGTAAGATGTTTTTTTAATCTTTAATCTTGTTAGAATGGGCACGGAGAACAGAAATGCAGAGGGCGACCATCGGTAGGATGAAGCAGCCAGAGCTGTTCGGCATGGAGCAGCAGGCGCTGGCCATGCCCGGGGGGAAGGAGTGGCTGATGACCATAAAGCTCATCTCCAACGATGGGGCATCCGAGACCGTTGGGATGGGCACAGTGCATGCGCAACTGATGGGTACGGCCAGTGTGCGGATAGAGAGCCACGAGCGTACCCTTGGCATGAGGTCCCAACAGCTCGTAGGCAGTGACGGCTGTCTTTCCGCGACGGTAGTCTACAGTCTGGCGCGGACGATTGAGAGGGTCGGAAAATAGAGGCAGACGTATCTCGCCATGATTAGGACGGTCGGGGGTGCCCTCGACAACAGCCATGTAACGCTTTCTTACCGAGCGGTGTACAAACTGCTGCTGGAGGTTGGAAAAAGCCTCGGCAGTCTTGGCAACAACCATCAGGCCGCTCGTCCACATGTCGAGCCGATGTGCTACAGAGGCGCCAGGGCGCATGGCAGCAATCAAGGTGGCAACAGAGTAGCTTTCCTCGCGGCCAGGCACGCTGAGCATGCCCGCCGGCTTTTCAACCACCATCAATGCGTCGTCTTCATAGACAACGCCAATCTCAAGCTTCTCAAACCCAAGCGTTTCGGGATTAGGGTCTACGTCAAGGCCTTGCAACATCCACGTCAGCACTGGCTTGCACTTTCCACGGCAGGCAGGATAGAACTGACGGTGGTGGCGTATCTCGCTCTTCGGCGACGGTCCCCACCAGAACTCGGCCATAACTACAGGGCGAAGGCCCATGCGATAGGCATACTGCAGCAGCTTAGGAGCACAACAGTCGCCAGTGCCGCCGGGCGGCAGCGGAAACTTGCGGCGCAGACTCGGTGAACAGTGGTAGTCCTGCCACACTTCAACAACATCGCGCTCCTCGCTGCGGGCATTGAGAAGGCGGTACTGGCGGAAAAGCCACATCTGAAGCTCCTCGGACATCAGGCGGCGTCGCTCCTTTAGCTCTACAGCCTCTGGGCTGTCCGACGGCAGCGAGGCTATTCTTACTGTAAGTTCACTGATTTCACGCTCACGCTGCTTGAAGTGGCCGTCGGGCTGCTGGGAGTCGAAGACAGGCGGCACAAACCACGGCCAGTCATTTCGTCCGTCGAGCAGCCCAGAGTAGGCTGCAAGGAATCCAAGCTCCCCACCTGTGCGCTCCACAACCAGCACGCCCAGCATCTTACCCTCACGCTGGTCGCGACCAGGCTCATGGTCCCAATGCATAAGGTAGCGTTCCACCTCGGCCACTGCCTGCAACGCCAATGGATGCGGCTCGTAGCAGAAAGGATATGTAAAACGAGGCGGAGGTGCCAGCGAAGTGTTAAGAGGGTGATAGCACGTCATACTCAACCCTCAATCCTCTTATAAGAGCGGTAACCATAACCAATAATGATAAGGAAGCAGATAAGGGGCAGGACAAACGAGGCGTTGACGGCAGGATGGCCAAACACGGTCTGCAGGTCGATGATCATGCCCTGCAACGGCGGCATGAGCGCTCCGCCCACGATGGCCATCACCAAGAATGCTGCGCCCAGCGTAGAATCCTGACTGTCTACATCTTCCAACGCAATGCCGTAGATGGTGGGAAACATGAGCGACATGAAAAAGCTGATGCCTACCAAGCAGTAGAGACCGGCCATGCCCACTATGCCGATGGCACCGAGTGTGCACAAGGCGGCACCACAGCCGAAGATTGCCAACAGGCGGCGTCCGTTGACATACTTCATGAGGAAGGTGGAGACAAAGCGGCTGCATAAGAAGAGCGACATGGCCACAATGTTATACATCTGGGCTGTGGCCTTGTTGATACCTAAGTTGTCGGCATACTGGATGATGAAGGTCCACGTCATAATCTGGGCAGCCACGTAAAACATCTGGGTAAGCACACCCTCGCGGTAGATGGTGTTGTGCCACAGGTTGCCCAGAGTCTGCCTTGTGGTGTGAGTCATGCCCAAAGCCTTCTGTTCCTCGCTCTGAGTTTTCGGCATCTTGGTGAGAGCAATGATGACGAACATAGCCAGCACAACAACGCCTATGGCCACATACGGATTGCGGATTACGGCCAGGTCGTGAACGCGGATGACTGCCTTCTCCGCCTCGCTCAAGGCTCCGAACACTATTTGTCCAGTAGCGTCGCGGCGGTCGCTCAGCAGCTGTGGCAGCACCACCAAAGAGGCAACGCTCATGCCGCAAAGCGACCCTATGGGGTTGAAAGCCTGCGCCATGTTCAGACGGCGTGTGCTCGTCTCCTTGGCTCCTAAGGAAAGGATAAAGGGGTTGGCAGTGGTCTCTAAGAATGCCAGTCCGAACGTCAGAATGTAAAGCGACAGGCAGAAGAACGTGAAACTTTGCTGGGCAGCGGCAGGAATAAAGAGAAATGCACCCGTAGCGTAAAGAGCCAGGCCAAGCAATATGCCACTCTTGTAGCTGTATTTGCGTATGAACAGGGCGGCGGGGATGGCCATTGTGGCATAGCCTCCGTAGAAGGCAAACTGCACCATCGAGGCCTTCGCGGCCGTCAGCTCCATCAATGTCTGGAATGCTGCCACCATCGGGTTTGTGATGTCGTTGGCAAACCCCCACAGTGCAAACAGGGTGGTGACGAGGATGAATGTGACAAGATACTTCTTGGGAATCAACACATTACTAACGCCATCAACGCTCTCGTCCGTTGCAGGGCGGATGCCCTCATCAGGATTGTTTTTCATTGTTCTTTCTGTTTTTTTCTTATACGACAACCAAAACCGCTAAGACAACTTGTCTGAACTCCGAAGACTGTGGTTGCGGCAGTAAGATATTGTCCAGGTTGTCATAGTTGTCGTTATTATTCAAGTCGCATTTGTCATTTCGCGGGCAAAGTTAATAAAAAAAATCCTAATAGCTGCTCCCATTTCTCTTTTTTTCCACTCGCTCACCATAATTTCCGTGCTGTGCGGTTGAAAGACGCTGAAAGCGTCTACGCTCGGTAACCGCAGCGTCCGAATGCATAAAAAGAAATAATAATATAATGTTACTTTTTTACCTACATTGCCTACACTATTATATAAGTTGCTGGTTTACAAGACGATAAACAGTGTAGGCAAAATGTAGGCAGTGTAGGCAGAATTTTTCGACCTGTGCGGTTGAAATGACGCT
>JAFSKJ010000011.1 GCA_017449025.1 Prevotella sp. | reverse complement strand
CCCGGTTATTTAGAGGTGACCGCGTTGCGGTCATACTGCTGTTCAACCGCACAGCACGAAAAATTCCTCTCGCCGCCCAGCAAATGTGTCAGCCTTGTGTCACCCGTGTCACCCTTGAAAAAGGCTGCAAACGCCCTGTACATAGGCATTGTGTCAGCGTGTCAACCTTTTTTTCAAAAAAACACATAAAATTTCCTTTTTTTGTTAATTTCCTTAACTTTAATGTCACCCTCCTGTCACCCTCTGTCACCCTCAGACAGGGTGCAAACCCTTTGTGACAGGGCGTTCTGTCACCCTGACACCCTTTTTCCAAAATTCTGTGTATGATAATCAATAAAAATGATTCTATTGACAATAATCGGGTCAGTCGTTTTTCGCATTGGGGCCCAGCAGAACGGCTGAACACATCTACGCCGACATGGTGAACACTCTGTAACAAAGGCAGGAGGCAGCGCCATTCATGCTGGCGCGTGCCTCCTGCACTCATATTCCGTGGCTACCGTCAGTTACCTAACCACCACCTTCCGGCCTTGCCGCACATACACAAGAGTGCCTACATTGCCCGTCTCCCAGTCTACTATGGATGTGTAGTCAGCAACCCCAACTTTCCATCGCCATTAACATCACCCTGTCGAATTACCTTAAGAGACACCATGTCGCCAGTGAAAACCTCGTTGGACACCTCTGCAATCTTAACATCGCTAATGGTAAAACCCTTGTGACCAGCAAAAGAAGCATCTGCCTTTAGAGTGATTGTGCCCAGTTTGCCACTAACAACACCATTATTGCTCTTAAGTGTTTCCACTGTTTTCTTAGTTGCGACATCTGTCTGGAAAGCTATGGCCTGATAAGTGTTTGTGCTACCGGCAACTTTTTGTACCATAAGGAAAAAGCCATCAGGATTTACTTCGGTTGATAGTTCCCTTACATACTTGTCATTCGTCTTATCCCAGCCAGAAAACAAATTAGCCCAAGCAGGGGTTGTCTGACTATCGTCTGTTGCAACACTTATACCCTCAGGAAGAGTAAACGTGAATTGCCAAGCACCTGCCTCTGAACTCTCAGAGTTGGTGTAATTTGCAGTAAGAACCATTTCTGCCGTTCCATCAGGCATAATGCTCACATTACTTGCAGTAATGTAACTATCAGCCATTGCACTACTTGCAGAAAGCAGCAGTGCGCTAAAAAGAATAGTCTTGGTCTTTTTCATAGTTGTTGTTTTTTTGTATGTTAATAATATTATTTATCTATAATCGTTCGGTTTTGCTGTTGTGGTGCGGGCAGCATTTGCTTGCGAAGCCGCCATGATGTTGATGAGCGCCATGATGTCGCCCACGTCCACGCTTCCGTCGCAGTTGATGTCAACCAAATCCTTAGGAATAGCGGAGGAGCCGGACATGAAGTTAATTATTTCCGCGATGTCGCCTAATCCCACTTGGCCGTCGCCGTTCAGGTCGCCCTTTGCAGGAATAATACTATCGTCAATCGTTATACTATATGATTCACCTATTGATGTCCAATTAGACGTTTGTCCATCCTGATAATAGAACAAATATAGACGGTATTCTACATCTTTTTCCAATCCCGTTAGATAAAAATCGTATTTCATGTCAGAATAAGCATCAAAATCTTTCGACACAAATGATCTCGGCTGCTGGATTTTCCATTCGCCATCAACCTTTTTATATATATATGCTCCAACAGCACGAGTATATGACATGAACGACTCATTATGAAGTGTTACCTCAAGCTTAACCGTGTTATCAGACAGAACTGTGATTTTCTCGTCATCTTGGACCGTCAATTTAAACAAGTTCCTGTCTGTCATGTTTAGATTATACGGTTCACCTATTTTTGTCCATGTACCTGTAGAGCTGTCTTTATAGTAATACAAGCAAACTTCGTAGTCTGTATTATCATCAAGTCCAGTAAGCGTAAACTCACATACCTCCTGCTGCCCACGTTCCAGGTCTAACTGTTTGAAAGCGCGTGCCTCGTGTAGTATTTTCTCACCATTCTCTATAATCCACGCATAGGCACCTACGTATCGAGTGTATTGTTGATAAGAATGATTGGTTATAGTAACTTTTAGTTTGACATCTGTATCCGACAGAAATCGCAGGGTATCACTACTGGCAGTGAGACAGAATATATCTTGTTTTGCAATGTCATTGGCAAAGTGGAAGCTCATGGTGCCATCAGTGTTCTCAACTATGTTTGTAACAGGTTTGCTCATTAGGTAAGATCCGTCAATATTCGGGTGGAACAATGTGGAACTTGGAATTGACGTGTTGGTTAGCATGTTATTTTCTTTGTAAGGATAGAGGTCTCCCTGTAAGTCTTTTTATCCACTCTTCTGACATACTTGAAAGCGTGGGGTCATTGTCTGCCAAGAAGAGTCCGCAACGCTCATGATCATTCCCTTCCTTGTTTAGGTTCACAATGTTTCTATGAAACAAGGTTTCATCATAGTCTACATGCATGATAAGCATACCATGACCAGGCAGTTTTGCGTCCCAGCCTTTTAATTGACGATTTTCCAAAAGATAGAATTCGTTGGGATAGGTGTCGTTGGGTATCAGGTAGAAATTTCCGCCATCTGCCATTGGCTGTATGTTGTCTACAAAAGCATCTTCTTCTAATTTTATTGGTTGCTGCCATCGGCAGAACATTTTGTCAAAGGCTGTATACCCTGCCGGTGTATAACCACTATTGTTATGATTGCCTGTTCCCATGAGATCCCAGCCGTGCGTCCCGTAGTTACCCGTTGTATAATCGTAAGTGTCTTGCAGTCCGAAACTATGGGACAGCTCATGGCAGATCGTTCCGATGCTGGCCAACCGTATTCCCTCGTAATACTCACGGAGTTCTGGCGCACATGCATATTCATAGATCCTGACGCCATTACGAAAGGCAGACGTGACGCCTTTATGTGACCAGATGTTGTCTGACGTTCCTCCTGACGACTGACTAAGACCAGCAAAGATTACCAAGACATGGTCAACGGTGCCGTCCTTGTCCCAGTCGTATATAGAGAAGTCTATGTTTGGGTCGGCGGCGGCCACAGCCTCGCTAACCAAGTCTGGCATGTGTATGTCTATATGCCCATCATCGTCATCTCTTCCGTAGTACGCAACATCGTTTGCCATCCTGATAGGCCCAATTATATCGAAGTCTAATTCCAGCAGTCCGTTGCTTTGTGCTAGAAAGTAGTCTTTCACACTGCCCACATTTTCTCCTTCATTATAGTCCTTCGTGTTGAGTAGTTTGTTGAACGTTGCCGTCACGTCAGGCGTAGAGAACCTGTCGTCTTGAAACTCTACGAGCAATGCTGGAATACGTTGTTTCCCTGTCAGCTTCTTCTTTGCACATGGATAGCCCTGTTCCGACGTGCTCCTAAGGCTTGTGGACTCTTGCTCTTGTGCGCTCCGTCGTATGCGAGCTTTGCTTAGGATGCTTTCCGGATTCACTCTGGAAAACCTGCCCGGATGGCCTGCGGCTTCCACAAAACAGCGATTGTCGACGACTGACTTCCAATAGAAACCGTATTCGTCTCCTATCAGCTGGACTTCAACTCTCTCCCCGTCAACTGTCTCTATCAGCCTTTTTACGCTTGGGTCTGCAGGGTCTGCCTTTGCCAGTGTTATTCCCACCAGCCAAAAGCACAATCCAATTATATAATACCTCTTGTTCTTCATTTCTCTTCAGTTTTTGGTAATTGTATTTTCTGTTAATATCCCGCTATTTTATTTATTAGCATCATAATATCGCCCACGTCCACGCTGCCGTCGTCATTAAGGTCGAAGTCCCCCGCATCTTCTGAGGGTGCTGCCATGAAATTGAAAATCTCTATGACGTCGCCCACGTCAGTTACTTTGTCGCCATTCAGGTCGCCAGCCGTAGAAGGTATTCCGCTTCCCATCTCAATAACTGTAGCGAAATTGTTCCAGCCATTAGTCGATTCGTACTTTGCTTTTGTGCCAGCAGGAACGTAGAGAGTAGCTTTAGTAAAAAGATTTTTATTATCATAATACTGGAAAACCTTGTGATTAATTGCAAAAGGTTCTTTAATCTGAGAGAGAACTATTTCAAGGCCGCTACCAGTACTGAGAATGTATTAAGCGTTGATAATCAGCAACTTCCTCGTTAAATGGTAGAAAAGTGAATTGACGAATTTGAAATGTGCAAAAACGGGAGCAGATTTAACGAATTTAACCTTCATTAAAAGGTGCGTACGTTTAATAGGCTACAACAATTGCACTAAAAAAACGCCAGAACAAACATGGTATGTGTTCTGGCGTTGAATGAAATAGGATTGCTTTATTTCAGTAGTTCTTTTGGATAGGTCGGCATGGCACCGTTCTGGGTGCAGACATAGGCACTAACCTGAACGGCGGTGCGATGAGCCTCAGGCACGGACTTGCCGTTGAGGATGCTGCCCACGAAGGAGCCGGTGAAAGAGTCTCCAGCTCCTACAGTGTCGGCCACTTTGACCTTAGGCGTTTCCTGGAAGGATACGTGACCAGGAGTGAATACGTAACTGCCGTTAGTGCCACAGGTGAGAACGAGCATGTCGAGGTTGTACTTACCCAGAATGAGCCAGCACTTGTTCTCGATGTCAAGACCGGGATAGCCAAACATACGGCCGATAAGCACCAGTTCCTCATCATTAATCTTCAAGATATTGCAACGCTGGAACGACTTGCGCAGAATCTCCTGCGTATAGAACTGCTGGCGAAGGTTGATGTCGAAGATCTTCAGGCAGTCGGCGGGTGTGGCATCAAGAAACTTCTGGATGGTCTCGCGACTGACCACGTTGCGCTGAGCTAATGAGCCGAAGCAAACGGCGCGGCAGTTGCGGGCAATCTCGGCGATGTCGTCATCGAAGGGGATGTTGTCCCAAGCCACGTTTTCCTTGATGTCATACGTGGGAATGCCCTGCTCGTCGAGCTGCACCTGCACCGTGCCGGTGGGATAAGGTACGCGAGGCAGCAGGTCGTTCAGGCCGTGCTCCTTCAGGGCCTCGATGGTCTCGTCGGCCAGTTTGTCCTCGCCCAGTGCGCTGACGGCGATGGTGCTGTCCATGCCAAGGAACTGTCCGGCGTGATAGGCGAAGTTGGCGGGTGCGCCACCCAGTTTCTTACCTTCGGGAAGTACATCCCACAGGACTTCTCCGAGTCCTACTACATAACGTTTCTGATTCATAGTTCTATGCGGTTTTTAATTGTTTGATATAGGTGAACAGGTAAATCACGCCGACGGCCATGACCAGCACGGCACCGGCCTGGCCCATAGCGTCGCTCATGAAGCCCATCAGCAGGGGGAAGATGGTGCCGCCGAAGAGACCCATGATCATCAGGCCCGACACCTCGTTCTGCTTCTCGGGCATCGACTCGAGAGCGGTGGCGAAGCACATGGAGAAGACGTTGGAGTTGCCGTAGCCCACGAGGGCGATGGCGGCGTAGAGCAGCCACTTCTCGGTGCCGACGAACAGTCCGCACAATGACAGGGCCATCATCACCACGCTGATGATGAAGAAGGTGCGCATCTTCAGCACGCGCAGGAAGAACGAGCCGGTCAGGCAGCCGATGGTACGGAAGATGAAGTAGAGCGAGGTGGCGAAGGCTGCCTCGTTGAGTGTCATGCCCAACCGCTCCATCAGGATTTTCGGAGCCGTGGTGTTGGTGCCCACGTCGATGCCCACGTGGCACATGATGCCGAGGAACGACAGCAGGACGATGGGCGTGCCGAGCAGCTTGAAGCACTCGACGAAGGTAGAGGGCTTGCCCTCGATGGGGGGCTCGTCGATGGGTGTGATGAAGAGCAGTATGGTTGAGAGTATGCCCACGATGAGGAAGATGCCGAAGAGCACGCGCCAGTCGTAGCCGAACTCAGGTATGACCTTCGTTGCGCCCCACATGGCCAGATAAGGAGCCGAGAACGAGGCGATGGCCTTGATGAACTGTCCGAAGGTGAGCGTCGAGGCGAGGTTGCCGCCGCCCATGACGGTTGACACCAGCGGGTTGAGCGACGTCTGCATCAGGGCGTTGCCGATGCCGAGCAGCGAGAAGGCCACGAGCATGATGCCGAAGGTCTCGCCGAACAGTGGCAGCAGTAGCGATATTACGGTGACGACGAGTGAGAGCAGGACGGTCTTCTTACGGCCGATCTTGTTCATCAGCATGCCGGTCGGTACGCTGAAGATGAGGAACCAGAAGAACACGAGCGAGGGGAACACGTTGGCCACGGAGTCGCTCAGCGCGAGGTCTTCCTTCACATAGTTGGAGGCGATGCCCACCAAATCCACGAAGCCCATGCAGAAGAAGCAGAGCATCACGGGGATTAAGTAAATAGATTTGTTTTGATTACCCATATTGCTTTAGTATTTGATGTCGTAGATAGTTGCCTTGCCGCCCTTCACCTTAATAATATTGTAGGCTTCCGAGGGGAACACGAGGTTTGTCATTGCCACCTTGCCCTCAGCATCGAAGACCTCGATGCTGCAGCGGTCGATGAAGATACGCAGCTGGCGGATGCTGCCGTAGGTGGGGGCCGTGGTCACGCAGGGGAAGGCTTCGCTGAAGCTGACGTCGCCACTCTTCGTGCGGTCCATAGAGAAGGTCTGCTTAGCGGCGTCGTAGGTCATGACGACCTGCTCGCCCTTCGTGTTCGACAGCACAATCTCGGTCTGGCCTTTCATGTCGACCACGATTTCGCAGGTCTCCGTCGGCTTCTTCACCTTTGCGCCGCGAGCGGCCAGCATCTCCTTCGAGGGCACCACGCTGACGTAGGTCTCCTCGCCGTGGCGGAACAGTCCGAGGTCGCGGGGGATGGAGTTGGCCGAGCGGAACTGCTTGGTGGGCACCTGGTTGGCATACTGCCAGTTCGACATCCAGGCCAGCACCACGCGGCGGTTCTCGGGGGCGTTGTAGAACGATACGGTAGCGTAGTGGTCCTTGCCGTAGTCGAGCCACTTGGTCACCTTCGGCATCGACTCGCAGGTGAACTTATGTCCGTCGAACTGTCCCACGAAGTACTGCGTGGCGGAGCCTCCGAACGGGCCGCCGGGGTTGATGTTGCAGAGCAGCACCCACTTCTCGCCTATCTTAAACAGGTCGGGGCACTCCCACACGCCGCTATGGTTGCCGTATTCCTGACCGAAGGCCGACTCATATTTCCAGTCCTTCAGGTCGGCCGAGGAGTAGAGCTGCATCTCCTGACCCACGGCGAGGATCATGATCCAGCGCTTTGTCGGCTCATACCAGAAGACGTTGGGGTCGCGGAAGTCAGGCTTGTCGCTGGTGATGACGGGGTTGCCCTCGTATTTCTTGAAAGTGCGGCCGTTGTCCTTGGAGATAGCCATCGACTGCGTCTGGTGGTGTCCTGCTGAGGTGTAGAATGCCACCACCTCGTTGCCGTTGGTCACGCACGAGCCGCTGAAGATGCTGCCCAGCCAGTCGGGCTCGAAAGTGAGGGGTTGAGCCTCCCAATGGATTAGGTCCTTCGACGTGGAGTGGCCCCAGTGCATGTTCTCCCACTGCGAGCCGTAGGGGTTATACTGATAATAGAGGTGCCACGTGCCGTCCTTGTAGAACATACCGTTCGGGTCGTTCATCCAGCCATAGACCGGCGTATGGTGGTAGACCGGACGGAAGTGCTCGCGGTTAGCCGTGTCAAACGTGTTGGAAAGCTTGGTCTCCTTCCAGCAGACGAATTCGCCTACGGCACCTTTCTGTCGGCGGTCGCCGTGGAACTCAATGTCTAAGAGCCGGGCTCCCTTCAGCTCGTAGGGCACCCAGTAATCTACACGGTCGACGGCGAGCTTCACGTTAATGCGCTGCACCATTTCGTTACGCGAGTCGAGCACGGCGATGGCCGCAATCTCCTCGGTCTCCTGCACGGGCAGCAGCACGTACTTCGAACCACCAACACGGAGCATGGCGTGCTTCTCGCCCAGAACCATCGGCTTGACCTGTGCCTCGGCGAGGGTGAGCGTCATCAGCGCCATCAATGTCAAAAACAGTTTCTTCATTTCCTTCAGTTTTTAGTTAATTGAAAATTCTGCTGCAAAAATACCGCTTTTCCTTTAAACGCGCTATCATTTCCGTTACATTTACGAAGAAAAAACGTTCAATGAAACATTTTTCCATGTCATTGAACGATTATTGCTATTTATTTCGCTTTTACCCGCCGGGTTGAGGGGCTCTACCCGCCGGGTTCAGCCCCTCTACCCGCCGGGTAAAAGCTAACATGGTTGGATGGTTCATTTGCTTGAGCTGTCTGTGACGCGTATGATAATCCGTCGGTATGCGACGAGGTGGAAAGGTCCGCTGTCGTGAACTTCGCAGACGATGTGGATGGTGGTGTCGCGGGCGTCGGCAGGGATGTGGACTATGGCTGTCGGCTGATCGGGTTGCTCTATGACGGCTCTCGCCTTACCAATCTCCGGCTGTTGCCACCAGAGGAAGGTGAGGCTGTCGCCGTCGGGGTCTGCCGACTTGGAGGCATCGAGACGGACGGTATCGCCAGCCTTTGCGTCAATATGAATGGGCTGATGACCCTTGTGGCGGCCGATGATGACCTGCGGGTTACGGTTGCCCTCGCCCTTCTCAGCCCATTGCATGCGGGCCAGGAAGTCGCTGAACTCGTCGGGATAGAAACGTCGCTTATAGCCAACGCTGATGGCGCGTACGTGCTCATTCCAGCAGCCCCAGGCCGTGGTGAGCGAGTCGGCGCAGCGTCCGCGCTGGTGGTAGCCTGCCCATCCGGCCTGACGCGGGTCTTCGGGGTCGTTCAGGCCGTTTGGCATGACGAAGAGCATGCTCGGCGTGTCGCCCTCGACGCCCCATTTGTAGGTGGGATATTCCTGGCCTAAGGCGCCACGTTCCTGTATGCCGTCCTTGTGCTGCTGCCAGTGCTGCTTGCCGAGCTCGCATTGCTCCTGCCAGGCACCCTCGTCCCAGACAAACTGCAAGTCGTCAGGGAAGTCCTTGCGTAGCCACTGGTGCGAACTGTAGGCAAGGTTCATGCGCATGTCGTATTTCATGTCCTGGTCGGTGATGGTGAAGAGCCGGAACTTGCTGACGAAGTTTCTGACTTCGTCTGCGCTCCGTGTCTGCTTAACCCGCCAGATGGCTTGCGCCAGCGTATTGGCCCCTCCCCATGCAGCCACGTAGATGGGGCGCTCGTCGGCTTCGTCGGCCAGACGGATGAGCAGACGGCTCCCCTCAGAGTCATTACCCTCGCCAATAGCCTTGATGCCGCCATGCCGACTGCCCATCACGGCGCGGCTCCTGACGTACTCGACGCTTGGCCAGTAGCCGATCTGTTGCCGGCCCTCACTCTCCAACGGCATGAACGCCGTCTGCCCCGACCGTCGCATCAGCTTCGTCACATCCTTGCCGTAAGCCTCGATGACGTGGTGCAGATACTGCGCCCATTCAGCGGGGTAGGGGTCGCAGTTCCAGCCCACCGACGTAATAATGGCCTCAATCTCGAACATATCGGCGTATGCCATCAGTCTGACCATCGACTCCATGTCGTCGGGTTCCACGTCAGCTGGCGCGATGTCAGTACACACCACGAGGCGGGGTTTCAGATTTTCCTTCTCCGGCATGGCGCTTGTCGTCATGCTGACGAACATCAGAAAGCATAGGATGATAGGCTTTTTCATGGTCTCACTCTTTTATTACCTCTATATCGCTATAGGCCATGCGCTCACCCTCGGCCAGCCGCAGTCCCTCCACACGGATGACTTTGGCACGGGTAGGCTTGCAGCGCACGGTCTGCCAGATGGGATTGTTGACAATATTCGAGAACTCGCCCTCGCCCAGCGTCTCCCAGTGGTTCCAGTCGGTGGTGGCCGATATGCGGTAGTGGGTGACGAGTCCGGCGCGTGAGTCCTGTGGGGGCAGGTAGCGGAAAGCGGTGACGGTCTCCTCCTTGTCCAGGTTGACGAACATCATCTTGTCGGCTCCGAAGAAGATGTAGTAGTCTGACGCATGCTTCTCACCGGCGTCAGGTGTATTCTGACTGATGTCGGGCGCCAGATAGACGGCCATGCGCTTGATGACGGGGGCGCACTTGGCGTCGAGGACGGTGAAGCGCAGGCGGGTGGCCTTGACCGTTGGGAAGCAGACGATGCGGCGGTGGCCGATGGTAGTCAGGCCGTCGCCCTTCTCCACCAGTTCGTCCTTCAGCGGCTTCCATTGCCCGTCGACTTTAGCCTCCAACGAGAACTTCCTAACCCGCTGGCCGTAGCGGATATCCTCCTCGACCACAAAGCGGTTGCAGGCAGCCCCCTCCTTGATGTCAAGGGTATAACTGACTACTCCCCTCTCCCCCGCGAGAGGGGGCGGGGGTGAGGCCAAGTTTTGTCTGAACACCTCGTCAATCATCTTCTTGAAGGCCATGCCGCGCAGTGAGTCGGTGGGGTGTATGCGGCCGTTGGGGGCTATGGGGAAATTCAGCAGCAGACAGGAGTTGCGCCCCACCGATTTATAATAGGTGTCCATCAGTTTCGACAGGCTCTTGACGTTTTCGTTCTCCGTCTCATGATAGAACCACCCCGGACGGATGCTCGTGTTCGTCTCGGCAGCCACCCAGGAGTCGCCGTCCTCCAGTCCGAAGCGCAGCATCTCGCCCGTGACGTTGCCCTCCTTGTTGAGCATGCTCCAGTTCGTCTCGCCCACGCTGCCGGCCTCGTTGCCCACCCAGCGCAGGTCGCCGCGGTCGCCGCCGTCGTTCCAGATGACGCAGCGGGGCTGCAGTTCACGGATCATGCGGAACGTCTCGGCCCACTGGTAGTAGGTCTTGGCGTCGATGCGGCGCGTCTCGTTGGCTCCGCCATACCAGCCGTCGCCGCCGTTGGCCCCGTCGAACCACACCTCGAAGATGTCGCCGTACTGTGTCAGCAGCTCGCGCAGCTGGTTGCGGAAGTAGGTAATGTATTCCGGGCGGCCGTAGTCAGGATGATTCCTATCCCAGGGCGAGAGATAGACGGCAAACTTCAGCCCCTCCTCGCGGCAGGCATCGGCCAGCTCGCGCACCACGTCGCCCTTGCCCTGTTTCCACGGTGTGTTCTTGACGGAATACTCCGTATAGGAACTCGGCCACATACAAAAGCCGCAGTGGTGCTTGGCGGTGAAGATGATGCCCCGCATGCCTGCCTGCTTGCAGACGCGAGCCCACTGGCGGCAGTCGAGGCCGGAGGGGTTGAACAGCTTCAGGTCCTCGTTGCCGAAGCCCCATTCCTGGTCGGTATAGGTGTTCAGCGAGTAGTGGATGAAGGCATACATCTCCATGTCCTGCCAGCGCAGCTGGTTCTCGCTGGGTACTGGGCCGCATGGCTCTACTTCGGCTTTAGACGATAAGGCCGAGAACAGCAATAAGCTAAAGATTAACGGAAGTTTCATGTGTTCTTTTCATTTTGACTTGTTGTCTTGGCTTATGGCTTGTATCGTTAATGAGGCGGTGGGCAGGCTGCTCCTGATGCTGACCTGGGCACGGCCTCGCTTGTCAGAGCTGCGTACTACAAGCAGGGCACGGCCCTTCCAGGTGGTGACGCGGGGCGATGTGTACGGTTCGCGGTCCTTTAGGTCGGCAGAGGCGAAGGCGATCAAGCTGCCTTGGCCTTTCACTATGGCCTCGCAGGGGATGGCGGCATCGGGACAGACGCGGCCCTCGCTGTCAACTGCTTCGACGGTGATAAAGCAGAGGTCCTGGCCGTCGGCAGTGATGACACGGCGGTCGGGCGTCAGGCGCAGACGGGCAGGCTCGCCGGCGGTGGAGAGACCCACAAGACCCACCCCCAGCCCCTCCCTGTGAGGGAGGGTTACTTCTGCGCGGAGGGTACCGGGGGCGTAGGGAATGGTGAAGACGGCCTTGTACTCCGTTTCGCGACTGACGGCCTTGGTGCCGATGAGCTGGTTGTTGAGATAGAGCTTGACCTCGGGGGCTTTCGTATAGACCTCCACGTCGATGGGCTTGCCTTCCCAGCCCGGCCAGTTCCACGACTCCCAAGTGGGCCACACGCTCCACGCCGTCTCACGGATCTTGCCGCGATAGCCGTCGGGCTCGCGTACGGCAAGGTATATACTCCCATCTTCCTTCGGAGAGGGGTCGTGGGTGAGGCTTCTCCACAGCATCTCCCGATAATGGCTTATCGGTTTCCTCCATCCCGTGATGTCCACGTCGCCACAGTAGGCTCCGTGCCAGTCGGGCTGTCCGCCGCTGACGTAGTGCTCGCCCGGGCGTTCACCCTCGTAGTAGTAGCGGCCGATGCCCGACTCGCCCAGATAGTCGAGGCCCGTCCACACAATGTCACCCACGATGTAGGGATGGTCCTGCGTCAGCGCCCAGTTGCGGAAGGCATCGCGCGGATAGCTCTCCGTCTGCCACATCACGCGCTTGGGGTCGCGCTGATGGTCGCTGGCGTGCTTGTGAATCATGTAGTTGTAGCCCACCACGTCGAGCACCTCGGCGTGCGGGTCGTAGATTTCCCAGTCATTGTCCCACGCACAGAGTGCCTCGGTCACGGGGCGCGTGTCGTCGGCCTCGAGTATGGCCCTCTTCAGCTGTCGGGCGGTGGTAATGACGCGGATGTCCTTGCGCTCGATGACCTCGTTGCCGATGCTCCAGCAGACGATGCTGGGGTGGTTGCGGTCGCGCAGCACCATGGCATGGATGTCCTCGCGGTAGCACGAGTCGATGAGTGTTGAGTAGTCGTACGGTGTTTTGGCCGAGCGCCAGCCGTCGAAAGCCTCGTCGATGACCAGCATACCAATGGAGTCGCAGGCGTCGAGGAAGGCGCGGGTGGTGGGGTTGTGCGAGGTGCGGATAAGGTTGAAGCCGGCTTCCTTCATCTGCCTTACCTTACGGATCTCGGCGGCATCGAATGCCATGGCACCGAGCACGCCGTCGTCGTGATGCACGCAGGCGCCGTTGATGAGCAGCGGCTTGCCGTTGAGTACGAAGCCCTTGTTGGCCGTGAACGAGAATGAACGGATGCCGAACTTGATGTGCCGCTCGTCGGTGACCCGGCCGTTCTCCTTCAGCTTGATAACGGCCTCATAGAGATAGGGACTGTCCGGCGACCAGAGGTGCGGCTGGGCGATGGTAAAGACCTCGCTATATGAGTCCAGTGAGTTGGGCGGACACTGCCTGTGCCGCTCAAGGAAGCTCTTCCGCATTTCTGCAGACTGCGGGGTGGGCTTGAAGTCGCCCCCGAGGAACGTTACCTCGATGACGTCAATCTGGCGGACCTGCTGGCCAGTGTTCTCAATGCCCACCTGAAGGTGTACCTCTGCCTGCTCAGGGCCTACACGGGGCGTCCAGATGCGGGTGGCGCGTTCGTCGAGGTGCAAGGCCGGCAACGTCTGCAGCCACACGTGGCGGTAGATGCCCGAACCTGAGTACCAGCGGCAGTTGGGCTGCCCGGAGTTGTCAACCTTCACTATAAGTTCGTTCTGTCGCTTGTCTTTATAGAGGAACGGGGTGATGTCGACGGTGAACGGCGTGTAGCCGTAGCCATGCTGACCGGCCTTCTGGCCGTTCACAAACACCTCGGCCCGCTGGTAAACGCCCTCGAAGTGGAGTCTTACCAACTCGCCTTTCGGTGTGGCGAACGTCTTTCGGTACTCGCCCTTGCCGCCCGGAAACCAGCCGCCCCCTTCTTTCGTTGCGCCGGTAGCAGGGTCAGGCCCCTCGCAGATGTCCCAGTCGTGGGGCAGGCAGACGCTGACGGTCTTCCCATTGCGCGTAAACTGCCAGCCGTCATCAAAGAGCTGGCTTGTCTGTGCGGTGATGCCGCTGTAAGTACACAGCATCATTGTTACTATAGATAAAAGCTTCTTCATTTTCATGTGGCAAAGATAGCGAATAATTCGGATTATTCCAAGGAATTGCCGTGAAAAATGTTATATGGTAATGGTTGCAAGCAAAGCGTCAAAGGGTGGAGCGGAAGGAGAGGGGGCAATATGGGTAAATAAACGGGCGGATAAAGACATATAGTAGCGTAAGAGAAAAATAACCTGCACTTCTTGCACTTGTTGAACCCGGCATTTCCTGGCGTATGTCATCACAACGACCAGAACCCGCCGCGTTTCTGGCAAAACGTGGCGGGTTTTTGGCAAAACCCGCCACGTTACAATTATTCCACAGCGTGGAATAATGTTAAAATGGCGGGAGGCGGAAAGTCATTCAGCCTGGCGCATCAGACTGCGGCGGGTGTAGGTTCTGGTGCAGGTTCGAGTGCAGGTTCCGTCAGGTTTGCGGCCGCGTAATATGCTGATTGTCAGTGCCGTGTGCAAGAAGTGCAGGAAGTGCAAGAAAAAAAGTGTTATTTCCAGATGCTGTTCAGGGGGCGGAACTGTACTTCACAGTCGGCTCCGCTGACAGAAAGCTGGTTGTAGAGAGACGAGGGGAACACGAGGTTGGTCATCGACAGCGTTCCCTCCTTGGTGAACAGTTCGACAGAGGACTGGTCGACGAAGACGTCGAGCGTCACCCGGCTGCCATCGACGGAGAGCGGTGCCTGCATCGAGGGTATGGAGAAGCTGCCGTTGAAGTTGGTGCGGCCGGATGTTGCTGTGCGGTGTGCGGTGAGCGTGCGTGCGGCGGCATTGATGTCGAAGACGAACTTTTCGTCCTTCGAGTTGCTCAGTGTGACCGTAGTGTTCCTGTCGAGACCGATGACGAGGCGCAGCTGGTAGGCGTCGCTGGCGGGGAAGGTTGTCTCGCCTGTCGTCAGAAACGACAGGCGCTCTGACCACTGGGCGGCAATCTTGTCAACCTCCTTGACGACGGTGCTCGTCAGCAGTTTCTGGCCGTTGTACTCGGTGAGGCCCAGTTCGCGGGGCAGCGTGAAGGCCGAGCGCCAGGGCGAGCAGGGCACGTCGCCGCTGTAGGACCAGTTGTTCATCCAGCCAATCATGATACGGCGGGAGCCGGTGCCGCTCCAGGTGACGCCGGCATAGTTGTCCATGCCATAGTCGAGCCAGAGGGGGTACTGGCGGTCTTCGGCGGTGAAGGTAGTGCCGTCGAACTGTCCGACGAAGTACATCATGCCTGAACCAATGAAGGGTCCGCCGGGGTTGACGCTGACAAGGAGCACCCAGTCGTTGCCAATCTGAATGAGGTCGGGGCACTCCCACTGCAGGCTTGGGCGGCCAAACAGGGGAACGTGGAACGTGCTGAGGTGCTGCCACGACTTGAGGTCGGTGGAGCCGTAGAACTCGATGCCCATCTTCCAGCCCTTGGCGAGTGCCATGACCCACTTGTGGGTAGGCTCATGCCAGAATACCTTGGGGTCGCGCAGGTTGTCGTCGTCGTTCTTGATGACGGGATTGTTGGCATAGCGCGTGAAATTACGTCCGCCGTCGGTGCTGTAGGCAATGCTCTGTTGCTGCTTGCCTGCCACGTCGCCCGTTTCGCCGGCTGAGGTGTAAAGTGCCACCATGGACCCTGCTCCGAAGCCGGCAGTATTGGCGTTGTCGATGACGCAGGAACCGCTGAAGACGGCGCCCAGCTCATCGCGGGTGAGAGCTACAGTCTGCTCCGTCCAGTGCATGAGGTCGGTCGAGGTGGCGTGGCCCCACGACATATTGCCCCACTGGTTGCCTTGGGGGTTATACTGGTAAAAGAGGTGGTAGGTGCCGTCGGCGTAGACCAGACCGTTGGGGTCGTTGACCCAGTTCTGGGCGGGCGTATAGTGGATTTGTGGGCGGTAGAGCTCGTTTCTGCCCGTCGGAGATACGTCGGGCACTTGGGGCTTCTGCTCCTCCTTGGGGTCGTCGATGAGCGGGTTGTAATCCTGCTTCGGGTCATCGCTTGAACAAGCAGAAATGGTAGCCGTCATCACGACGGCTGCCATCACTGCAGTTAAGAAAAACCTTGATTTCTTCATAACTAACTGTAACTATGAATGTGACTGATTATCTCGTCTTGAGGTATTCCAGAGAATTCTTGGCCAGTGTGAGCACGTTGTCCTGATAGATGTTGTTATGCGGGTGTGCGCTCTTGTCGGGCGTGCCGTCGGCGTTCTTCATGGAGAACTCGCAGCCGCCGTTGCCGATGCAGAGCAGTGTGCCCTTGAAGTCGGTGTTGCCCTGCTGAGCCTCCCAGACGTTCATCTGGCTGACCCACCATATCTGGCTGTCCCAGGTGCCGAGGAGATAGATGCCGTAGACCTGTGTACACTGTGCGTAGCAAGCCTCCTCCTGATTGCCGATGCCGGTCCAGAGGCTAGGCAGGTTGAAGTATAGGCAGTTGTGGTCCTCAGTCCAGCCGGGTCCCTTGAAGGTGATGAGCTTCGTGTCGGGCGTGGTCTCCACCTCGAGTCCCTTGTAGATGGGATGCGAGGAGTGATCCTTCTTGAACTTGTGGTCGGGATTCAGCTCGACGGCCATCTTCCACACGTCGTTGTTAATACCGCCACCACCGAAGCCGAAGGCGTGGTCGTTGCCCTTCATGTCGTCGAGGTTGATGCGACCGAGGTGGCCTGCGTAGACGGTGGCGTGGCTCCAGAGGAGCATGCTGCCTCCAGCCTTGTACCACTCGCGAATGAAAGGCGTAGCAGCCTGGACGTCGGCGGGGATGTTCCACACGTCGCTTTCGCTGACGTTCTCGAGGTCGCGGAGCCAGAAGAGCACGCGGTAGGGCTCAATCACGTCGGTGGAAGTGATGCTTGTGAAGGGCACGAACTTAGCCGTGGGGTAGGTGTCGTGCAGCCAGAGCCATGCCGAAGCCTCGTCGTCGTCGCCCTGCTCAACGAGCTGCTCAGGTGTAGCGTAGATGCTGAGGAAGCCGATGGCGGTCTTACCGATACGCAGCGAGTAGGAGGTGGGGAGCGAGGTGCCCTTGGCATTCTTGGCCACGAGGCTGACTGTCCACGTCTCGCCGTCCTTCACGTCGGGGATGATGAATTGGTCGGAAGTTCCGGACAGTTCCTGAGTCTTGGTGGTAGCGCCGTTGGTATAGGTGATGATGACGCTGGTGACGTCGGCGGCAGGCTTGGCCCAGGCCACGACGGCATCGTAGCCGTTTTCCTTGTCTAACTGTGCCATGAAGACACCGCTGATGCTGGTAGCGCCTTCGCGCATATAGCTCTTGATGACGCCCGTAGAGAGATTGCCGCCATCCTTGAGCTTGAAGACATACTCAAAGGGTACGTTGGTAGGCACGCTCTTGTGGGTGAAGCTGTTGCCGCTGACGGTCTCGCTCGAGGAGAGCGTCCCGTTGCGGTAGATGGTCACCTGCATCTGAGCCTGCTGTGCGGGCCATGTCCAGGTGTAGTCGTCGCCGTTCAACTGGCCTGTTATCTGTGCTGCATCGGGAGCCGTCAGCTTCATGGCTTCGCGCTCGATGTCCTTGTCCTGGCAGCTTGTGAGGGCTGCGGTGGTATAGCAGCATACGGAACAAGCGATGAGGAATTGATATATCTTTTTCATAACTTTAATTATCAATTATCTGTTGTCAATTATCAATTTAATTGTAGCCCTTGTTCTGGGTGTAGAGGCCGGGCACGTAGTAGAGCTGGATGTAGGGCAGGGGGAAGTACTCGTTCTTGCCCGGTGTGTAGTGGGCGTCCTTGTAGTACTGGGCGTAGGTCTGTCCGTTGTAGACAACGTCCTTCTCCTTCTCGAAGAACTTGTTCAGCGTCTGCGAGGCAACGCCCCAGCGGCGCAGGTCGAAGTAGCGGTTGCTCTCCATGGCGAGCTCCAGACGGCGCTCCCACTGCACGCACTGGCGCGCCTTCTCTTTCGAGGCGAAGTTGCCGGAGGGATAGAGTGCGATGTCGCACTGGTCGGCGGCGTAGGCGATGTGCTTGGCAACAGAGTTCTTGGCACGCTGGCGGACGGCATTGACGATGGTGCGGGCACCCTCAAGGTCGCCGGTCTCTACCAAGGCCTCGGCACGCATCAGCATGACATCGGTGTAGCGCAGCACATAGTCGTTCATGGCGAAAGCCTGCCAGGGGTTGTCGAAGGTCTCGCCCTTTGAGCGCTGCGGCACCTCCTTCATCGAGGCGTAGTAGCCGTAGGTGTTGGGCGTGCGCGAGTTGTCGGTGGTCATGGTGTACTCGGCCTCATACTTGTAGGGGAAGGTCGGCATGCCGACGGTGTGGAAGAGACGCGGATCCCATTTCTGTGCTGTGGGTACGCCGTTGACGGGATAAGCCGTCTGATTGTTGTAGTCGTCGAACATGGGCAGTCCGTCTCTGGTCTTGAAGGCGTTGACGAGGTTCTGCGTGGGCTTGTGGAAGTCCCATCCGCACGACCAGATGCCCCAGCAGCCGTTCAGCATGTTGCTCCAGTTGGCGCGGCCGAAGAGCGTATTGTCATCCTGATAGTCAGAGTGCTGTACGGCGAAGATGCTCTCCTTGGAGTTCTTGTACTCGGGCAGGAAGATGTCGCCGAAGTCCTCCAGATAGCCGTACTGCGAGCTTTCAACCTCCTTGGTGTACTTCAGGACTTCCTGCATGTACTGGCTGTTGATATGGCTGACGCCGGTGCTGGCCTCGTAGCCGTCGCCCCAGGCCATGGTGAGGTAGCACTTGGCCAGATAGGCAGCAGCGGCAATCTTGTTGGCGCGTCCGCCCTCGCTCTGCTGTGCGGGCAACACGTCGTAGGCAAACTTGAAGTCGGCCACAATCTTGTCCATCAGTTCCTCGTGGGTGAACTGGTTGTTGGGTGTCTGCTCCTCGCTGTGGTTCTTGTAAACCTCCTCATCGACCCAGGGCACCTGGTACCACATCTGCACGAGCTTGAAGTAGAAGTGTGCGCGGAGGAAGCGTACCTCGCCCTCGCGGATCTTGGTCTTCTCCTCGCCCAGCTTGTCTTTGCCGTACTCGGCCAGCGACACGAGTGCGCGGTTGCAGCGCGAGATGCTGCAGTAGAAGTGATACCAGAGCTCGTCCATGTGGTCGGGTGTCGATGCAGTAAGCGTTGACCACACCTCGACGGGGTGGTAGTTGGTGTCGGTGGTACCCGAGCCGCCCTTCATGGCATCGTCGGACGAAACGTCGGCGTAGGGCCAGAGGTTGAATGGATAGGTGTACCAGTCGTCGCCCAGCTTGGCATAGGCCGAGGTGACCATTTCTTCGGGCTGACTCATGGCGAGGTCTTCGCTGATGACGCCCTGCGGCTCGACGTCGATGAAATCGTTGCAGCTTGTGAGGGCTGCGGTGATACCGCAGCAAACGAGACAAGCGGCGGCTACCTTCTTATATATCTTGGTGTTCATAATTACTTATTCCTAATGATTCATTATTAATTAAAACGAAGTCTGGATACCGAACGAGAGGCTGGTGCTGTTAGGATACATCCAACGGGGATTCTCAGGATCGCTGCAGGTGAGGGAGCTGCTCTTCAGGGTGAGCAGGTTGTGGCCGGAAATATAGACGCGGGCTGAGGTCATGTTCACCTTCTTCAGCAGGCTCTCGGGCAGGTTGTAGCCAATCTGCACCTGGCGGAGCTTGGCGTAGGAGCCGTTCTCGACGAAGTAGGTCGAGGCGCGGTTCTCATTGCCCACGTTGTTGGTGGTCAGTGCGGGGATGCAGGAGCCGGTATTGGCCGTCGTCCAGGCATCGAGCATGCGGTTACCCTTGTTCGAGCCGGCATCGGTGATGGAGTAGAAGTCGGTCTGGAACTTCTGGTCGTTGTACACATCCTGACCGGCAACACCCTGCCAGAACATCGAGAAGTCGAAGTCCTTGTAGCCCAGGTCGATGTTCAGACCCCATGAGAAATTGGGCACAGGATTGAAGATCCAGGTCTGGTCCTGCTCGTTGATGATGCCGTTACCGTCGAGGTCAGCATACTTCAGACCGCCGATGCGGGCGTTCTCCTGACCTGCGGCCAGCACCTCCTCGCGGTTCTGGAACAGACCGTCGACGACGTAGCCCACAATCGAGCCGTAAGGCTTCTTAGCCTCCACCAGGTTCTCCTTGGCAGTGTGGACATACGAGCCGGTTGTCGTCTCAGGCAGGTAGGTCACGCGCTGGCGGAAGAAGTCGAGGTTGCCGTTCACATTGTACTTGAGGCCAAATTCGGTAGTGCCGCGATAGCCCAGTGCAAATTCCATACCCCAGTTGCGCAGACTCGGACCGTTGAGCCACGAGGCGCCGCCCTCACCCATCGAGCCGAGGTAGGCGGGGTTGATGAGCATGTCCTTCACATTCTTGATATAAGTATCGAAGGTACCATAGATGCTGCTGCCTAAGAGTGTGAAGTCGAGACCGAAGTTGTACTGCTCGGTGGTCTCCCACTTCAGGTTGTTGTTCTGGGCCTGAGTGGCGCGGAAACCAGAGGGGAAGATGCCACTGCCGGCAAGTGCCAGGTCGTAGGCCGTCGACTCGTTGCGGCCACCGCCGTAGGTAGCGGCATAAAGACCGTAGCGGGCGTAGTTGGAGATGGCCTGGTTACCAGTCTCACCCCAAGACGCACGCACCTTCAAGTCGTTGATCCAGTCCATCTTCAGGTTCTCGGAGAGACGGTAACCCAGCGTGAATGCGGGGAAGGTACCGTAGCGGTTGTTCTCGCCGAAGCGTGAAGAACCGTCGTGGCGGATGGTGAACGAGGCGAGCACCAGGTCGCGCCAGTTATAGTCAGCCTTACCGAAGAACGACACCAGGTTGTAACCCTCGCGGATACCGCCGGCGCGCTGTGTGCCAGTGGCGGCATCGGGCCACATGTAGTTGTAGTTCTCCAGGGCGAACATCTGTGCGTAGGCCGACGAGCGCTCCTCGACGTCGCGGTGGAGCTCGACACCACCCAGCAGGATGAAGTTGTGGTCGGCACCGATGTTAAAGTTATAGTTGGCCGTGTTCGACCAGGTCCACTTGATGGAGTTCTTGTTGCCAAGGTTGGCCGACGGGGTTGAGTTGTTTACCACGTCAGAGTGCCAGGTGTAGGTCACGCTGTGGATGAACTCCGACCAGTAGTCGAGACCAAAGTTGGAGCGCAGCGTCAGTCCCTTGACGGGCTGAATGTTGATATAGCCGTTGCCGAAGATGCGCCACATCTTCAGGCGGTTGTCGCGGTTGTGGTAGAGTTCGCGCAAGGGGTTCTGGCGGTCGCTCATGCCACCCACGGGACCGGAGAATGTCTCGCCGTCCTCTTCATAGACGGGCAGTGTGGGCGCCATCTTCAGGGCGTTCTCAAGGGGAGCGCAGTCCACCTGGTCAGAATAGGTGATGGTGGCATTCTCGCCGATGGTCACCATCTTGTTTACCTTGAAGCTGGTATTGATGCGGCCGGAGAAACTCTCGAAGTCGGTGTACTTCAAGATACCATTGTTCTTCTTATAGCCGAAGCTGACCAAGGCCGACGACTTGTCGGTGGCGTTGGAGATGGAGAGGTCGTAGCTCTGAGCGAAGCCCGTGCGTGAGATCTCGTCGAGCCAGTCGGTGTCGCTGAAACGCATGGTCTTCGTCGGGTTCATGTAGCCGTCGTAGCGGCCATTCACTGTGAATTCCCTCATCTGGCCCGTGGCGGGATCGTAGGCACGGATGGGGGTGCCGGCGGCAGCCTTGAGCGTCAGGCCATAGTTGTTGGCATACTGCTCAGGGTCAAGACCGTCGTTCATGGCAGCCTGAGCCATGGCCGTAGCATAATCTGCAGTATTGGCCAGGTCCATCATGGTCTGCTTGTTATAGAACGAAGCGGTCAGGTTGGCCGAGAAGTCCACCTTCACCTTGTCGCCCTTCTTGCCCGAGCGGGTGGTGATGATGATGACACCGTTAGCAGCGCGCGAACCGTAGATAGAGGCCGAGGCGGCGTCCTTCAGGACCTGCATCGACTCGATGTCGTTCATGTTCAGCGTGTTCAGGTTGGTGGTCGTGGGTACGCCGTCGATGATGAACAGAGGATCCTGCGACGAGTTGAACGAGCCGCCGCCACGGATGCGGACGGTACCGGCACCTACGGGCGAGCCGTTCGAGGTGATAGTCATGCCCGGCACCTTACCCTGCAGGGCACGCATGGGGTCGGTGTCTGACGAGGTCTTCAGTTCGTCGGTCTTTACCACAGCCACCGAACCGGTCAGGTCGGCTTTGCGCTGAGTCTGGTAACCTGTCACCACGACCTCGGCCAGCTGTGAGGCGTTCTCCTTCAGTTCCACCTTCATGCCATTGGCGGCAGGCATCTCCACCGGGTCGTAGCCGATGTAGGTGATGACCAGCGTGGCACCTTTGGCCACTTTCACCTTGAAGTTGCCGTCGAAATCGGTCACGGCACCATTGCTAGTGCCCTTCTCTTTCACCGTGGCTCCGATGACTTCTTCACCGAAATCATCGACCACCGTTCCCGTGATCTCCGTCTGCGCGTACATTATAGTACATAGCATCAGAGCCAGGAAGCTGAGTAGGAATCTCTTTGTTCTTTCCATTTGCTTTTTGCGTTTTTAGTTAGTACTAATGTTTCAGAAATATGCCGCAAAAGTAGTAACGATTAGACGCAGAAACATAAAAATATCGTTCATCCCGTGCAAAATATGTTGCAATGTAACAATTTTGCCACGGAATGAACGATAAATGCTATAATTGGCCTGTTACTTCCTTACGTCGCCCGGCACCATGCCATACTCTTCCTTAAAACATTTGGTGAAGTAGCTGGGGGCGGTGAAGCCGACGGCATAGGCTACTTCGGAGACACTCTTGTCGGTGGTGAGCAACAACTGGTAGGCGCGGTTCAGACGGGCGGTTCGCAACAGCTCGACTGGCGATGAGCCGGTGACGGCCTTCACCTTGCGGTAGAGCTGTACGCGGCTGAGGTTCATGTCGGATGCAAGATCTTCCACACTCACATCGCTGTCTTCCAAACGTGACTCTATGACCTCCTTGAAGCGAGTGATGAAAACAGGGCTATCAGCCTCCCCAAGCCCCTCCAAAGGAGGGAGTGTCTGATTACCAGCTGAGACGGAGTTTTGCGTTACATCATCTATCCGAACATCCCCTCCTTCGGAGGGGCTTGGGGAGGCTTTCGGGGTTGTCATGTTCCACAACGTGTTCACCACGCGCTCGCGCTGCATGCTGATTTTCCGAAGATGATAGAGGTAGAAGAGCACGAACACTACCACCAGCAGCAAGATGATGCCAATGGCCAGCCAATTGACCACTCGCTGCGCGTCAAGCTTGTGCAGATAACTGTCGGCCTTTTCGTGCAACTGGTCCAACTGGGCTGCCTGCCGCATCAACTCCTCGCTCTGCATCAACAGCACCTTGGCATTGTCGCGGGTGACGAGGGCCGACATCAACATCGTTTCCTTCTCGTATGGTTTGCCGTCGAGGATGCGGATGGCTAAGTCGATGATCTGATCACCATGCGTGGGGTAGATATACGATGCATCGAGCAGCGAATCGCGAACCAGCTGAATGCCACCGTTCTCGCCAGGCAGGCCGTCGATGCCGCAATAAAGAGGAGTGGGGAAAGAGGGCAGGGAAGTCTCGTCTATCGCCTTCCTCGCCCCCATCGCCGTGCGGTCGTTGGCTCCAAACACCAAGTCTACGCGTACCTCTTTATTATTGTTAAGCCACTGCTTCGTGGTCTGGTATGCTGTGGGCTCTGTCCAGTCACCCTGCAGCGAGGCTGCCACCTTGATGCCGGGAGCTTTCTTGAGGACCTCCATGAAGCCGTTGTGGCGCTCGATAGCTGGCGACGAGCCTTCTAAGCCTTTAATTTCCAGGACAGCGCCCTGTCCGTGAAGCCGTGAGATGATGTACTCTCCCATCACGCGCCCCATCTCGTAGTTGTCGGCGCTGATGAAGGCGGTGTACTTCTGCGAGCTGGTCTTGCGCTCGAAGACGATGACGGGGATGCCCTTGTCGTAAGCCCGGTCGATGGCGGGCGAGATGGTCTGCACCTGATTAGGGGCGACGATGAGCAGGTCGATGCCTTCGTTGACAAGGCTGTCAATCTGCTCCACCTGCCGCTCGTCGCTATCGTAGGCCGCAGCAAACTTCAGTTCCACATTATCATGGAAATAAGCACCCATACGCAACTCAGCATTCTGCTTGTCGCGCCAAATGTCATCCGAACATTGTGATATTCCGATACGATACTTCACCTTGCCTCCAGAGCAAGAGGCAAGTACCGTAGCCAATACAAATAAATAGAAGAATCTTTGTCGCATATTTGTTCGGTTTAAGTGTTACTATTTATCCAACTATATCTCGTAGCACGTGCATTACCATGTGAAGCAATCAGTGGCGTTTTGCAAAGACCTTCGATGAGGTTACGCACTTGCTTTTGTGTCAAAATGCCGTCGAATGCTGCCACAAAATCACTCATGGATGCATCGCCGTTACGCCGAATCACATGATAAACTATTTGGATATGATTGATTTCATATTGCCCGACTACAGATTTCACATGCGGTTTATAAAGCAGATAGCGGGTGGAAAGGACATATCCAAAATACACATCTTCTGCAATCAACCCCATTTCTATTAATTTCGGGCAACTCTCCTTATAAACAGCCTCTGCATTACCTTTCCAGATATAGTGAAGCGTCAGCCAGTCGAAAGTATTCATCTGACTTTCGAGTTCGGGGGTATGGCAAATATCCTGGGCAAAGAGGTAAAAGGCATCGTCAGGAATCTCACCGTAGAAGCGCAAGTCCACCTGATAATCATCAGAATAGGAGTAGTCAGGAAGCGGTTTGCCCTCCTTGATGCAGTTGGTAAACATGATGTCAACACCCTGTCCGCTTCGCTCTATCAATCCCGTCTTTTCTATCACTTCGGCCATCAGTCGGCTACGGGGCGAACTGTTGACGGTGAGGATATTGCCGATGTTTACGCCGTATGGGAATCCGCCAGGGTTAGAGATTTCCACCATATCAGGATAAAGATGGATGAAGATGTCAGACCCCATCTGTAGGCTACGGTGAATCATAGCGTTAATAATGGCCTCACGAATAGTCTCTTTGTTGAATGCCAGACAATCGAGGATGCGAGGTAGATCATTGATGTGTAGTAGCGGATTGCAAGCAGGTTGGTTGATGTATTCCCATATCTTCTCGATAGCGACGAACAACGGCAGACGGTATTCCTGACGGGCGCTGTAGCGTACTTGGCTTTGACTGGTTCTGTATTCTATCACAACATTTGCCTGTGGCAGATAACGATTGATGGCTTCAGACTTTCCCAACAACAAAAGAGTCGCATATTTCATATTGCCATCATCATCAATCAGCAACAGGTCTTTCAGTAATTGTGGCAGAGGAATGGTATTTGCATCAGTCCTTTTCTGCTTGTCAGCAATGAGTTTGCGCATGTTTTCTACAGCTTCAGCATCAAGGTCTTCAATAGTAAGCCCCTTGCAGACACGGGATGAGAAATCTGGGTCTTGCTCGGAAATGATGGAGAAGTATTCAGCATCGTCCATTTCACGCAGACTTTCGCCCACTCGCATCAAGGGAACACCCTCGAAACGAAGTGCCTTACCAACAGGACGAGAAGGCACATTGATGACAAGGACACGACGTTGCTTCTCGTCATACAGTTCTTCGGTACGAACGCGTATATGGAGACGCTTATAAATCTCGTCTTCAAGATTGCCTGTCTCGTTCTCGGCAAAATCACTACCAGCAACCTCATGGGGATAGGCATCAGCCATTCCAAGAACCAAACGACCACCTTTCTCATTAGCCAAGGCGACAACATATCCTAATACACAATGCCTACGGTCTTTGGGGTCGGTCTTCTGGCCTCCTGCGAACGGGTAGTTATGCTCTGCCTTCTTGAACTCTACGTGGTCTTCACGCTCACGGAGTTTCTGCAATTCTTCTATTGTACTCATCGTATTCTCTAATTTTGGGTGCAAGGGTGGTGCAAACCGAATGCAAAGAATATGTTCTTTGCTGAAGTGTAGCCCACCTTCGCGCAGTTTCACGGTGCAAAGATACAACTATTTTTTGAATTGGGCAAGATTCTTGGAATTATTTCTCAAATTAATGCACATTTTAAACGTAACCATCTGATTATTAGGGGGCTGATTTTATGATTTAATTCCCAAACAAATATACTCTAAAAATCCCTATTATTATTCTCCCAACATCCAAAGACATCTGATCCTGAATTCGATAGCTACATTAGTTCTGTTATCTCCTGAGCCTATACTTTTGTGCATGCATAGTCTTGGCCATCTGATGACATCTGAGGGCGAAAAACAGTTCGTCCTCATTGTCTTTCTTCTTGGGCAGTTCGTTATTACCGCCACCTCCGCCACAAGATTCAGAAATAGTGGTAGCCCCGTCAAAGTACCCGAAGAACAGACAGGCAGTCGTTGCAGCCACCTTATCCACATCTTCGGCCACATCTTCGGCAATGTCAAGTCCGATTTTTTTCAGATAGTCCACGCCCGACTCTGCCGCTATCTCATAAACCTCTGCTTTCGTACCATTCACAATTTCACGGATGGTTCTGGCGGCATCTATCATCCAAGTGGCATTAGCCAGACTGATTTCCGGTTCTTTACATAAGGCTTTCCTGATGGTTTCCTTCTCCTCGGCTTTCGTCCACCCGTATTTCTCCGCGATGATGTCAGCCGCCATCTTCGCCCGCTCCTTGCACTTGTGCGTGTCCTGCATCTCGCCGTCCATCGTCAGGCGGTTGGCCACCGCTCGACCTCAGAACGCAAGTCACAAATCATAAAAAATATAGAAAAAACAGATGATTCTACGATAATGTGCAAAATTATTCGTAACTTTGCGCCATCATTTCAAATACAAAACAATTATGGAAGAACATAAACACCAGAAATACGTGAATCCCTACACCGATTTCGGATTCAAGAAGCTTTTCGGCACGGAGCTGAACAAGGACTTGCTTATCAGCCTGCTTAACGCCCTGTTCGACCACTCTGCCCAGCAGTCGCCCGGCGAACCGAAGCAAGTAGTGAAAAACCTGAGATACCTGCCCACGGAGAAATTGGAATCCTACGGCGAGCGCCGCGCCATTTTCGATGTCTATTGCGAGGGGGCGAACGGCGAGCGCTTCATAGTCGAGATGCAAAAGGCCAGCCAGGACTTCTTCAAAGACCGTTCCGTGTTCTATTCTGCCTTCCCAATTATTGAGCAGGGCAAGGTCGGCGATGATTGGGACTTCCGTTTGAACAATGTCTATACCATAGGCATCTTGAACTTCGTCTTCCCAGGCAACGAGTACGACGATGACTGCTTCCACCACGAGGTGAAGCTGATGGACACGAAGGACAAGCACGTCTTCTACGACAAACTGACCTACGTCTATCTGGAAATGCCGAAGTTCAACAAGACCGAGGACGAACTCGTTTCCATGTACGACAAGTGGCTCTTCGTGCTGAAGAACCTCTCGCGATTGTTCGAACGCCCCTCCGCCTTGCAGGAGCGCATCTTCCAGCGCGTGTTCGATCTGGCCGAAATAGCCCGCTTCGATGCAGACGAGGCAAGAATCTACGAAGAAAGTTTAAAACATTATAGGGATATGAACAATGTTGTCAATTCAGCAGAGCGTAGAGGAAAGGAAGAAGGCCGGGAGGAAAAAAAGCGTGAAATTGCCCTCAACATGAAGGCTGACGGCATGGCGGTGGAACTGATTGAGAAGTACACCGGCCTCACTGCCGAGGAAATCGAAAAACTATAGCCCATCATGACAGAGGAAATCAAGCAGACCGAGAAAGGAGCCTTGGAGTTTGCCCAAAAAGTCTATGGCGAAGATTTGGCCGATGCAATGTACTTGGGTACATACGTCGGCATCAGCTATTTCGGCCCGATATTCTATGAAAAGGATGCCACAAGACCTTCGTTCCTCATCACTTACAGCGAAAGAGAGTACCACTTCCTGCCATCCGAAAAATTCGCGCTTGATTCAGACGAAGACTTGAAAGACTTTGAGAGGAGGCAGCACATTTGGTGGGATTACAACGCCGTCATTCAAAGTGCATTCAGGAGAGGAAAGCGCAAGGGAATGGCCTCCCGCATGAAGGCTAAGGGTATTGCCATCGAGGACATCGCGGAGATTACTGGCCTAAACACCTGGGAAATCGAAGCCCTATAATATAATTAGGAAACACTAACGGGAAAAACGGAAAACTTGCCTGTCCTCTCCCATCGAGGCCAGGCAAGTTTGTGTCTGAGGAATATAAAGACGGAAAAAAGATTCGGGAGGCCGACGCTAGCGATTCAGCGTCGGCCTCCAAAAGGTTTTGTTGTCAGAGAGTAGCGAGAACCTATTCCCATGATTCTATTGTCTGACAGGAATACACAAGAGCGACATCAAGCAGCTGACCTGGGATATTTGAGCGTTCCTGTTAATTGGGAAGCGGCATAAGCCTAAGGTAAAAATGAAAAAGCTACCCACAAATGAGCGGCATTGTTACAGCATTTGACTATCTCTATTTATAGCGAATCACGCCACTCTGCTCCACAATGAAGCCTTGATTCTCTAAACTATGAACAAAGTTTATTATATTTTTTTGATGTACCAGAGCTACTACCATGTCGTGAACGTACTGTAACAGAATATGGTGCAGATTCAAACCAATAATCAGGTTTATCAAATTCATGAATCAATATGTATTCACCAGATTTGACAATCTTTCCAAAACTGTAATAATCGCTTTTACGTTCTTGCTGTGGATGACTATAATAAGACACAGAATAAAGGATCATGTCATATTCAGAGTTGTTGTATAAGATGGTCTTTCCATTGGCTTCTTTATCGTTAGCATAGATGTCGTTGCCATTTTTCGGATGAAAAACATCTTTTACTATAATTGTGTGATGCATTCCATTCTCCTCTACCATTATAATCTTTACCGTTTCCTTTTCAGAACAACCCTTTATGATAGGGAAGAAAAAGGCACCAAGCATAACCATTCCAAACAAACATCCTAACGGATTTGAATCTTTTTTATGCTTATATCCTAATCGCCATATAATGATTGACACAACTATGGTACAGATAATTGTTGCGAGAATCTGTATTCGATAGTCTGACCTGAAATATCTACATTATCCATATGCTTGAATTCTCATACTATTTAAATCGGAAAGAGGCTATTATTTCATCAGCAAGAGTTTCTCGTTCATTATTTGATAAGTTGCCAAATTTTATGCTATATAGCATATCCCCCTTTTTGAATAGGTATGTCAGATGATTGATTTCCTTACCCTGAACCGTTGCAACTTGGAGAGTTTTATAGCATTTGACCCCCGCAAGAGTTATTTGCTTATCATTGAGAATTCTAAAACCAGCCTGTATTACATTCTCATTACCTTCTGTGTGAGCTTCTGAGATTGAATAGTCTGTTTCAAATCGGACAATTGTAAACCCAAAATCTTCTAGTTGAGAACCAATATATGCATCTGTCATTTCGTTTATATTCTCAACAATCTTCCACTCTTTAGGATATTTGATGGAATAGTAGCTTGTGGAATAAACCTTGTCTGCTTTCAACAAAGTTTTTTGCTCTTTATTTTCGGTTTCTTTCGCTCTACACGGCTTTAATGAAGCATATATTTTACTCCCCATCTCTTTAACCCCCATCTTGCTACCTTTCAACAAACTAACACTAATCAAGTAGTTCGCATCTGGACATCTTTTGATGAGAAAATACTTATATGCAGTAATCATTCCTTGTGAAAATTGATACAAGGCTGAAGTGTCAGATGTCTCTATTTGTGAATAAGAATACTTTTCATTACTTATTTTCGTAACCTCATCACTCAAATAGTTCGATGAAGTAAATTGGATACTGATAATAATACCTTCGTCTTTATCAGCAAAACTCATATAGTTTCCAATACAATATTGAGTTTGTGGTACTTTTTCCGGCACAGATACGACATAGGTGTTATCTGGACTCGTGTATTCTTTGTATTGTACTTTATTATTTCTGCCTTGCTGGCATGACATCAATCCAAATGCCAAAAAGATAAGGGTAGATAATGATTCTTTTTTCATAAATTGTGCTTTTATTGTTCTTTTACTATTCTTTCCATTCAAATGTTTTGATTACATTGGTGAGGTCTGGCAACCAAAAATCTTTTTCTTGCTCACGATACGAAACAATCATCTTCACCATTTCGTCATCATTGAACAAGAGGTACATTCGGCACGAGGTCGTGTTCTGATTTGAACCCGTCCTACGATAGGTTGTCTCAATAGCCCTGATATCCCTAATATTTATCCACTGATAACTTGGCTCTCCAATGAGTTGGTATAGTCCCAATTCATTATCAACAATATTATGCAATTCGGCTTTCGCATCATTGTCTAATGGAAAAGTTTCATTTGCTAAAGGGAAGTCCCCTTCATTACCTTGCTGATATTGTATCATGATACGACAATAACGTGATAATGCTTGGGATGAATTTACCGATAAATCTTTCTGCTCGAACACGATGTCATCAGTATTACAAGATAATCTAATAGACTGTAGACTCTTCACATACCTATCATATTCATGACGTAATTCCACAGTAGGAGGGACAGATATAGAAAATGACTTATGAGCAACATAATATTTTGTCCATGTCTCAGGTATTTGGAATGCATCAACTGAAGAAACGGATTCTTCACACAATGCTACGGTCTCCTCTATGGATGTTTTACTTTGCCAGTCGTCATCAGAATATGAATTCTGTTCTTGTATCTCCATGCAACCACGAATGCATATGCCTGCAATTGTCATAATAATAGCAGCATATACATATCCTTTAGCTCCATCCCATCCACCTTTGGCAGCAACCTTAGATGTTTCTTTGAGATTCTTCAAGAACTCATCTACCAAATCTTTTGCCTTTGCTCTGGCGGCATTGATATCCTCTCTGAGATTCTCGTCCTTAACATCATAGTCATAGTTCCATGATTCTTCCTTCGTCTCATACTGCTTGGATTGGCAACTTTCTTTCTGTTGCGTGAAAGCCTCATATTCTATGTCATATCTTGAGCGACTTATGTCATCATACAATATGGAATAGGCCTCATTGATATCTTGCATCATTTCTGTAACATCCTTATCAGGGTTTCTGTCGGGATGCCATTTCAGAGACATATCCCTATAAGCACGCCTGATTTCTTGTTTTGATGCAGAAGGAGATATGCCTAAAATCTGATAATAGTCTTTGAACATTTTAATGAATGCTACTTCTGTAGAATAGAATTGCTATTATTCTCCTCTTCCTTTTTAGGTTTCTTCCAAATAGCCCTCAATGCGCCAATCAATGCACCCAAGGCTATTAATCCTAAGATTCCAGGTGTACGACCAGCATCGTTCATTGCACCAACAATAGCACCATATACGATGAAGAAAAAAAACACGACCCCAACGGTCACTAAAATTTTGACAGACTTACCCATGAATATTAATCTCCATTGCCCTCCAGCCGCCACAAGAGCCTTTATTTGTTATGAAGCGTGGCACTGATATACCACTTCTTCAATCGGAGGTCGTGAGAATTACCTTTGTCAGCAGATGTAGTAACCAGTCCACGCTATATGCGCGAACCGTCACACTCTCTTGCTGACTTTGGAAGTTTCTCACGTTTCCGATAACAAGAAAAGCATAACGCTTCGTTGTTTCAATAAGTCGATGTTCCGAAGAACACGGTGCAAAATTACACAAAAAAGTTCGATTTAGACCTAATCAAATGCTAAAATCACATAAAATGTGATTATTTTGTGCAGATTTTTCGGTTTGGATGATTGTATCAGCGGAAAATTGTGTAATTTTGAGGTTGTGAATCCGAGTGAGGGACATCAAGATGTTCCTGACAAAGAAAAGAAGAGATTGAGGGGCTTCAGGACGCTGCCGACGACGAAAAGATGAGATTGATGGGCATCAAAACGGTGCTGACGGCGGCAGGAATGTATTGAGGAGGCGCAAATCGTTGCCGACGGAGAAAGGAAGGCGCTGAGGCGCATCAAAAGCTTCCTGACGATGAAAAGAAGGCGTTGAGGGGCCTCAATGGCATTCGGATTTTAACATTTGAGGATTGTTAAACTAAAAAACTAAGGAATATGGAACAGATACCAGTATTAGTTGACGAGCTGGGCGTGGCCAGACTGCAGAACGCCGTGTATGTGGGGCTGATGAAGTTCACGCTCGACCAGATGAACAATGAGTTCGACGTGGATAATCCTGCGCCAGCAAAGCTGGGTCGGCAGCTGACAAGCTACACGGCGGCGTACAATGAGCTGAACAACGCCTACGCGCTGCAGATGAAGCGGATGGAGACGGCGGGCATCGCCGCGCTCGACACGGAGGGCGACCAGCTGATATACGGTGTGAAGGGCATGCTGGAGGCGACGCTGAGGATGGCCTACGACCAGGAGCGGATGCATAAGGCGCAGGTGTTCAACGAGTTCGTGCGCAAGTATAGGCTCGACCCGACGGAGAACATGCTGGCGGAATGGTCGAAGGTGCAACAGATGACCGAGGAGTGGGCTGGTAACGCACATTTGCGGATGTGCGGCGAGGCGCTGGGGCTGAACGGCCCGATGACCCGTTTGCAGGCGATTGCCGACGAGATACGCCGCCTGATGACGGAGCGCAACGCCGCAACGCCCGAGGCGCAGGCCATGAAGCAGGCGCGGGCCGCCATGGACGAGGAGTACCGTGCGCTGATTCTGATTCTGAACTCCTACGCCGTGGTGGATTCAGACACAGAGCGGTTCAACGTACTCATCCGTGCGCTGAACAAGAACATCGAGTATATCCGCAATCACGCGATGAGCGGCGGGTCGTCTGAGGATGAGGAGCAGGAAGGCGGTGATTCGCCGACGCCGACGCCGAAGCCAGACGACCAAGGCGGTGACGATGAAGGCGGCGAGGTGACACCCGTCACGCCGGAGTAAAATTAGACAAACATAAGGACACGACCAACCAACGCGCGACATTGTCGAAAACCAGCCCGGACTTTCTTTTGTGAGAGAGTCCGGGCGATTTTTCTGCCCTTTGGCTTATGCCGCTTCCCCGTTTGACGGGGACGCTCAAATCTCCGCCTTTGATTTTCCGTGTTCGGAGGGTCACGGTCTTACAAATGTTACTCATATACATTATTATATTTCTCCGTGTGGTGATAAGTTCCTAAAAGCTTGCATACCTCAATAAAAGTAGCTAACTTTGCAGAAAGAAGTATGAGTTATGCTGCTTAGTCAATTTGAATATCGGTTTCCTACAGAGGAGAGTTGTATAGATTATTTCA
>JAFSKJ010000062.1 GCA_017449025.1 Prevotella sp. | reverse complement strand
TTCGAGTCTCATGGCTTATATCAAAGGCCGTACATCGTTCCTGGATGGATCAGCCAATATCATCAACTTTACATTTAGCGATGAATGGAATGTTTTCCATAAAGACGGATCGGGTAACTCCACAAAGGTAATGTGGCTCGACACGTCAGGAGACCTGCATATCACAGGAAATTACGAAGGTGGAAATATCATTCAGAACATTGAGATTGGTACCCAAGGAGGCAAGATGGAAATCTATTGTGATGAATTGCTGAGTCCTAATCTTCCCACGAAAGTATCAGGAATCAGAGGGCGTGCAAACAATGTTACTTATCTTGATTTAGGATACTATGACAATGGGTCCTCAAATTTCTATCCATCATTATACCTGTCAGCTCCAGATTATTCCGGAAGTCCCAGGGCCAGCCTGACTCCAGATTACCTCAGGTTACATTCAAATGGTAGCTGGCTAACGATCGGGTACAGTGGAGGAACTGTAAACATCCAGGCTCCCTTTAGCACATGGCCTTCATCAAAAGAGTCGGTACCAGTCGGAGGCGTGTATAGAGACGGTGACAATCGCTTGAAAGTAAGAAACAGTTAATAATATCATGTATGAAAAAGAAAAATCTAAAAGTCGCACTCCTGCAGTTTGGCGGAGCAGAGTTTACAACCACGGTCGTGGTTGACGGTAAGGAAGTGAAGAAGCCCGTGATGATCAGCGATCAGATCGGCCAGGTGCTCTGGCTGGCGGCCAATTCTGAACTCTCACCCGAAGAGAAGTACAAGGCCTTCAAGATTGCCCAGCGCATTGCGGCCAACCCCGAGGCCGTAGAACTGTCGAGCGAGGAGATCGCTATGATCAAGAAGATGGTTGCACAGGTATTCGCAGCTGGCGTGTATGGCCAGATGGTGGATGTCCTGGAAAAATAGATATTTAGTATTAACCCTATAAAATTCTAAAAGTTATGGCAAGAGTAAACAAAAGTGAGAATTTCGACCTCTCTCCCGAGTTTTGCGGTCAGGGTGTCGGTGTAGAGTCTTCTGTTAGTATCAGTGGCAACGGCAAGGCTTATGTGAGAACCAGAATTAAGGATGGTACCGGCAAGGATATCGGTAACTTCGTAGTGATCGACGATCGCGATAAGGCCTATCTCGATCTGAACGACATTTCCAAGATGAAGCGTCGTACGCTCTGCAATGTACTCGCTATCATCAAGAAGCAGCTGGAAGAGGCACTTGAAGAGCAGCTGACAGCCGAGAGTGACGCCCCTGCAGCAGAAGCTGAGGATGATCAGACCGGTGGTGGCGAGGGCTCCGGTGAGGGCGAATAGCCATTAAGTATTAACCCTGTTCACAGTTTTACGATCAATAACAACGCACGATTATTATGGATACTTCAGTACAGACCTTCATCAATAAGTTCCTCGACGAGCATTATAGTGAGTTCCTCGACCGCCTGGCCACCAAGATTCAGGAAGCGTCAACGCTTCCGCTGGTGGATTACGACGCTCTGCGCCATCAGGCCGTACTGATGCAGTATGTATGGGAAGGTGTACACCAGGTACAGGCCGTAAAGCCCGACACGTATCTGGAGCAGGCGTCGACATTGGTGACGGCAGCCGTGAACAGGGCCAACACTGCCACACAGGCCGCTGAAGACATCAATAGTCAGATCAGCGCGGCAGAGGCGCAGCGCGTGCTGGCTGAAACAGCACGTGACAACGCAGAGGATGCCAGAGCTGCTGCCGAGATATTGCGCGCAGCTGCAGAGGAGGCCCGTGCGCAGGCCGAGAACACGCGCGGCACAAACGAGGCCGACCGTCAGACTCAGGAGACGGCCCGCCAGACGGCAGAGAGTCAGCGCAGCAGCTGGTTCTCTACGTTCAGGGCTACAGTCGAGTCCTGGTACTCGAACGAGAATGATCCGAACAATCCGGGCATCGTGCAGATTTGGAACAGTTTCAAGTCGGCTGCCGATTCGTGGAAATCACTTGCGGAATCAAAGTTCGATACTTTTTTCGGTACAAATGATGACGCCGGTATACAGGGCCTTTGGAAACGTTTCTTTTTGAAATCGCAATCCGACTTCCAGGCAGCAACCTCTTCTGCCGACAATGCCGCATTAGCGGCCAGCACACAAGCGGGCAGAGCTGCACAGGCGGCAGAAAAAGCCAACGCTGAGGCCCAAAACCTTAGCGGGCTGAAAACCGACTGTCTAAATGCTACTGGAGCCGCACAGTCAGCAGCGCAGAACGCAGGCGAGAAAATGACGGAGATTGATGCTCTTGTCAAGACTATCAACGGCGAAAGTTCTGCGGCTCCCGTGAGAATGACTGTTAGCGTACTTGAAACCATCAGCACGAAGAACAAGGAGCAGCAGCACGTCAAGGTGCAACTCTATCCTACTTATGTCATGCAGAATGTCCTATACCAGAAGGTATCTGGATCATCTGTTATGATTAACCCGTCAGGCGTTATTCTTGTGACAGGAACCGGTGAGAGCGTCTTTTGGATTATCCCACCGCAGAACACAGAGCTTTGGCAGCAGGTGAATGTGAACGTAAGGGGCCCACGCATCCGTTTGTCACGATCGGGTAAGATGCGCCTGAATAGTGGAAGAATAAGAATTGTATAACATTTAAAAAGCAATAAAATGGCATTTACAGAAGCGGAAGAAACCAAACTGCGGGCAATTATTACCGCATTTGATGACGGGCAGCAGGTCGATGATTTGCCTCGTGGCACAAGCGACGTTTCCGATAAGAGTATTGAAGTGTTCAACTCCAAGACGGGACAGAGCGAACAGATGCCGCTTAAAGAGGCGGTTAATATGGCCAATGCCCCTTATTTCGAGCGTGTGTGGAATACGGCGGTTAGCACCCCGTTGGCTGCTGCATGGGGCGGCAGTCTCAGTATGGGCCAGAACTTGCCGGACATTCTCAAACTTGGCGGTTATCTGGTAAAGAATGACCACAGCCGCCGGAAACTGGATCCGACAAACCACTACAGGTTTGAGAACGGTGAGACAGCCAAACTCGACGGATCTATGGGACACTACCAATGGGGCTGGGGTGTGAAGTGGTACTTTGCCAAATGGCTTGCCGGTGGTTTGTTCCATGAGGCTATCAGCCTGAGCCCTATCGCCGGGCAATATAACTATGTGATTCCTGTCGGCTCATTGTCTGCGCATGGCTTTGCAAGCCTGGAGAGAAGCACCAGCACGCTTGTTAGTTACATCAATGACGATCCGGACTACAGAGGTGGTGACAACCAGAGTTCCTGGGATGGCACATACCGGGATCTGTGCGGCATGGCCGTTACAAGTATGACATGCGAGGCTATGCGCGCGGCAGCACGCAGAAACGGCACAGGCTGGCTTTGCGGGACCATGCGTCATAGTGCAGCGGTGAAGATCCTCTTTGAGGTTATCTTTGGCACACGTGACATTCAGGCAGCCTATAATGCAAACCGTGACAGTGATGGTCTGTATCAGGGCGGCCTTGGCAGCGGTGTTTCAACCTGGAATGGTAATTGGAACACATATAATGGCTACCGCCCATTCCTGCCCACAAGCGTAGGCGTTGAGCTGGGCGACTCTTGCGGCGTCGTCAACTATGAGGTAAAGGATGAAAGCAATAATGTCGTTTACACGGCACCCGTGCCTGTGTTCTTCGGTCTGAAGAATGCCTTTGCCTATCTCTGGCGGCAACAGGACGATGAATTTGGAAAGGCAAATGCCGACGGTACGATGACGCATCTTGTGGCACCTTCAATCTATGGCACATGGACTATTGGCGTCGAAACCGGCATGGTTGCATATTCGACGATGCCAACCGGCGGCGGTTACATAAAGTCGATGTCATACGATCATCTTGAAATGTGGCCGACGGAATTTGGGGCAACGGCTTCAACCTGGCAATGCGACTATGGCTGGAATACCAGTGGCATTACTTCTTTCTTCCGGCTGGTGCTTCGTGGTTGTTTTGCGTACCACGGGGCCAGTGCGGGGTCTGGTGATGTCCACGTGAACCCTGCCGTCACGTACTCCTATGTGTACATCGGGTCGCCTCTCTGCGAAGCAGAAGAGGAGTGGCCAGTGGAGCCAACGTATGCACAAGCGGCCTAAAGGGGGCAATAGTGGCCTCTGGTGGTCATGGGAAACAAAAGAACCCGTGGCCGTCAGGCCACCCCCTATAACAACCGCGAAGCGGTTTTTTTATATGGCGATCTTTGACTTTTTTCCATATTTTATCTAATAATCGGTAGAAATTCAGTACCTTTGCACCCTGATAAGGCTGCCGTGCCTCTGATTCGGTGTTCTGGCTTCCGGCTGGTGCTTCGTGGTTGTAATGCGAACAACGGGGCCAATGCGGGGTCTGGTGATGTCAACGTGAACAATGCCGTCACGAACTCCAATGTGAACATCGGGTCGCCTCTCAACTTTTCAATGGTATGAGGCGCGGGGCCTCGCCCCATGGCGAAAAACAAACTCAGGTGGAGGTTTTAGTAGATTGGCATTGGCCAAGCCGAAAATTCCGAAGCCAAACAAAAAAGCAGACCAAGACACTGCACATGACACCGATTAGACACCGAAATGAAACGAAGAGGTTTTATCTCGCCTCGGATTGAGACGAAAGAGAACTTTGAAGCGGCCTTCGAAGGTTTTGCGGACGGCAAGCATAAACGTGCGGCCGTCCGTAAATTTGAAGCCGAACTTGATGCTAACCTTGACAGGCTATTGAAGGCTTATGCGTCAGGAACCTGGATTTCCTCTGAGTACACAGACGACATCATCCATGAGCACAAGACGAGAACCATCAGCAAAGTCCCTGTTGATGACCATGTAATCCAGTGGGCCGCCTGTATGCACGTGGAGCCACTTCTTTGCGGCACATACATCCGGCGTAGTTGCTCATGCGTCAAGGGACGTGGCACCCACGACTTCATGAAATTGCTGAGTAATGATCTTGGAAGCAACTATCTTGGTACTTATTATTTTGTCCAGCTTGATGCGCACCATTATTTCCAGCATATTTCCCACCAGTTGATGAAGGATCGCATCAGGACAAAGATTAAAGACCCTAAACTGCTGGCGTTTCTGGATGAGTTTATAGGCAGTTACTACCAAGGGTTGCCCCTTGGTGTCAAACTATCCCAGATTCTTGCAAATTTCTTTCTGTCCAAGTTCGATCATGAGGTGACTCATATATTCAACATAGCCAAGGATTCTGAGAAGATGGCCTATTGGCGTAGCCGGTATGTGACCGACTGTTTCCTGACGTGTAGGACAGAGGCACAAGCCGCAGAACTGGCTAAAGGGGTGGAATATCTTAATCGGAAATTCGACAGGTATGTTGCAGAAGGCCTTAATGACCGCTACCAGAGATTTGCCGACAATATGGTGACTGAGCACGAGGATAAATGCTTTCTACACCTTGTAACCGAAATACAGATTATGATACTGGCTCGTGACTATTACATCGAGGTTAATAAAAACTGGAACGTCAGGCCTGTCTATGATGGCGGTATCGATGTTTGTGGCTATGTCTTCTTTCACGATACCCTACAACTCAGGAAACGCAACAAGCAAGCCCTGTGCAGGGAAGTGGCCAAGTGCAAGAAAAAGGGACTCAGCCCAGAAGAAACACGTCTGAAATGTGCAAGCCGTATCGGCTTTGCCTCACATGCTGACACTAATAATTTATTACGTAAATTAGATATTAATATGGAGAAAAGACTTGGAACGGTCATTAAGAACCGTAAGGTGAACATTCCCTTTAAGGGGATGCGCTACGATCAGAAACGCACGTTTTCTGAAATCGTATGCAAAGACGGGCAGGACGAAACGCCCTACAAGATTCTGCTGGTTGACTTCATCGAGGATGATAGCACCATCGAGAAGGAAACAGTGTTGGTACAAGTCCCTGACGGCAACGGAGGGACCAAGACTGAGCAGCAGACACGCCCAAAGAAGCGCCTTGCCATTCGTTACAAGAGGATTGTCAAGACAACAATCTCAACAAACGACGAAGGCGAAGAAGTGGAGAACTACGAGTTTGAGCCGGAGATTGACAAAAAGACTGGTCGGCCAACAGGCAGGGATGCAGAATGGTATTCTTATTCCGGCAGCTCGGTACTGCTCGATCAGGCAAGCAAAGACTTTACGAAAGAGGATTTGCCCTGTCCTACGGTAATAACAGAGTTTACTAACAAACAAGGAAAGAAATTCTTAAAATTCACTTGAACAATGGAACAGACAACTAATCGCGTCATTTATCCAGAACGCAAAACGGTTGAGAAGTACGATAAAGATCACTTTATCGCCTACCTGAATGAAGAAATCATCCCCGACTACGTACCAGAAACGATGGAGGGCCAACAACAGCCAGAACCAATGACAGGATATGCCTATCAAGGCCCTATGAAGGATGGCGGTACATTAATTGAGGCTAAGACTTCCGATCGGGACTCTCTGATTAACGGGATTATACGTAGCCGTTATAGCCAGACTGAAGAAGATGCCATCAAGACCCATCGCCTGCAAATGATCGGGAATGAAGTGTCTGATACAGACAAAAAAGCTGATTACAAACAGGAGTGGAAAGACTTCAATAGTCTGCGAGACGTAGCCAAGGAGTACGTAGATCGCTGGCTCTCGTGAAAAGTTGCGCCTGGGGATAAAAAGCCCCCAGCCGGATTAATAGTCATCTCACCTACATATTTTAATACCTAAATGCGCAAGCCGCACGACTGGGGGCATAGACCCTCGTCACGGCTTGCGCTTATTTTGTAGGCATGTAAGTGAGATGGGTGCAAAGGTACTAAATATTTTGGATATGAAGGTAATTGAGGCGATAAAATTTAATTCTGGACTATTAAAAAATCTTCTTTTGGCGGGAATCAGGCTCGACGATGGCCTTGTACAATTTCAGATAGACGATGGCGAGTTAGTTCTTTCAGCATATCAGAGAAGTAGTGACGCGAACCTGGGGTTGCCAGCAGACATTTATCACTTGTATTTGATGGCAAGGCAGATAGATTTATCCATTCCTCGACAGACATGCCCTGTAACTGATAGCTGCTAACATAATTATTTGTATATAATTTGGTGAAACATTTACTTTCAGTTGGTCCAATACCGTGTTAATTATGGCACACCGTCGGCACAGTTATGGAAAATAGAGGATCTTCTATGCATTATGTAGGACGGTAGGACAGTAGGTCGCCTATATATTATATATAATGTGTAGAAATCGCTACAAATCGCCATCCCAGTCCCGAAGTTCTACGTGCGCCGTCCGCTTCACCTTGGCATAGC
>JAFSKJ010000061.1 GCA_017449025.1 Prevotella sp. | reverse complement strand
GCCATGTCTGTCGGGTTTGATACATATTTTTATTTGCAACACTAAGATAGGTGAAAAATCTGACATGGCAAAATCCTGAGCAACTTTTTGTTGCTCAGGTACTTAAAAAGTTATATTTGTAATAGTGTTGCGGAATTAAGGGAAAAGAGAAAGGACAAACAGATAGTAAGTAGTAAATGGTGAAATAGTAGATTATATTGTCGTCTCATCTTACTATCAGTTTTTCAGGTTCGCGGATGATGTTTACTGCCTCGAAGTTGTTCAGCTTCTCCACCAGACGGTCGAGGTCGTCGGTGAGCTTCCAGACAAAATGGAAACGGAGCTGGCGGGCTTCCTCACGCTCAAACTCTACGCTGACATGGTAGTAGTCGGCCATTTCAAGGAGCATTGTGTCAAGAGGCACGTTGTCGAAGGTAATGACAGCCTCACCCGACCCCTCCAAAGGAAGAGGAGAAGATTGGCGGGTAGAGTCTGAGACTTGCTGGCGCGGATTTGAAATCCGCGTCTCATGAGTCGGGGATTTGAAATCCGCGCCAACACTACGCACGATTTGGATGGCAGCAAAGGCAATGCCCGAAGCCAAGAGCACGCCGATAAAGGATGCCGCAATCTTGCGGGGCGCGAGGTGCAAAGCAAAACGGGGCTTGGGGGTATCTTCATCGAGGGCATCCAGTTCTTCAGCATGGGCAGTTGCAAACTTCTCCCACTCATCTGCTATGGCTGGTTCCTCGGTCAGAGTTTCCTCGTTCTTGAATGCCCGCTTGGTGAAGGCCATCTGCTCAACCAACTCGTGCATCTGCTCATCGCTGAGAATCTGGCGTAACTGCTCGTCGGTCACTTCTGGATGTTCTTGCATTTCCAGGAACCTTGCAATAAGCTGTTTGTCTGTCATCATACTTGTTATGTGTTTGATTTGAAATATTCCCTGATTCGCTCTATCGACTGCACGAGGTGGCTGTGGACGGTCTGGCGACTGATGCCCAGCGTGTCAGCTACCTCCTGACAGGTCATTTCCCGTAAATAGCGCAGTCGGAAGATTTTTTGGCTGAGCGGTGGTAGTTGCTGGCGGATGTACTGCATCAGTTCCTCCATGCGTATCTGTTCGTCAGTAGAAAGTGTGGGCTGCACGGCCTCGTCAGACATCAGGCGGAAGAACCGCTCACGCACCTGCCGATGCTCCAGCACGTTGCGACACCGGTTGCGCACTGCTGCCAGCAGATACCGCTCTGCCGTGTCCGCTCTCAGCGTCTCGCTGCTGTTGAGCAGACGGGCGAACACCTCACTCACCACGTCCTTGCTCTCGGCTTCGTCGTAGAGGATGGTCACCGCCAGACGGTACATCTGTGCGTAGTGCGTCTTGAACAGATTTTCAATTTGACTCCGTGTCATACATCTATAATACAGGTCAGCCGAGGAAAATGTAAAGCGTAATAGCCACTTTTTTCATCAAACACATCCTTTTCCCTGCAAAGATCTTGCCAAGGCAAGCGACACAAGGTGTCGATAGCACTTGTTGGGAATGAACGATGTTTGTCAGCGTAACAAAAAGAGAAATCGTTGGAGTTGCCTTTGCTTATTGGCATTCCAACGATTCTTTGTTTTTTCTAATTGTTGGGGTACTCGGACTCGAACCAAGAATGACAGGACCAGAATCTGTAGTGTTACCATTACACCATACCCCAATTGCTGTTGCAATTCTTAATTTGCGGGTGCAAAGGTACGACATTTTTGTTAACCACCAAAACTTTTGGCAACTTTTTTTAAAAAAACTGCAAAAAAAAGGAGATTTTCGCCTTTAATCCAATAATTAGCATTACCTTTGCAGTCTGAAAAAAGAACGACCACATTATTTATATTATAAATGGAGCAAACAGAGCTGTTGGTTCAGACAATCATAAAGGGAATACAAGAGAAGAAAGGTACAGGGATAGTGATTACGGACATGCAGGGACTTGACGGAGCCATCTGCCGCTTTTTCATCATCTGTCAAGGAAACTCGCCGACACAGGTGGAGGCTATTGCTGAGTCGGTGGGCGATGTGGCCCGCGAACAGATGGGCGAGAAGCCGACGCACGTGGTGGGGCTTGACAATGCTCAGTGGGTGGCCATGGACTATGGCGACGTGATGGTGCACATCTTCCTGCCTGACGTGCGTGAGTATTACGACCTGGACCACCTTTGGGAGGATGCGAAGTTGACGCAAATAGAGGATTTTTGATTAGGAATGGAAAAGAATAAGATACAGAACAGGCCGGGAGGCGGCCCGAAGATGAACATGCCCAAGTTCAACATGAACTGGATATACTTTGTGGCCATACTTACGCTGGTGCTTCTCTACATGACGAGCAACAGCGACGGTAGCGTTGCGCATACTGCTACCGAGTCTACATACAGCGACTTCAAGATATTTGTTGGGCGTGGTTACGCTGAGAAGATAGTGGTGAACAAAACCCAGAACATTCTCAAGATGTATGTCAAGCCAGAGCACGTGCGCGACGTCTTCCATAAAGGCATTGACCAGACAGGCCAGAATCCGTACGTTAGCGTTGAGATAGGCAGTGCCGACCAAGTGGAACAGTTCATTGAGGCTGCACGTGCTGATAGCACGTTCACAGGAACCTACTCCTATGACAACCAGCGCGAGAGTGATTTCTTCAACTCCCTGCTATACAACGGCTTGTTCTTCGTATTCATCATCGCTATGTGGATTTTCTTGATGCGTCGCATGGGTGGTGGCGGCTTCGCCGGTGGCGGCGGCATTTTCAGTGTCGGCAAGTCGAAGGCGCAGATGTACGAGAAGGGCGGCGACCTGGGCATCACGTTCAAGGATGTGGCCGGGCAGGCTGGCGCCAAGCAGGAGATGCAGGAGATTGTGGACTTCCTTAAGAACCCGCAGAAATACACCGACCTGGGCGGAAAGATTCCCAAGGGAGCACTGCTCGTAGGCCCTCCGGGCACGGGTAAGACCCTGCTTGCCAAGGCTGTGGCCGGCGAAGCTGGAGTGCCCTTCTTCTCGATGTCGGGCAGCGACTTCGTAGAGATGTTCGTGGGCGTGGGTGCCAGTCGTGTGCGCGACCTTTTCCAGCAGGCCAAGTCGAAGGCTCCATGCATCATCTTCATCGACGAGATTGATGCTGTGGGACGGGCGCGCTCAAAGAATCCCGCCATGGGCGGCAACGACGAGCGCGAGAACACCCTCAACGCCCTGCTGACGGAGATGGACGGCTTTGGTACCAACAGCGGCATCATCACCCTGGCAGCCACCAACCGTGCCGACATGCTCGACTCGGCCTTGTTGCGTGCTGGGCGCTTCGACCGCCAGATACACGTAGACCTGCCCGACCTGAACGAGCGTACAGAGGTGTTCAAGGTTCACTTGAAGCCGCTGAAGCTCGACGAGAGCGTAGACATTGAGTTCTTGGCTCGCCAGACACCGGGATTCTCGGGTGCCGACATTGCCAACGTCTGCAACGAGGCCGCCCTGATAGCCGCCCGCTACAACCGCGAGAAGGTGGGCAAGCAGGACTTCCTCGACGCCGTTGACCGCATCATCGGCGGCTTGGAGAAAAAGACCAAGGTGATGACGGAGCAGGAGAAGAGATCGATAGCCATCCATGAGGCCGGACATGCCACCATCTCCTGGTTCACAGAGTTTGCCAACCCCCTTGTCAAGGTGTCCATAGTGCCCCGCGGACAGGCCTTGGGTGCAGCATGGTACTTGCCCGAGGAGCGTGTACTCCAAACCAAGGAGGCCATGCTCGACGAGATGTGCTCGCTGCTTGGCGGCCGTGCGGCCGAGGAGCTGTTCATCGGCCATATCTCCACCGGTGCCATGAACGACCTTGAGCGCACCACCAAGCAGGCCTACGGCATGATTGCATACGCCGGCATGTCAGACAAGCTGCCCAATGTGTGCTATTACAACAATCAGGAATACCAGTTCCAGCGCCCATATTCGGAGTCGACGGCCAGGGTGATGGACGAGGAGGTGCTGCGCATGGTTAACGAGCAGTACGAACGCGCCAAGGCCATACTCACTGAGCACAAGGATGGGCACGCCCAGCTGGCCCAGCTGCTCGTAGACCGCGAGGTAATCTTTGCCGACGACGTTGAGCGAATCTTCGGCAAGCGTCCCTGGACCAGCCGTGCCGAGGAACTTTTAGAGGCACAGATGCGGGCTGATGCCGAGCGCATGGCCGCAGAACGCGAGCGCCAGCTTGCAGAACAGGAAACTAAAGAAGAGGAAAAGAAAGCATGAAAATATTTATCGTACGTACCGTCACATCGGTGTTTTTCGTGGCAGCCGTAGTCTCGTCGTTCCTTCGCCCAGAGGCTATGGTGTTGCTCTTTGCGCTTGTCACAGGGCTCACGCTCTGGGAGTTTACCGGCCTTGTCAACGATAGTGGTCGCGCCGTGGTCAACCGTTTTATTTCCACAGCTGCCGGCGTGTATCTTTTCATGGCCATGTCCGGCTTCGCCAGCAACCTCACTCCTTCCAGCGTGTTCATTCCCTACCTGCTCACCTTGGTCTACCTGCTGGTAGCTGAGCTTTACCTGAAGCAGGCCGACCCCTTGGCCGACTGGGCCTACACCATGATGTCGCAGATGTATGTGGCCTTGCCGTTGTCGCTCATCAACGTCCTTGCGTTTCACGCCGTTGACGGCGACGTGACCTATACCCTCGCCCTGCCGCTGAGTATATTCGTGTTTCTCTGGCTCAACGATGCTGGTGCTTACTGCATAGGCTCGCTCTTGGGCCGTCACAAGCTGTTTCCACGCATATCCCCCGGCAAGTCGTGGGAGGGTAGCATAGGCGGTGCCGTGCTTGTGGTGGCAGGCAGCGTGGCTGTTTATTACCTTGTCAGGCACTATGGCCTGCAGCCCGCCAGCCTTACTCTCCTTGAGTGGGTGGGCCTCGGACTGGTGGTGGTAGTCTTCGGCACCTGGGGCGACCTTGTTGAAAGCCTCATGAAGCGCACCCTTGGCATCAAGGACAGCGGCAATATACTGCCAGGCCATGGAGGAATGCTCGACCGTTTCGACTCCACGCTAATTGCCATGCCCGCAGCCGTAGTCTACCTCTACACCCTCACGCTGCTATAATATAGTCTGAAACAACAACTAAATACTTAAAATCATGTCTACATTAACAATCATTATCGTCACAGTCTTCGTCATCGGCTATCTGTCAATAGCCTTGGAAAGCGTGACCAGAATCAACAAGGCAGCCGTAGCACTGCTGATGTGCGTCTTCTGTTGGACCTTGCTCATGATGGGTCCTGCAGCCTATTATCCTGAGGTGAGCGCCGACAGCGTCGTTCATCATATTGCCGAGGTCATAGAGCACCACTTGGGCGATGCCGCGGGCACGCTCTTCTTCCTTATGGGTGCCATGACCATTGTTGAGATTGTCGACTCTAACGGCGGATTCAACTTCGTACGCGACACCATGAAGACGAGCTCCAAGCGCAAGCTGATGTGGCGCATGGCCTTTATGACATTCTTCCTGTCGGCCATTCTCGACAACCTCACCACTTCCATCGTGATGATTATGGTGCTGCGCAAGCTGGTGCAGTCGCGCGACGACCGCCTGATATATGCTGCCCTTGTGGTAATCTCGGCCAACAGCGGCGGTGCCTTCTCGCCCATTGGCGACGTGACCACCATCATGCTCTGGATAAAGGGCGTCATCACCACCCAGGGCGTGATCTCCGAGATTTTCGTACCGTCGCTCGTGTCAATGGTTGTTCCTGCTGCCATCCTGAGCCTGTCGCTCAAGGGCAAGTTTGACAAGGAGCAGAACCTGCCTAAGGCTGATGTAAGCCAGTTCACCAAGGCTCAGCGCGACACCATCTTCTGGCTCGGCGTGGGCGGCCTCTGCTTCGTGCCCATATTCAAGACGCTTACCCACCTGCCGCCGTTCATGGGCATCCTGTTGGTGCTCGGCGTTCTCTGGACGGTAACCGAGATTTTCCATTACAACACAGCTGAGGACGATACCATGGCCAAGCGGGTCACAGACTTGCTGAGCCGCATTGACCTCTCAACCATCTTGTTCTTCCTCGGCATTCTCATGGCGGTGGCAGTGCTGCAGGAGGTGGGTGTGCTCACTGCCCTTGGCGAGGGTCTGAACGAGGCATTCTCTGGCAACTACTATCTCATCAACGGCATCATTGGTGTTCTCTCCAGCATTGTCGACAACGTGCCTCTCGTGGCGGGGTGCATGGGCATGTATCCTGTGGCCGAGGCAGGGCCTATGGCCGTAGACGGCATCTTCTGGCAGCTCTTGGCCTACTGTGCAGGCGTTGGTGGCTCTATGCTCATCATAGGCTCTGCCGCAGGCGTCGTGGTCATGGGATTAGAGAAGATTACCTTCGGCTGGTATATGAAGAAAATCACATGGATTGCCTTTGCGGGCTATCTGGCCGGAATACTTGTCTATTGGCTCGAGCGCATGCTGTTATAAGCCCCCTCCCAACCTCCCCCCAAGAGAAGCCCCCTCCTAACCTCCCAACCCCCAAAGCCCCCTAGCCCCCTAAGGGGGGAACTACAGACTCTGCAGAAACACCCCCCTAAAGGGGGGTAAGCTCCCCTCTTATCCCCCCCTTGGGGGGTTGGGGGGCTAACTCCCCCCAAGAGAAGCCCCCCTCCTAACCTCCCCCCAAGGGGGGATAAGAGGGGGGCTTTTGTGGGCTTGCTCTGGCTTAGTAGCCGGGGTTCTGCCAGAAGCCCTCTGCGGTGGAGGTGTACTGGAGCACGCCGTTGGCATCCTGCTGTGCGGGTGCTGCCACCTCGTTGGTCACGGAAATCATCTGAGCCTCGGGGATGGGGCGATAGTAGTGCTGCATGGCTATGTTGCCGGCAGCCTGTCCGTTGTACTTCTTCACACGGTCGATGAGGGTGTGGGTGCGCTTCAGGTCGAACCAGCGCTGCTGCTCGCCGCAAAGCTCCAGGGCCCGCTCGTCGAGTATGGTGTTGATGTCTACAGAGCCGCTGATGGTGTTGTCCTGTCCCTTGATGGCACGGGCGCTGCGCAGTTGGTTGATAGTGGCAAGGGCATCGCCGCCGTTGGCTAACTGGCACTCAGCCTTGATGAGGTACATCTCGGACAGGCGGAAGACGATGGCGTCGCGGTAGCTGATGTCGTGCGTGGGATAGGTGGCGTTGTACTGGTCGTCGAGGAACTTCTTAAGGCCGGGGTATGACTTCCAGCCGCCTATGTTCACGTTGTTGTAGCGGTCGTCGCCATAAACGTCGCTCACCTTCTTGGCGGTCTGCGTGGGAACGGCTGTGAGGGCGCTGGAGTTGTAGACGGGGATGTCGCCGCCGGAGAGGAACTGTATGCGGTAGCGGTTCTTGGCCCATGCCTGCATGGCCTGACCCTCGGGAGAGTCGCCGTCCAACGGGCAGTAGTAGATGGCGGTGTCGCCCTGGTTGAAGTAGTTGCCGTCGGCGGCGTAGGCCACGTCAGGGTTGGTCATGAACTGTCCCATCAGCGGATAGTGGTTGGGGCGGTTGCCCTGCAGTCCGTCGGGAATGTTGTAGTGGGTCATCATTGTGGCGTCGCAGCGCTGGTCGGTGGCACGCACGGCCTCGAAGCTCTTCCAGAGCCACGGTGTGGTGGTGTAGCGGGTGAAGCCGCGACCGTAAGGCGAGTAGTACTTGGCCACTTCCACTTGCTGTCCGGTGAGCTTGCTCTTGATGCTTGCGGTCGAGGTGCCGAGCACGCGGACAAACAGGCGGTCGTCGCCGGTGCCGTTGCCGCCCACGTCGCCCGAGTTGCCGTTGTTCCACATGGGTACGAACATCAGCAGCATGGCCGAGCCGCCACGGCTGTAGCCGGTACGTGTGATGAGCGAGTTGAACGACATGTGGTTGCCGTTGGCGTCGGTCTTGTAGCGGTAGGGTATGCAGTTCTCGGTGGTCAGCGAGTTGTTGTAGGCAACACCCCAGATGGCCTCGTTGTTGTTCTGTATGGCCTCATTGTTCATGTTCCAAGTGTCGCTGTAGCGGCTGTAGAACGAGGCACCGCTGTTGGCGATTACATCCTCGGCGGCTGTCTGGGCTATCTGGTAGAGGTTGGAATATCCCTCTACGGCGTTGTTGCCCAACCATGAGGCGGCATAGAGTGCAGCACGAGCCTTCAGGGCCTCGGCGGCATAGTAGGTGGCGCGTCCCAGCTCGCCGCCGTCCTTCTTCTTCTCGGTGAAGTTGGCAGCCTTGAAGTGGGCCATCGACTCGTCGATGTCGGTGAGAATGTTCTTGTATACCTCGGCCTCCGGCATGCGGGTGGGCGTGGTGGTCTGTGCGGTTACGGGTTCCGTGTTGTAGGGAATGGGTCCCCAGGTGGCCACCATCTGCAGGTAGTAGAGGGCGCGCAGGAACTTCACCTCACCCAGATACTGTTCCTTCTTGGTGTCGGTGATGTTCTCGTTCAGCGGGATGTACTTCAGGGCGTTGTTGCACACGTCTATTGCGTCGTAGAACATTTCCCAGTAGTGGTCGAGCACTGCGTCGTCGGCAGTGTTACCGTCGAGTGAGCGTGCTGTCAGGTTATATGACGTGAGCGACTTCTGCTTGTTGTCGAATCCGGCGAGGAACAGGTCGCTGCCGCACTCGGTGAGTCCCAGTCCGGCCTCCTTGCCCCACCATCCGCGGGTGTATGCGTAGCACGATTTCACCAGACCCTCAATGCCGCTTACGGTGTTATAGGTCAGGTCGGCTGTCATGCCCGTCTTGTTGTCCTCTTCCAGGAAGTCGGAGCACGACGTTATCCCTGTGGTGAGACTGGCAGCAGCTAAGATGAATGCAAATATCTTTTTCATATACTCTTAATTCTTAATTCTTGATTCTTAACTATTTAGAATGACACGTTCACACCTACTACGACCTGCTTTGCCAACGGCCAGTTGATGCTGCCGCCGCGCTCGGGGTCATAGTCGTCTACACTGGCGAAGGTGAAGTAGTTCTTCATCGAGCAGTACACCTTGGCGCTCTCCATGCGTATTGACTTGAGCCACTTCTTGTTTACGTTGTAGCTCAGGGTTATGTCCTTGATCTTGAAGAAGTTGTTCTTCTCGTAGAGCAGCGAGCTCATGTATGTGGTGTACAGGTTGGAGTAGCCTGTTCCGTTGGTTCCCGGCGATGGGAACTTGGCGCTGGTGTTGGTAGGTGTCCAGTAGTCCACATCTGCCCAGTTGGCGTCGCCGTCGTTCAGTCCGAGTGCGTTGTTCTTGTCGAAGGCGAAATATCCGCCGAGACGTGCCATGCACTGTACGCTAAGTGCGAAGTCCTTGTACGAGAAGGTGTTGGTAAGGCCGAGAATGTGGTCGGGAGTGCGCTTGTAGACAATTTTGTCGTCCTCGCTTATCTTGCCGTCGCCGTTCTGGTCTACAATCTTCATCGTGCCAGGCGTGCCGTAGTTGTTCAGAGGAGCAGTGAACTCGATGCCCTTGGCCTGGTAGTCGGCCACGTACTGCTCGTACTCGCCCACGTTCCAGATGCCGTTGGTCTCGTAGTCGTAGTAGGCCGACAGGGCCTCGCCGACGATGAGTCCCGTGGTTCCGTCTATGTTGCGCTCTAAGCCGTCGGCCAGCTTGACAATCTCGTCGTGCTGGTTGGTGTAGCTGGCGTTGATGTCCCAGGTGAAGTTCTTGGTCTTCACTGCCAGGGCGTTGATGCCCACCTCTATACCGTGGCCTTTCGACTCACCGATGTTCGACAGTACGCTGGTGAACACCGACGATGCGGGAGCGCTCTTGTAGTAGAGCAGGTCTTTGGTCTTGGTGCTGTAGTAGTCGATGGTACCGTTGATGCGTCCGCCGATGATTCCGAAGTCCAGACCGATGTTGATGCTGCTGGTGGTTTCCCACGACAGGTCGGTGTTGCTCATCGACATGGGTATGAACGAGTCGCTGGAACCGGGTGTGGTGGCGCTGACGGTGGCCAGCGTCTGGTATGGGCTGACGGCTGCGTTACCCGAGATACCCCATGCTGCGCGCAGCTTCAGGTTGTCCAACCACGACTTGGCTCCTTCCATGAATCTCTCCTCTGATATGCGCCAACCGGCACTCACTGAGGGGAAGTAGCCCCACTTCTTGCCTTCGGCCAGCACCGACGAGCCGTCGGCACGCAGTGATGCTGAGAAGAGGTAGCGGTTCATGAGCGTATAGTTCACACGTCCGAAGAACGACAGCATGGCCTGCTTGGTGTAGCTCGACGATGGCGTCTGGTCGGAAGAAATCTTTGTCACGTCGTAGAACTGCTGGTTGTAGTAGTGCTCCTTGCCGGCGGTGCCGTTGTAGCCCAGGCCCTCGCGAACGTCCTGGCGCAGCTCGTGGCCGAGCAGGAATCCCAGGTCGTGCTTCTCGTTGAGGGTTATGTTATAGTTGGCGGTGTTCTGCCATGTCAGTATTGTCCATGCGTCCCATGCGTTCGACATATAGGTGGTAGAGGGAGCCTGGTAGCGTCCTGCCGACTGGTAGTCGTTGTACTGTCCCACGCGGCGGTTACGGCGGTCGGCGGCAAGCTGCGACTTCAGCGACAGGCCGGTAATCGGCGTTATCTGCAGGTAGGCGCTGCCAATGTAGCGTGTGCTCTCAATGTGGTGCTTGTAGTTGTCGCCCTCGTCCATCAGCGGGTTCACATGTGCGGTGTACCACACGTTGGGCGTCTCGTTGATGCTGCCGTCTTCCTTGTAGGCCTGCGTTATGCTGGTCATCTTGCGGGCGGCGTTGAACACCGAGGCGTTGCGGGCGTCGTGGCTGCGGTAGGTGAAGGCCATCGAGCCGCCCACCTTGAAGTACTTGTTAATGATGTGGTCCACGTTCAGGCGGCCGTTGTAGCGGTCCATCTTGTCGTGCTTCAGCAGTCCCTTGTCGTACATGGCTGCAAGCGACACGCTGAAGTTGGTCTTCTCGTTGCCGCCGCTTACGCTGGCCTCGTAGTTCTGCGAGGTGCTGTTCTGCAGTATGGTGTCATACCAGTCGGTGTAGTCGCCCTTGGCAATAAGGTCCACCACCTTGTAGTTGTCGTTGCCGGCTATGGTGGTGGCACCGAACACGTCGTCTGCCGTCAGGTTCGACGAACCCCAGTTGCCGGAAGTCAGGTCGGCCTGGTAGTTGGCGCGGTCAATCCAGCGCTGCACCTCGGTCTGTCCGTACATGCTCTTGACGGCGCTGGTGGGCGACTTCATGGCCAAGTATGCCGAGAAGTTGACGCGCGTCTTGCCTGCCTGTCCGCGCTTGGTGGTGATGATAATCACACCGTTTGCGCCTTTCGTACCGTAGATGGCGGTTGAGGAGGCATCCTTCAGTATGTCCATCGACTCGATGTCGGAGGCGGGGATGTCCAGATTGCCCGAATACTCCACACCGTCGACGATGATGAGCGGTGAGTTGCTGGCTGTGATGGAGCGGTTGCCGCGAAGGGTGATGCTCACAGACGAGCCGGCCTGGCCGTCGCCCGACAGGAGGTCGAGGCCGGGCACCTTGGCCTGCATGGCCTGCATGGCGTCGGGGGCTGCCACCTGTGCAATGTCGGCGGGCTTGATTGAAGCCACGGCGCCTGTCAGGTCTTTCTTCTTCATGGTGCCGTAACCAACGACCACCACTTCGTCAAGGCCCATGGCGTCTTCCTGCATTACAACATTGACGCTGGTCTTGCCGGCCACGGACACTTTCTGTTCCTTGTAACCTACGTAGCTGATTTTCAGGACTGCATTGTTGGGAACTTTCTGGATGGTGAAGTTACCGTCGAGGTTGGTTACGCCACCAATGGTCGTACCGTCGACGACGACACTTACGCCAATCATCGGTTCGCCTGTAGCATCCTTCACTGTGCCGGTGACTGTCTTCTGGGCGTAGGCCATGAAGCACATCACTGACAGGAGCAAAGCCATAGAGGCTCTTCTGAGATGTTGTTTCATAAGGTTTTGTTTTAGTTATACAATATAATAATAAAGATGTTTAGTCAGCAGTGTAGTTCTTTCAGAGTGCAAAACTAATAAAAATAACCTTATCAGCAAAAAGTTTCTTGAAGTTTTTTCACTCATAGCGCAAAAAAGTATGTTTTTAACCCAACTCTGACTTCTCAGCCCCCCTTCCAGCCCCCCAACCCCCTAAGGGGGAGTTTCTGCAGAGTCTGTAGTTCCCCCCTTAGGGGGCTATGGGCTGGAAGTGGGGGTGGGGGGCTTGTGGGGGGTAAGAGGGGGAGTGCTAAATAATCTCTGAGATTTCTTTCAGGTCCTGCACGGTCTTGAGGCTGCTGATGATTGCCTTCACATTTTCGCGGTCGTGTACGCGCAGCTCTATGATGCCCTCAAAGATGCCGTCTTCGCATGTGATGTTAATGGTGTGGATGTTCACGTTCAGCTGCGAGGAGATGACTTGTGTCACCTCGTTGAGCAGGCCTATGCGGTCGATGCCGCTAAGACGTATGGTGGCGTCGAAGAACATCAGCTTGTGCATGTCCCATTTCACGTCGAGTATGCGGTTGCCGTAGCTCGATTTCAGCTTGGCGGCCACGGGGCATGCACGCTTGTGTATCTCAATCTGCTTCTTGTTGTCGATATATCCCAGAGAGTCGTCGCCGGGTATGGGGTGGCAGCAGTTCTTGAACTTAAAGGCGTGTATGGTTTCCTCGGTGATGTAGATGGGCTTCTTGCGGTTGAACTTGTCGGGGACTACGAATAGCTGCTGCTGGGGTTCGTCGTCCTTTTTCTTCTTCTGGCTGACAAAGGGCACGTACTTGCGCCATCCGCTCTTGCCGTCGGTGCCTTTCTTGTTCTTGCCGTTCAGCTCGTCAATGTCCTTGTCGCCCAAGATGATGTTTTTCTCTCCCAAGGAGAGGAAGAAGTTGTCGCGCTTTGCCACGTCGTGGAACTCTGCCAGCTGGTCGGCAACGGCGGGGGTGTACTCTATCTCGTTTTTCTTGAGGAACTCTATGAGCAGTTCTTCGCCGTGCTTCTGCGTCTCGCGGTTGTCGCGGCGCAGTATGGCTTGGATTTTAGCCTTTGCCTTGGCTGTGGAGACGAAGTTGATCCATGCGGGCTGTACGTGCTGTGACTTCGAGGTCAGTATCTCCACCTGGTCGCCGCTGTTGAGGCGGTGGCTCAGCGGAACGAGCTTGTGGTTGACCTTGGCTCCTATGCAGTGGCTGCCGAGGAAGGTGTGGATGGAGAAGGCGAAGTCGAGGGCGGTGCATCCGTTGGGCATGGTCTTAATCTCGCCCTTGGGAGTGAAGACGAATATCTCGCTGGCAAAGAGGTTGAGCTTGATGGCATCAAGGAAGTCCATGGCGTCTGGCTGAGGGTCGTCGAGAATCTCCTTGATGGTGCGCAGCCACTCGTTCAGCTCGTTTTCGTCCTCGGTGTACTCGGCATCCTCGCCCTCCTTGTATTTCCAGTGGGCGGCAAAGCCCTGCTCGGCAATCTCGTCCATGCGGTCGGAGCGTATCTGCACCTCTATCCACCGGCCTTGCTTCGACATCAGGGTGACGTGCAGGGCCTGATAGCCGTTGGCCTTGGGGTGGCTGAGCCAGTCGCGCAGGCGGTCGGGGTGGGAGCGGTAGATCTGCGAGATGGCCACGTAGATGTTGAAGCACTCGTTCATCTCCTCCTCGCGCTTGCGTGGTGTGAAGATTATCCTTACGGCGAGTATGTCGTAGATTTCCTCGAAGGTGACGTGCTTGTTCTGCATCTTGCACCAGATGGAGTAGGGCGTTTTCACGCGCTCCTTCAGCTGGTATTGTATGCCCATCTGCTTCAGGGCCTGTTCTATGGGCGTGGTGAACTGGTCGAACAGCTCGTGGCGTGAGGCCTGCGTTGATGCGAGCTTGTCCTGTATGGAGGCATACTCCTCGGGGTGCTCGAATCGGAAGCTGAGGTTCTCAAGCTCCGACTTCACCTTGTACAGTCCTAAGCGGTTGGCCAGCGGAGCATAGATGTAGAGTGTCTCGCCGGCAATCTTGTACTGCTTGTTGGCAGGCTGGGAGTCCAGTGTGCGCATGTTGTGCAGACGGTCGCATATCTTGATGAGTATTACGCGAATGTCGTCGCTCATGGTGAGCAGCAGTTTCTTGAAGTTCTCTGCCTGTGCCGATGCCTGCTCGCCGAAGATTCCGCCGCTGATCTTTGTCAGTCCGTCGACAATCTGTGCTATCTTCGAGCCGAAGATGTTCTCCAGGTCCTCCACGGTATAGTCGGTGTCCTCCACCACGTCGTGCAGCAGTGCTGCGCAGATGCTGGTAGAGCCGAGTCCTATCTCGGAGCAGGCTATCTGGGCCACGGCAATGGGGTGCATGATGTAGGGCTCGCCCGATAGCCGGCGAACGCCCTTGTGTGCCTGCCGTGCAAAGTTGAAGGCCTTGGTTATGAGGTCTACCTTCTTGCGGTGGCGCGATGCCAAATAGTCGTTAAGCAGTTTCTGGAATGCGTCGTTTATTAGCTTGTCGTCGGCCGACTCACGCTTCTGTTGCTCTACATCCATGTTTTTTCCCTCCTTTATTTTTTTTATTTCACCTTCAGCTTCTTGCCTGCCTGTATCTTCTCGCCCTTGATGCCGTTGAGCTTCTTCAGCTTGGCCACGGTGGTGCCGTTGCGGCGTGCAATCTCCGACAGCGTCTGCCCCCTTTTTATGGTCACGCTCTGGTTTCTGCCTGCTGCCTTGCTGCCTCTCTTCGACGAGCGCCTGCTGGCTTTGCTGTTGCGTCTGTTCCGTGCTTTCGACTTGCGCGCTGCCGATTTCTTGCTGCGGTATGTTGGCACGTAGTCGTCGGGTACGTTCACTACGGTGCGCTTTGTCAGCAGCTCGGCGGCGTTGTAGCTGTAGATGGAGTCCTGCATGTCTATGAAGCGTCCAACCTCCGTCTGTGGCAGTCGCAGTGACGACAGCGAGCTGTGGCCGGGCACCACGTCGCGGCGGTACTGTGGGTTGAGCGAGCGCACCATGTCTATGTCGAGGCCCATCACGGCAGCTATCTGCTCAAAGTGCACGTCGCGGCTAACCATCACAGTGTCGGTCTTTGCCGGCAGGCGGGTGGTCATGGGGCAGATGTTGTGGTTGCAGTAGTAGGTCATTATGTAGTTGGCGGCAATGAATGCTGGCACGTAGCCTCGCGTCTCCTTGGGCAGATAGGGGTATATCTGCCAGTAGTCCTTCTGTCCTCCTGCGCGGTGGATGGCCTTGCTTATGTTCTCCGGGCCGCAGTTGTAGGCAGCTATGACCAGGTTCCAGTCGCCGTAGATTTTGTACAAGTCGCTGAGGTAGTGGGCTGCGGCGAGCGACGACTTCAGCGGGTCGCGGCGCTCGTCGACAAGCGAGGTGACCTCCAATCCGTACTGCTTGCCTGTGGCCAGCATAAACTGCCAGAGTCCCGTTGCCCCGGCGTGGGACACGGCCATCGGGTTGAGGGCCGACTCAATTATGGGCAGGTAGCGCAGCTCGAGAGGCAGCTTGTAGAGGTCGAGGGCCTGCTCGAAGATGGGCATGTAGAGGTTCGACGCCCCTAACATGTAACTGATGGAGTAGCGCAGGCGGCCGCTGTAGCGGTCGATGAACTTCTGTACCACCTCGTTGTACGACATTTCCATCACCGTGGGCATGCGGCGGAGCCTGTCAATATACTCCTCCTTGGTGAACACGGGGTTCACGTCCTTCATGTTGCAGTTGTCGTCGCCCAAGATGTACTGCTTCGACATGTACAGGTTGAGAAGGCTGTCAAGGTCGTAGGTCATGGCCTCGGGAAACTCAATCACCTCCATTCGCCCTTGCTGGTCGGTCACGGTAATCTCGTCTTCTTCTACCACCTCTTCCTCGTCGTCATCCTCTTCCTCGTCGTCGATAACGGTCTGGGCGTTCGCCTGTGTGAGCGCGAAGAACAGTGTTAATACTATGAACATCAGTGTCCGGCTTAGCATCAGCATGCTGCCGGAGTCTTTCTCTTTGGTGTATGTTGCTTTTGTTGTCATTTCTGTCTTTTGCGTTTCTTTTGTTTGATAGTGTCTTGTGCAGCCACTAAAAGTTGATGCTGCAGTTTACTCCCAACGACGATGCGTAGAGGGGGTTCTTCGATGCGTTGCTGCCAATAACGGTGGGGCGCACCTTCATGCTCAGGTCTCTTGATATGTCGAACACCGACAGCTCTGCGTCTACGTAGGCGTCGATGACCGACAGGGCGTAGACTCCAACCATGCAGAAGAAGCTCAGGTCGCGCCAGCGGCGGTACTTGTCCTTGCGCTTCTTGAATATCGTCTTGTACTGCTCTATATTCGTGTCGTCTATTCGTTTGCCTAAGTGCAGGAACTTGTTGTAGCTTTCGGTGCCGGGGTCGTCGTCCATTATGTCAAGGTATGCCTGCGAATAGTCCTTGTACATCATGTTGTTCCACGACATGGCGTAGATGCATCCCATGAACCCTCCGTAGACCAGCGGCAGCTTCCAGTACTTGCGGTTGTACATCTGTCCGGCGCCGGGTATTACCAGTGCCATCCACAGCGCCCTCTGCGGGTTGGGCGCCCAGAGGTTCCAGTCGCGCTCCATCTTCTGCACCTGCTTCACCACCTCTACGGTCTCTTCCTTAAGGTCCTTACTGTCAAAGGGCATTCCCGGCTCCCTCACCATCAGCTCCACAACCACCGAGTCTTTAGGCGTGCTGTAGGCCGTAGAGTCAGCTGCGGTGTTCTGTCCGCAGGTGCTTTCAATGCCAATAGCCATGAGGGCGCAGGTCATGGCTGTCCTCAGAAACCGTGTTGTCTTGCTATATAGTCTCAATTCCCTGACTCCTTCTCTTTTCGTGTACTTACTTCAGGCGGTCTAAGGCCTGCATAATGCGCTCTAAGGCTGCCTCGCTGTCGAAGGGTATGCTTATCTTTCCCGTTCCCTTGGGGGTGCAGGTCATCTGAACTTTGGCCTGGAACAGGTCGGAGAGCCGCTGCTTCAGCACGTTGTACTCGTCGGGCAGCTGTGTCTTGGAGGCCAGCTTCTTCTTTCCGGCTTTCACGTCCTCTCCGCTTTTCAGCATCTGCACCATATCCTCCACCTTGCGCACCGAGTAGTTGTTCTTGGATATTTCCTTGAACAGCTTAATCTGCATCGACGGGCTGGGCAGCGACAGCAGGGCACGGGCATGGCCCATGTCAATCTGGCGGTTCTTCAGTGCCATCTGCACCTGCGCCGGCAGCTTCAGCAGTCGCAGGTAGTTGGTCACGGCGGCGCGGCTCTTGCCCACGCGCTCCGAAATCTTCTCCTGCGTCTGGTTGGTGGTCTCCACCAAGTGCTGGTAGGCCAGTGCTATCTCTATGGCGTTGAGGTCTTCGCGCTGTATGTTCTCGACCAGCGCCATCTCCATGACGTTCTCGTCCTCCACTGTGCGTATGTACGCCGGTATGCTTTCCAGGCCAATCATCTGCGATGCCCGCCAGCGGCGCTCACCGGCAATAATCTGGTATCGCCCCTCGGCCACCTGCCGCAGTGTTATGGGCTGCACAATGCCAATCTCGCGGATGCTGTTGGCCAGCTCCTGCAGAGCCTCCTGATCGAACTCGCGGCGCGGCTGGTTGGGGTTGGCCTCAATCTGGCTTACGGCTATGTCGCTGAGGTTCGACGACCCCTGCGTCTTCACCTCGCCGGTATCTATCAGGGCGTCAAGTCCCCTGCCGTTGCCTATTTCGTCAAGGCCTCGTCCTAATACGTTGCTCTTCGCAAATTTTTTCTTTACTGCCATTTTCTTCTGTGGGTGTTAAAGGGAGTTAAGGGAGCTGTCAGTTCCTCTCTCCTCGGCTAATTATCTCTTTTGCCAATGCCAAGTGGTTTTTCGAGCCGGTGGAGTCGGCGTCGTAGAGTATGACGGGCAGGCCGTGTGACGGGCTTTCCGACAGCTTGACATTGCGCTGAATCACTGTCTTGAACACCAGCTCCTGGAAGTGGCGCTTCACCTCGTCGTAGATTTGGTTGGCCAGACGGAGGCGAGAGTCGTACATCGTCAGCAGAAAACCCTCTATCTCGAGCTTCGGGTTCAGCTTGGTCTTTATTATCTTTATGGTGTTGAGAAGCTTCGAGATGCCCTCCAAGGCGAAGTACTCGCACTGAACGGGTATGATTACCGAGTTGGCTGCCGTCAGGGAGTTCACAGTGATAAGCCCTAACGAGGGAGAGCAGTCTATGAGTATGTAGTCGTACTCAGAGGCTATGGGGGCAAGCAGGTTCTTTACCAGCTTCTCTCTGTTGTCTAAGTTCAGCATCTCTATCTCGGCCCCCACCAAGTCGATATGGCTTGGTATGATGTCTAATCCCTCAATGTCGGTGGTGTAGATGGCATCGTGCACGTCGGCCTTGTTGATGAGGCACTCATAGAGTGAACAGTCCACCTCCTTTATGTCAACGCCCAGGCCGCTGGAGGCGTTGGCCTGCGGGTCGGCATCTACCACGAGCACCGACTTCTCGAGTGTGGCCAGCGATGCTGCCAGGTTAATGGTGGTCGTGGTCTTTCCCACGCCGCCTTTCTGATTGGCTAATGCAATGATTTTTCCCATTTTCAATCCTTTTACTTACAAAAACAGAATGCAAAGGTACACATTTCCCGTGAAACATCGCTCTTTCTGCCCACATTTTTAGCTTTTTTGCACACTTTACAACAAAAAGGGCCGCTAAAAGCCACTTATGACAGGAAGAAAGCTTCCTTTTCCCCTCCCCAAAAAAGCAGCAAAACACATGGCGTGAACCATGCCGGATGAGGAGTGGCACTTTACGGCCGTAAAGTGGCACTTAATTTCAAAAAAGTGCCACTTTAGCTCCCTAAAGTGCCACTCTACGATTGGGACCTCTATGTTTCACGCCATTTCTCATGAAAAATTTTTACGTATGCGGTTGAGCAGCAGTATGACCGCAACGCGGTCACCTCTCAATAACCGTGTGGTGCGAAGCACCCCCGGAGAAGCTGAGGGGAGGACAAACAGTTCCTCCCCCAAGGGGGAGGTTAGGAGGGGGCTTCTCTTGAGGGTGATGAGTAGTTTCCACCCTACTTGAGTCCACTTTAAAAAGTCAACAAATGGAAGCAACAACTAAAAAACTACGCTCCGTTTTTTGCCGTCTTAATCATGGTTTTGACTTTTAAAGTGGACTCCTAATTGCTTCTTCAATAACTGTCATCCTTTTACTTGATTACTATCAGTAAGAAACCTGCTGGCCTGTCGCCTGACGGTATTCCAACAGTTTGTTTTGCATGTCGGCGTATGCATCAGTGCAACGGTCGAGAGCCTGCTGATAGAGTAGCTGGGCTTCGAGGAGGTCACTCATTTTGGAAGTGCCGGCGCGGTAGTAGTCGCGGTTCAGACGCAGGTTTTCTTCGGCCTGCTTGATGCTGCGCTGGGCAATCTGAAGCTGCAGGCGCGACTCCTCGACATTGTTCCATGCGTTTTGCATACGTATTTTCAGCAGTTCGGCGTTGTCTGCCAGCTGTTCCTCGGCCTGCTGCCGGGCAATCTTCTTGCGCTTTACTGCATAAGAGCCGCCCCACCAGTCGGAGATGGGTATGCTGACGGTGGCGAACACCATTCCAAAGGTGCGGTCGTTTTCCATCAGGTTATGGTAGTTGTAGCCAGCCCCGATGCCAACGCTCGGCAGGTTTTTGCCTATTTCCATCTTGTGCTGGAGTCCGGTGGCCTCAACCTGTTTTTGCAGAAGTTGGTACTCTGCAGTCTGTAACAAGGACTGCTGGTGGTCTTGTTGTTGAGGAATGGTGGCAACGGCAAAACCGTCGCCCACACTAACCGTGAAACTGTGGCTGCTGAGGCCGCAGTATTGCGCCAACAGCAGACGTACGATGTCGATGCCGTTTTGCAGCTTCACTTTCTGGCTTTCTATGTCGTTCTGGCGGAGCTGCACCTGCAGCAGGTCGTTGCGCATGGCCACACCCGCACGCACAGCCACGTCAACATCTTTAAAGATGTCGGCCAGCAGGGCCTCAACGGCCTCTATGGTTTTCATCTTCTCCTGCAGCGAGACAAGCTGCCAGTAGTACTGCCCGGTCTGGCGTTCCACCTCGTTCTCAGAGAGTTGCAGTTGCAGGCGGCTGACGTCCTCGCCCACCTTGGCCAGCTTGTTGCCGTTGACAATCTGACCTCCGGCGAATACGGGTTGCACAGCCATGAGGCTGCCGATGGTGCCGTTCTTCATCATCGACATACTGATGGGGTTTCCCAATGCTGCGAGAGCCTCGGAAGAAAACAGCTGGGCCAGGGTGGCGCCCAACTCGGGCGAGACAAGCTCCGAGGGGTTCATGTTCATCTTCGCCATTCCCTTGTCGGCATTGAACCACAGGCCCGTGCCGCTTACGTTAGGGAAATACTTGGTGAAGGCCTCCTTGCGCTGCTGCTGGGCGGCATCGATGTCGTGCTGTGCCTTGCGGATGGCGATGTTGTTGTGAAGGGCGGAATCTTTCAACTGCTCTAAAGTGTAAATTTGAGCAAAAGACGACAAGGGGAGAATTAATAACGACAACAGAGACAACTTAAACAACTTATTTGAGATACTTTTGATAGTTGGTCGAAGATAAAAAAGTTGTCTTAGTTGTTTTAGTTGTCGTTTATGAGATAATATAATTCTTTTCATTTTGTTGTTTATTTAGTTGAAACTTTCCAATAGATGACGGGCAGCATGGTGACTACCAAGATGAGCGAGCCAATGCCACCGGCGAAGATGGTGACGCCTACGGGCATCCAGAACGACGACTGGGCGATGATCATCGGCACCACGCCGACGGCAGTAGTGGCGGTAGTGAGGAATATGGGTACCATGCGGCGCTTGCCTGCCTCGTAGGCAGCTCGCTTCACGGCCTTGTTGTAGGCAGCAGCCTCCCCAAGCCCCTCCGAAGGAGGGGATGTTTGATTAGATGATAAGGCGGTATCATGTATCTCAACATCCATCCCTTTGGGAGGGATTGGGTGGGCTTTCAGCAGATTGTTGGCATGCTCGAAGATAAGGATTTCGTTGCGCATGATCATTCCCATCAGCGTGATGAGGCCGAAGATGGAGGTGAGGCCGAGGGCACGGTTCATAAGTCCTAAGCCGATGAGTGCTCCAGGTGTCATCAGTCCGAGGGCAGCCATGCAAACCAGCGTGATACCGTACTTCTTGAAGTTGAACAACAGGAAGAAGAACACGATAATCATGGCGATGACAATACCGCCGATAATCTGCGGCATGGCCTCGTCGCCATATTCTATCTCGCCGCCAACCTCGCTGCGCACACCTTGTGGCAGCTGAATCTCATCCTGCATCATGCGAGCTATCTTCTTTTCTACAGGAGCAGTATAGACACCCTGCGCAAACTGTGCAGTCACGGTGATACAGCGTTCGCCGCCGCGATGAATGATGCGGCTCTCGCTCCACTGGGGCCTCACCTTGGCTATCTGGCGCAAAGGTATGGTGGTATTTGTATTGTTGATGCCTCCTGACACCATGGTAAATGGCGACGAAATGCCCAGATTCTCGATGTCGGAGAACGTCATGTCGGCATCATCCTTGACTACTATCGGCATTTCGTAGTTTCCTTCCCATATCTGACCCACGCGCAAGTCGCTCGACGTGGCACTCAAAGCCAATTGCGCCGTGGTACGTGTGATGCCCAGTTGAGCCGATGCTACGGGATCGAGCTCCACATTGATAATGGGGTAGGGCTGCTGGTAGTCAGTGTGTACCCACTCCAGTTCTGGCATCTCACGCATGCGTTCCATCAGCCGTTCAGCGGCTATACGCAGCGAGTCGATGTTGTCGCCATAGAAACGGTATTCCAGTTCGCTCACCTCTAAATAATCCAGTCGCTTGAACTTCACGTATGCATTGGGGAATGCCTCGCTCAGCCGAGGCTGGTACTCAGCCAGCAGATTGAGCGTTGCCTTGTCAGACTTGGTGTTGACAATAAACTGCGCATAGTTGGCACCGGCCATCTGAGGAGCGTATGCATCCATGAAGCGGGGCGATGAACAGCCTATGAAACTGGTGATGCCCACGATGCGGTCGTCATTCTGGAGGACCTGGCGGACAGAATCCGCAAGCACACTGGTCTCTGCCAACCCCTTGCCGTCGGGCAGGAATATCTCTACGGCAAACTGGTCGCGGTCGGCGTATGGGAAAAGGCGAATCTTCAGTGTGGGGGCTATGAGCGTAGACAGCAGGATGACACCAATGCCGCCGCCGATGGTGAGCCAGGGATGATTGAAGGTCCAGTCCAACACCTTATTATATATATTCTGCACCCATTTTGTGATAGCATTTCCATCGGTGCTTACTTTTCCCGGCTTGATAATGCGCACCTCTAAGAAGGGGATGACTGATACAGCCAAGAAGAGCGAAACCATCAGGTTGATGGTTATGGTGATGGGGAAATCCTCTAAACAGTCGTGGAACATACCCTTCATGGTGATGAGGAAGGGGTAGAAGATGGCACAGATACAGATGGTGGCCAGCATCATCGGCATGAAGTACTGACGCGACGACTCGATGGCAGCCACCCTGGGTTCAAAGCCCTTATTCAGGTATTCCAAGTAGCCGTCGATCACCACTATCGAGTTGTCGACAATCATTCCAAGCACCACAATCATTGCCGCCAGCGTCACGATGTTCAGTTCGATGCCCATCATATACATGATTGCCACCGAGACAAACGTGCTGAGCGGAATGGTGATGGCGGCCACGATGGCCGAGCGAATGGGGAAGAGCACCATCATGACCAGGATGATGATGGCCATGGAGAGCAGCAGGTCGCGCAGGAATGACGTGATGCTCAGCGTCACCACCTTCGGCTTGTCGGCAATGCGGGTGACATTGACATCGGCAGGCAGTTCTTCTGCAGCAAAACTGCTGATCACACGGTCTACCTCCTCGCCATACTGCATCACATTGTTGCCCGGCGTCATCTCCATGGACATGAGCACGCAGGGATGCCCGTTCTGTTCTATGCGACTTGCCAACGGGTCGTATTCGCGCACCACACGGGCTATGTCCCGCACCCGTGCCACCTTGCCGCTTACAGGGTCGCTGAAGATAATCTGGTTGGCTATCTCCTCCTCGCTGTTCTCCATGGCTTCGATGTGGATGGGTATCTGCTGGTCGGCGTCGCTGATGCTGCCACTCATCGTGGTGATGCCTTGGGCTTGCAGACGAGAAAAAAGCATCTGCTGACCTATACCGTAGGCCTGCAGTCGTTGACGGTCTACATAGAGCGAAATCTGCTCCTTCTGTTCGCCGAAGAGCTTGACGTTAGCGACAGAGGGGATGCGGCGCAAACGGTCGCCCAAGTCGTCGCTGTACTGTTTCAGTTCGCGATAACTACGCTGGCTGCTCTCAATGGCGATGAGCAGTGCCGAGGTGTTGCCGAAGTCATCGTTCACCACGATGGCCAGCACACCGCTGGGCAACTGAGCCTTGAAGGCATTCAGGCCATGTTTAATCTTCGACCACACCTCGTCCTTGTTGTTCACGTTATCGTTCAGCTTTACCATCACGATGCACATGCCGTTCTGCGACGTTGTGGTGGTCTTTGTGCGGTTTACCTCGCCGTAAGTAAACAAGTAGCGCTCCAAAGGGCGAGACACCTGCTGCTCAACCTCCTCGGTAGTGGCACCGGGATAGACAGCCACCACCACACCTTGCCGGATGGTGGCATGTGGAAACTCGTCCTTCGGCATCACGTACATGCCATATATGCCCATCACAAACAGGATGGCCACAATCAGTAGTGTTATTGAGTAATGCTCCAGCGGCCAGCGGAGCCAGTTCATCGATTTCATTTTTTAGCTTTTTACTTTTTTACCTTTAGAAGACAACTTTCGTTCCTTCACTTAGTTTCTGATAGCCCTCAGTCACTACACGCTGGCCGTTCTCTATACCATTGGTAATAATCATGCGATTGCCCTGGGTATGTCCTGTGCTTACTGTTGTGCGATGGGCGGTGCTATCCCTATCTATAGTCCATACAAACAGACTTCCGTCGGCCCGTTTTTGCACAGATGTAACAGGAATTAAGACTTCCCCTCCTTGGAAGGGGCTTGGGGAGGCATTGAACTGTACCGACGCCACCATGCCCGGCAACAGCTTACGGTCGGCGTTCTGTACATTAATCCTGATATCATAGGTATGTGTCAGTGCGTCTGCCTGTATTCCTTTTTCTATCTTGCCGCCACTCATCTCCTTACCCGCAGCCTCCACCTTGACAATAGTAGGCGTGCTGGCAGAAATGCCACTGATCTCCGCCTCAGGGATAGCCACCTTTACCTTCACACTGCTTATGTCAAGGATGGTCACTACTGCTTGCGAGGGTAGAGCCGTCTCCCCCGCCCCAATCATCTTCTTGCCAATGATGCCGCTCACCGGAGCTGTCAGCCTGCAGTCGGCCAGATTCTTCTTGGCCACCTCAAGCTGCGACTTGGCCTGAGCCACCTTACTCTGAATCTCCACCCACTGCACCTCGGGCAGCGAGCCGTTGTCGTGCAGCATCTTGAAGCGCTCCAGGGCATCGTTGGCCTGCGCCATCTGCGCCTCGGCACCAGCGAGCAGGTTGCGAGCCTGCGTGTCGTCCATCTCGGCGATTAGCTGCCCGCGGCCAACCCTCTGCCCATCGTTTACCAGTAGGCGCTTCACGACTCCCATGCCCGTGAAGCTCACGGCGGTAGCCTCGCGCTCCTCCACGGTGCCCACAAACGTCTGTCTGCTCATGCCACCATCCGACGAGACCACCTCGGTCGTCACTCTCGTTGGCGCCTTCACTCCGTTCACTTTTTTTTCTTCGCAACTGCATACCAGCAGCACGGCTATCAGTCCAATAATTCCCTTTTCCATTATCTGTTTTATTGATTTCGGGCACAAAAGTAGTACTTTTTTCTCCATAAACAATGTCCCAAACAGCTGTTTTTATTGCCTTTCTTTCACCTATGGGCATAATAGACACAAAGACAAGCTAATTAGAACATGGTTTTTTGAATAATTTGCGTACCTTTGCAAGCAATATGCAACAAGAAGAGATTACATTACAGTCGCTAACCGACAATGAGGACATCCAAGTAGGCTACAGCGACAACGATATTGTCATTATAGACAGCATCCAGAAGTTTGCGGAAATCAATGCTGCCCACGTGTCGATGAACGCCATTGCCATCTGCACACAGGGCAAGGTGCAGGGTTCATTAAACGGCAAGCTGATAGAACTTCACAAGAACCAGGTGGCCATTATTCCTCAGAATGTTATCATAGCCGACCCAATGGTCAGTCCCGATTTAGACCTAAAGGCCATGTTCTTCACCAATAGCATCCTTCAGAGTTTCCTGCGCGAGAAAATGAATGTATGGAACGATGTGGTCTATGTTCGCCGGATGCATGTAATCACACTGGACGATGAAGACCTGCTGTTCTATACATACTTCTATGAAATGCTCAAGATGTGTTCCAGCCAGCATAATGGCTTCCCATTCCGTTCCGATGTCATACAGTCGCTTCTGCGCGCAGCCTTTCTCGGACTCTGTGGCGCCCTGAAACAGAGGATTCTCGCTGATGGCATCACACCCGAAGCCAAGGTTGTGAACAACCACTTCCAGAGGTTTCTCGACCTTTTGCACTCTGTCGATGTGAAGCATCGCCCGGTGGAGTGGTATGCCAATGAACTCTGCATCTCACCCAAATACCTCTCTGCCATCTGCAAGAAAAACTCCGGCAAGACGGCGAATGAATGGATCACGGAGGTGGTGATGGAGGATATCCGCTACTATCTTAAACATAGCGACTACAGCATCAAGCAGATTTGCGACCGGCTCGGCTTCCCAAACACTTCCTTCTTTGGCAAGTATGCGAAGGAACACTTGGGAATGACTCCCATTCAGTATCGCACCAGTAAATAGAATCCACAAGTCCTTTGGCCACTATACGTAGGTCTCGAGGAAGGTGACGGCGCCGCTGACAGTGACCTGCAGAGTGGTGGCTGGCAGCAACACGGTGTTGCCGGCGCGGAAAGGCAGCTGCCGACAGCCATCGGAAATTGTGCCCCCGCCCTTTACTGCCACAAGAATCACAAATGAGTCTAACTCGGAGTAGTCAAGGGTCCTTGGCTCGGTGAGGTCGTAAACGGCCGTGGTGAAGTGCGGAGAGCTGATAAGCTGTACGCCGCAGTCTTTCTGTGCGTGGTAGTCGATGCGGTAGTCGCGGTAGATGCGGTAGTCGATAGACTGTGCCGCCTCTTCGGTATGCAGCTGCCGCAGATTGCCATCCTTGTCGCGGCGTCCGAAGTCGTAGATACGGTATGTGACGTCGCTTGTCTGCTGTATTTCCACCACAAAGCATCCAGCACCTATGGCATGGATGCGCCCAGCTGGAATGTAGAATGCATCGCCGGCACTGACCTCATGACACGCCAAGGCGTCGCAAATGGTATGGTTGGCCACTGCCTCGCGGTAGTCGTCGGGCGAAAGCTCACGGAGCAGGCCGTTATAGAGTGTTGCTCCTGGTTCGCAATCCAACACATACCACATTTCCGTCTTTCCGTGGTCAAAGCCATGGCGGCGAGCAATCTCGTCGTCAGGGTGCACCTGGACAGACAGGTCGTGACGGGCATCGATAAACTTCACGAGCAGCGGAAACTCATTTCCGAAACGGCGATAATTGTCGCTACCTACCAGCAGGTGCTGCTGCTCGCTGACAAGCTGGCTTACCGGTTTCCCACAGTCGGGACCTTTGTCGGCAACCACGGTCTCGTGGCCTGTAACACCTGAGATCTCCCAACTCTCCCCCACGCAGTCCGTGCCGAGGTCCAGGTGCTTGAATGGGATTATGCGGTTGCCTCCCCAAATGGTCTGTTTCAGAAATGGCTTAAAGGTATACATTCTTGAGTTAAGAGTTAAGAATTAAGAGTTTCAGTTGTCTTTCCAGTAGCTGCGGGTGAAAAGCACCAACACGGTCATTATCTCCAATCGCCCCATGAGCATAAGCAGCGAGCATGCCCACTTCACCATGCCGGGCAGCTGGCTCCACGACATTGACGGGCCTATGTCGTTGGTGAGTGACGGGCCTACGTTGCTCACGCAGCTCAGGGATATAACCATTGAGTTGACCACGTCAACACCAGAAACTATCATAATGGTGCCAGTAATGAGCACCATGAGTATGGTGACGGTGAAGAATGCCAACAGCGACACAAGGCGCGACTGCGGCACACTCTGGTCGCCGAGTTTCACAGGCAGCACTGCGTTGGGGTGGAGGATGTGGCGGAACTCATTGCGCAGCACCTTCAGCAGCATCACGCTACGCACACACTTGAAGCCTCCGGTGGTGCTCCCTGCGCAGGCACCGCAGAACATCAGCACGGCAAGCAGCACCCAAGTGATATGAGGCCACTGAGCGGCGTCGTCGTTGAACAGGCCGGTGGTGGTCATGAACGACACCACCTGGAACAGCGAGGAGCGCAGCGCATGCTCGTATGGATAGTCTAAACGGCTGACAAGCAAGTACATGATCCACACTGTGGAGAGTATCACCACAGCGATATAGAACTTGAACTCCGAGTTGCCCAGCAGTGCCGACAGCCTGCCCTTGAAGATGGTCATGTAGAGCAGTGTGAAATTGATACCGGCAAGGAACTGGAAGAGTATGGCCACATATTCTATAATCGGCGACTGGAAGTAGGCCGACGGGTCGTTGTGGGTGGAGAAGCCGCCAGTGGCGGTGGTGGTCATCGAGTAGTTGGTGGCGTCGAACCAGTCCATGCCTGATGCCCAGAAAGCCAGGCCACAGCCTATTGTGAGCACAAGGTAGATGCTCCATATCCACTTGGCGCTGGTGGTCAGGCGAGGGTGCATCTTTGCTTTCACGGGGCCTGTGGCCTCGGCTGCGAAGACCTTCATCGAGCCTCCCACGAACGACGGCAACACGGCTATGGTGAAGAACACTATTCCCAATCCGCCTATCCATTGGGTCAGCGAGCGCCAGAAAAGGAGACCGTGGGGCAGCACCTCCACATTGTCGAGAATGCTGGAGCCGGTGGTGGTGAAGCCGGAGATGGTCTCGAAGTAGGCATCGGTTAGGTTGGTGATGCTACCGTGGATGAGGTATGGGAACATGCCGAAGAAGCTGAAGATAACCCAGACTGCTGTCACCACCAAATAGGCGTCGCGGCGGCTCAGGCTGTTGCCCGAGTTGCGACCGAAGAAAAGGAAGAGGAAGCCGCAGCCAAAGGTGAGCAGGGCAGACATGGTGAAAGCCATGAGGTCGCTTTCGCCGTAGAAGAAGGCAACTCCAATACACCACACCATGAAGAAGGCCTCAACAAAGAGTAGTGAGCCTATAATCTTGGATATGATGCTTAAGTTGACCATGGTTTTGAAGAATTAGGGGTAAAGAATAATGAGGTGTCAGAAGAGTGTTGTCTTCTTGAAGTATTTCTCTACAGTCGCCAGTTTGTGTTCGTGACAGAACACCATGACCGAGTCGCCGGGCTGTATCTGCGAGTTGCCGTTCACCAGCATTCCCTCACCGTGGCGCACCAGTCCTCCTATGGTCACTCCGAACGGCAGGCCTAAGTCCTTGACAGGCTTGCGGGTTACTTTCGACCCTTCTGCGGCCACAAACTCTGCCACGTCGCTGTCGGCCATCATCAGCGACCGCATGTTGCGCACATCAGCGCGAAGCATCATCTGGAAGATGTGGCTCGCGGCCACAGTCTTCTTGTTGATAATGGTGCCGATGTCAAGGCTCTCGGCCATGGATACGTAGTCCAAGTTCTCTACCATGGCCACCGTCTTCCTCACTCCGAGCTTCTTGGCCGTAAGGCAGGCCAGGATGTTGGTCTCGGCATTGCCGGTAAGTGCCACGAAGGCCTGCGTGTTGTTGATGCCTTCTTCTTCGAGCAGCGCCAGGTCACGGCCATCGCCGTGGATGACCATTGTGTCATCGCCCGCCAGCAGCTGATTAAGCTTGTCGCAGCGTGCTGCGTCGCGCTCAATGATTTTCACGTTCATATAGTCGGGGGTAGTAAGTGCTGCTCTCACGGCCGTTTTTCCCCCGCCCATGATTATAACGTTCTTTACGTCGGTATAGTGTTCCTTGCCTACAATCTTGCGTATGTATGGCGTGTAGTCCTTGGTGGTCATGAAGTACGCCAGGTCGTTCACGTGCAGCTCGTCAAGTCCGCTGGGAATAATCGTCTCTCCGTTGCGTTTGATGGCTACCACGTGATAGGGGTCGTCGGGGCCGCACAGGTCTTTCAGCGACTGGTTCAATATCTCTGCCTGTTCACGCAGCTTGATGCCGAGCAACACAAGTGCGCCGTCGTGGACATCCCATCGCTGGCGCACCCACGACATTTTCAGGCCGTTTACGATGTCAATGGCAGCCAGCACCTCAGGATAGATGAGCGAGTCAATGCCGAGCTGCTGAAAGAAAGTCTTGTGCTGAGGAGCCAGATACTCATAGTTGTCTATACGGGCAACAGTCTTCTTTGCCCCGAGGGCGTGGGCCAATATGCAGCAGGTGATGTTGGTGGTTTCCTCGGTGGTGACGCCTACAAAAAGGTCGGCATGGTCGGCACCGGCGTCCTTAAGAGCCTGTATGCTTGTTGGCTGGGCGCAGAGCGTCATCACGTCGTAGTCCGACAGGCCTGCCAGTCGCTCATCTTCGTCGTCGATGAGTGTGCAGTTCTGACGCTCTCGTGACAGCATTTTCGACAGGTGTGTGCCCACGGCTCCTGCGCCGGCTATAACTATTTTCATGTTGCTTGTCCTTTTTCTCGTATGTTCAGCTTTCCTTGCTTACGGAGCATATAGCATTGCGTATGCTCTCTGCGTCAAGACCCACAATGTGGCGCAGCTCACTCACAGTGCCGTGCTCCACAAAATTGTCGGGTAGTCCCATGCGCCTGATGGGAAGCATATAGCCGTGATCGTTCATCCATTCCGTCACTGCAGACCCTAATCCGCCATTGGCAACACCGTCTTCAACAGTCACTATCCTGTCGAATTCCTTCCCCACCTCGTGCAGAATCTTCTCGTCGAGGGGCTTCAGGAAGCGCATATCGTAGTGGGCGGCAGTGGACAGGGAGCTGGAGTCTGAGGCCTGCGACGCGGCTTGGCCTATGGCTTCAGACACGACATTGCCTATAGGACCGATGCTGAGCACTGCTACGCCCTTTCCCTTTCGCAGGCAGCGTCCCGTGCCCACGGCTATCTCCTGGAAGGGGCAGCGCCATTCGATATTCATGCCGCGACCGCGGGGATAGCGGATTACGAAAGGCCCCTTTCCCGGCAACTGTGCCGTGTACATGAGCTGCCGCAGCTCTAACTCGTCCATGGGCGAGCAGATGGTAAGGTTGGGTACCGCGCGCAGGGCGGCCATGTCGAAGGCACCGTGGTGGGTGGGGCCATCCTCGCCCACCAGTCCTGCACGGTCTAAACAGAGCACCACCGGCAGCCGCAGTATGGCCACGTCGTGGATAATATTGTCGTATGCGCGCTGGGCAAAGGCGGAATAAATGTTGCAGAAGGGCTGAAGACCGTCCTTGGCCATTCCTGCCGAGAAGGTCACGGCATGGCCTTCGGCTATGCCCACGTCGAACGTGCGCTCGGGCAACTCGCGCATCATTATGTTCATCGAGCATCCCGTGGGCATGGCGGGAGTAACGCCCACTATGCGGTCGTTCTGCCGGGCCAGCTCAAGGAGTGTCTCGCCGAACACTTCCTGGTATTTCGGCGGGCGCCCCGCCTGGTCGTTTACCAAGCGTTCGCCCGTCTCGGGGTCGAACTTCCCCGGAGCATGCCATATAGTGGCGGCCTTCTCGGCAGGCTCGTAGCCTTTACCCTTCACCGTGTGCAGGTGAAGCAGCTTCGGGCCGTTCATGTCTTTCAGCTGGCGGAGTATTCGCACCAACTCATTAACGTTGTGCCCGTCGAAAGGTCCGAAGTAGCGGATGTTCATACCCTCGAATATGTTCTGCTGATGTGAGATGGCCGACTTGATGGCGTTAGTCAGGCGGATAAGCCCCTTGCGCCGGTCTTCTTCAAGAAGGCCCTTGGAGTGCAGCCACTGCGACACCTTGAACCTCATGCGGTTGTAGCTCTCCTTGGTGTTCAGTTTAAGCAGGTATTTCTCCATGCCGCCCACAGCTCGGTCAATCGACATGTCATTGTCGTTGAGCACGATGAGCATGTCGTTGGGACTCGACGACACGTTGTTCAGGCCCTCGAAGGCAAGGCCGCCAGACATGGCACCGTCGCCGATGACGGCCACCACCCTGCGGTTGCGATTGGCCACGGCCATGCCTAATGCTGCAGATATGCTGTTCGAGGCATGTCCGCAGATAAATGCATCGTACACGCTCTCCTCGGGAGAGGGGAACGGACGTATTCCTCCAAGCTTGCGGTTTGTGTTGAACTGGCGGCGGCGGCCAGTGAGAATCTTGTGCCCGTAGGCCTGATGGCCTACATCCCATACTATGCGGTCTTCGGGGGTGTCAAAAACATAATGGAGGGCAACGGTAAGCTCCACAACGCCTAAGCTCGAAGCCAGGTGTCCTGGGTTTACAGAAAGCTCACTGATTATTGTGTGGCGCAGCTCCTCGCAAAGTGCCGGCAACTCACCAACAGGCAGCTGCCGCAAATCGGCGGGATTGTCTATCTGGCCCAAGAGGCTCTTTTCTGCTGTTTCCACTGGCTACTATGTAATATGAGTTACATAATTATGAAGCGTGCGCCTGACAGGACTCGAACCTGCACGTCGTGAAACACCAGATCCTAAGTCTGGCGCGTCTACCAATTCCGCCACAGGCGCAGAAGAAATCAGCCGTGGATGCACCGTTGCATCACCCGGCATTCCCGATTCGCTTGCAAAAGTACTGTTTTTTTGCGAGACTGCCAAATTATTCTCTTAAAATTTGCAACAATCATGCAGGTTGCCAAGATAAGCAGTCTGACAATGCTGTCATTCTCACTTGCGGATAACGACACCTCAAAAACGCCCGCGCTCACTGATGGATGCGGACGCCTAAGTGGAGGTGTCATGCCAACACAGCCAATCTGCGCTTGCAGTGGGTGTTATTTTGCAGGCTGAGCGGGAGCTGCGGGAGCGCTCTCGGCGGGTGCGTCGCCTGCTGCCTTGGCAGGAGTGGCGTTTTTCTGCTGGCTGGCTCCGAAGCCTGGCACATTGTTGGGGTTGGCGGCAGGAACCTCAATGCCTTCGAGCACTGAACCGTCGGAAGAGGCGGTAGGTGCTACCCAGGCGCAGGCCACGCTGAGCACCACCATTGCGGCGGCCAGACCCCAGGTGGTCTTCTCGATGAAGTCGGTGGTCTTGCGCACACCGCCAATCTGGTTGTACGATGAGAAGTTAGCAGCCAGACCGCCACCCTTTGACTCTTGTATGAGCACGATGCCAATCATAAGTATGGCTGCAATCACGATGAAAATTACTAATAATGTGTACATTTTTTTTACTGTTTATTTTTATTGCTGTTTACTATCAATTTCTCCAAGAAGCGTATTTGGTCTGCAAAGTAAGCATTTTTTTTCGGATAATCCAAACTTAATCGACGAATAATTTCAAGTGCCTTGTCATAACGTCCCTGTTTTATGTAAATCCTGGCCAATGTTTCGGTAAAAAATCCCTCTTCCTGCTCTTCACCCTCACCATTTACACCTGAAGAGAGGTCGGGCGTGTACTGCGGCGTTTCGCTCAAGACAATCTTTCCTTTGTCATTATTTATGAAAGAATCTATAAGGTCCTGTCCCTGCAGCTGAGGCACTTCATGTTCTTCCTCGTCTCCTCCTGTCTCAACAAGATATGCCGCATAGTCGATGGTGGCGTCTGCAGTGGTAGGCTTCCGTTTCCCCTTGCGTTCAGTTGCCGGTGTGTCATGCGGTATGGTGTCAAGAAACGAGTCGATGAGCGCGCTGGTGCGGTCGCCGTCAGCTGTTGGCGTGCTCTTTTGGGGCTGTATAGTGCTGGGCAGGCGGTAGTGGGCGGCCTCGGTCATCTGGAACAGCACGTTGCGATCGGTTATGTATATGGCTGCGCGGCTGAGCTCTTCGTCGAACGTAGGGTCGTGCAGCAGAAACAGATTGTGGAGCAGCAGCAGGCGTGCAGTTTGATAGTAGGGATACAAGGCGAGCAGGGCACGCAACTCGTAGAGGGTGTTGCGGTCAAGCATCTCGCGGTGTTTTATCAATTCTGCTATGTCCATCTGTGTTGTTTGTGCCTTACCAGTTGGCCACTGTGGCGTTGAATATCTGGTCGGTGATTTCTTTCACCATCTGCGTCACCAGCTCCTCCTGCACGGAGTTGAGCGACTGGGTGGTCTCGTAAGATGCCACTGCCGAGAACTGCCGCTCAAAGTCCTCGTTGTGGTTGACATTGTTAGTGAAGCGCACATTCACCGTCATCGACAGCTCTGTCTGGGCAGAATATCCTTCGCTCGACACCGCCTTGTTGCGCTGTTCGTAGCGTGTTATCTCTCCCTCAATCTTCAGGTCGCCATTGCTGCGCACCTGTACCAGTCGCGTGTGGTTGGCAAACTGGTCCTTCAGCTGGTTGTTGAAGAGCGGCCCCATCGGGCCCCACACGTAGGTTGCACGTATCGGGAAGTCGGCAATCTGTATGGTCTTGGTCTTTGAGTAGTCTATGCTGGCACCGTTGAACTTATAGCTTACGGAGCACGATGTTGTAATACAGAGTGACGCGAAGAGCACCGCAACCACCACGCACATCTCCAGCCCGTACTGTTTCAGCCTTCTGTATAAGGTGCGGTCGCTGATACCCAGTTCCTGTGCGGCCTTCTTGCGGTTGCCGTTGTTGCGTTCGAGGGCTTTCTCAAGCATCTGCTTCCCCATCTGGTTCAAGTTCAGGTTCTCCAATTCAGGCTCCGTTTCCGGCTCCACATACTCCTCGGCAATAGCTTCCTCGTAGTTAGGCTGCTGCATCGGCCTGACAGTCTGTATGGGTGCTATCTTCGTGCTCACAGGCTGCGGCGCAAGTATGCCGTCCTGCACTTCCTCCAAGCGTTTCTTCAGTGCTCCCATGTCTCGTCTTAAGTCGTTGACATTGCCTCGCAGCTCGAAAAGAATCTTATAGAGAATCTCCCGTTCGTTCTCAAACGAATGGTCGCCGTCATGGCGAATGGTGGCAAGCTGTGTGCTTTCGCGGTCTTGTGGAATGAACTGCGCCAGAAGCTCTGGAGTGATGGTCCGCTCTTGGCTTAGCACAGAGATCTGCTCGGTGATGTTCTTCAGCTGGCGCACATTCCCGGGCCACTTGTATCGCATCAGCATCTGCTTGGCTTCTTCGGTAAGCACCACGCGGTCCATTTTGTACTTCTCGGCCATCTGCATGGCAAAGAGCCTGAACAGCAGTACTATATCCTCGCCGCGCTCACGCAGTGGGGGCATGTTCACTGGCACCTGATTCAGGCGGTAGTACAGGTCCTCGCGGAAGCGGCCCTCGCTGATGGCTTTGCGTATGTTCACATTGGTGGCGGCAACGATTCTCACGTCGGTGCGCCTAACCTCCGTTGCTCCCACTGGTATGTACTCGCCATTCTCTAACACTCTCAGCAGGCGCGCCTGTGTGGCTAAGGGCAGCTCGCCCACCTCGTCGAGGAACAGTGTGCCGCGGTTTGCCACCCCGAAGTAGCCGGGTGAGTCGTTTATAGCTCCTGTGAACGACCCCTTCACGTGTCCGAACAGCTCTGAGTCGATAGTGCCTTCTGGTATGGAGCCGCAGTTTATGGCAAAGTACTTCTCCCGACGGCGTGGGGAGTTGTCGTGGATTACGCGCGGGATGATTTCCTTGCCCACTCCGCTCTCTCCTATGATGAGCACGCTCAAGTCGGTGGGCGCCACCTGTAGGGCGACGTCCAAAACGCGGTTCAGTGCTTCGCAGTTTCCCACGATGTTGTACCGCTGCTTGATGCTTTGTAGCTCTGTAGTTTTCATTGAGCTGACAAAATTACACAATAAATCTGAGACAGCTGCAATTTTGGCAGACTTTTTATCAATTTTTATCTTCCTTGTGTTGTTGTTCCTTCTGCTTGGGCACTGCAAAGCGCACCTTTTCACTGTCGTCACGCTTCTCATGGTACAGCTTGGGCAGGGGGTTGCGCATAGGTTCGTCGTAGCTCTGGCGGTTGCGGAACACGTCTATGGCTAAGTATATGGCGTGGCGCATGGAGTTCTCGTCGGCAATGCCCTTGCCGGCAATGTCGTAGGCAGTGCCATGGGCTGGCGATGTACGTATGACAGGCAGTCCTGCGGTGAAGTTCACGCCGTCGCCGGAGACTATGGTCTTGAACGGTGCCAGCCCCTGGTCGTGGTACATGGCCAGCACGCCGTCGAACTTCTGGTAGGCGCAACTGCCGAAGAACCCGTCGGCGGGATATGGACCGAAGGCCTGAATGCCCTGCTGTTCCAGTTCCTCTATGGCCGGGGCTATTGTCTCCTGCTCCTCGGTGCCTAACAGCCCGTCGTCGCTGGCATGGGGGTTCAGGGCCAGCACGGCTATGCGGGGATTGGAGATGCGCAGGTCGCGCTTCAGGGCATTGTGGAAGATTCTGGCCTTGTCCACAATCTTGGCCTTCGTTATTGCCTCTGCAACGTCGCGTATGGCCAGGTGGTTGGTGACCAGCGCCACGCGCAGCTCGTCGTTCATAAGTATCATCAGCGAGTGCTGTCCTTCGCCGGCCTTAGCCTCCAAATACTCGGTATGGCCGTTGAAGTGGAAGCCTTCGCCCTGAATGTCACTCTTGTTGATGGGAGCTGTCACGAGCACATCGAACAGCCCTTTTTGATAGTCGTCCATGGCGCGGTCGAGTGCCTTCAGAGCGGCCATGCCGGCATCGGCAGTGGGCTGCCCCATGTCAATATTTATTTCCTCGTCGAAGCACGACAGCAGGTTCAGCTTGTCTGCCTTAGCGTCTTCGGCCCTACTGATGGTGTTGAAGGCAGTATCCAGTCCCAGTGCCTTGCGGTGATAGGCGGCCGCCTTCTGCGAACCATATATAATAGGTGTACATAATTCCAGCATTGCTGGGTCGTCGAAGGCCTTTAATATCACTTCGTAGCCCACGCCGTTGGTGTCTCCATGCGTTATTGCCACGCGAATCTTTTTCTCTTCCATGTCATTATGTGTATCTGTTAATATGTAAAACTCTTAGTTGTCAATGAGCTGGTCTGTCTTCTTGGCCGTTGTCAGCATCCCGCAGGCTGCAAGGATGTCCTGGCCGCGGCTGGCACGGATGGTGGTGAACACCCCATGTGCCGTGAGATAGTCTCGCAGTTTCTCCATGCGCTGCTCGTCGGCAGAGGGCAGTTCCGTTCCGGGTATCTCGTGGAACCTTATCAGGTTTACTCTGCACTCCAAGCCCCTCAACAGGTTCACTATGGCCCGCCCGTGGTCTGTAGAGTCGTTAAGTCCGCCGAAGCAGATGTACTCGAACGAGCAGCGGCGCTGGTGGGTGAAGTCATACTGCTTCAGCAGCGCCACCACGTCGGCTATGGGCATCTGGCCCTCGGCTGGCATCAGCTCTCGGCGCTGCCCGTGCAGCGGTGAGTGCATGGAGATGGCCACATGACAGCAGCTCTCGTCGAGAAAGCGCTTCAGCTTTCCCTTTATGCCCACTGAGCTGACAGTGATGCGCTTCGGACTCCAGGCGAAGCCGTTGTCGGAGGTGAGCACCTCTGTGGCCCTGAGCACGGCGTCGAGGTTATCCATCGGTTCGCCCTGTCCCATGAACACCACGTTGGTCAGCAGGTCGCGCTCAGGCAGCGAATATATCTGGTTCAGTATGTCTGCAACCGTCAGCTGTCCCTCAAAGCCCTGCTTGCCGGTCTGGCAGAACAGGCAGTTCATCTTGCAGCCCACCTGGCTCGACACGCACACCGTGCCGCGTTCGCCGTCGGGAATGAACACCGTCTCCACAAACAGCGGCTTGCTGGGCGACGGACTGCTGGTGCGTACGGGAAACAAGTATTTCACTGTGCCGTCAATGCTGCGCTGGCTGTCGGCATGAGCCATGGCTCCCACCGTGTAACCCTCTTTCAACCGCTCGCGGTTTGACTTCGACAGATTGGTCATCTCGTCGATGGTGGTCGCGTGGCGCTCATACAGCCACTTGGCAATCTGCCCGCCGGTAAAGGCCGGCATGCCCATCGACAGGGCGACTTCTCTGAGCTCAGCCGCCGTCATTCCCAGAAGTGTTTTCTTGTTTATTTCCATTCTCGCCTCTTACAGCTCCAGGTCGCCGTCGTGAATCTCATGCCAGGGCAGGCCCTGGCTGTTGAGCTGCTCCATGAAGGGGTCGGGGTCGAACTCCTCGACATTGTACACGCCGGGCTTCTTCCACAGTCCCTTGCAGAACATCATGGCGCCTATCATGGCGGGCACGCCTGTGGTGTACGACACTCCCTGCATTCCTGTCTCGTCGTAGGCAGCGCGGTGCGAGCAGTTATTATATATATAATAGGTGTGCTCCTTGCCGTCATTGCCTATACCGCGTATGCGGCAGCCTATTGAGGTCTCGCCCTCATAGTTCTCGCCCAAGTCCTGAGGGTTGGGCAGCACGGCCTTGAGAAACTGCAGGGGCACTATCTTCACCTTGGCCACTCCGCTTCCGTCGGCAAGCTGGGCCTCGTACTCCACTTCGTCGATGCGGCTCATGCCTATGTTCTGTATCACCTCAAGATGCTTCAGGTACTGCTGCCCGAAGGTCATCCAGAAACGGGCACGGCGTATCGTAGGATAGTTGATAACCAGCGACTCTATCTCTTCATGGTGCAGCAGATAGCTGTCGCGGGGTCCTATGTTTGGATAGGTCAGGTCCTTGTGTATCTCCAACGGCTCTGTCTCCACCCATTTGCCATCTTCCCAGTACAGCCCCTTCTGGGTTATCTCGCGTATGTTGATCTCGGGGTTGAAGTTGGTGGCGAAGGCCTTGTGGTGGTCGCCAGCATTGCAGTCCACAATGTCGAGATACTGAATCTCCGAGAAATGGTGCTTGGCAGCGTAGGCCGTGTAGACGGAGGTGACACCTGGGTCGAAGCCGCAACCGAGAATGGCCGTCAGGCCGGCCTCGCGGAACCTGTCGCGGTATGCCCACTGCCATGAGTACTCGAAGTGGGCTTCGTCCTTAGGCTCGTAGTTGGCGGTGTCGAGGTAGCTGCATCCACAGGCTAAGCAGGCCTCCATGATGGTCAGGTCCTGATAAGGCAGCGCCAGATTTATCACCAGCTCCGGCTTGTAGCTTGTGAAGAGAGCTTTCAGCTGCTCCACATCGTCGGCATCCACCTGTGCGGTCTTGATTTCTGTTAGTGAGGGGTGAGAGGGGTGAGGTGAGAGAAGGCCTTTGGCCTTGATAGCCTCAACAATGGCGTCGCATTTCTCCTTGCGGCGACTGGCAATCATAAACTCGGTGAACACATCGGCGTTCTGTGCAATCTTGAACGCAGCAACGGTGGCGACGCCTCCGGCGCCAATCATTAATACTCTACTCATATTCTTTCATAGCTTAGGTGTTTGCTTTTATCTCTTCGGCCTTGATGCCGAGTGCAGCCATTAGCGAATAGCCGAGAATCTCCTGGCGGAAGCCGCCGCCGCTGATGGGCTGCATGGCAAAGACGGTGACACGCTTCGTTTCCGGCATAGCGCCGTCCGTGGGCAAGCTCTCGTAGTCGCCCCGGCTCAGCACCTTTCTCACAGTGGCGGCAATCAGCGGTTTCTCCATGTCCACCACCACCATTATGCGCTTCACCTCTGCCTGCTTCAGAAGGGTCTGCAGCACGTCGGCAATATAGTCTTCCTTGCTTACGATATGCTCCACGGCGTATGCCGAGATACAGAACTCTCCAAGGTTGTCGCTGAAGGCCTTGCCGTGCAGCTCACCGAGATATGAGCTGGGAATGAAATTGCTAAGGCCCTCGCGCTGCCTGTCGTGGATCAGCACCACCTGAGTGTGGTGGTCGCCCTCGCGCAGTCCGCCGTCGAGTGCCACGCAGTCTATCCACCGCGCCATGTCGGCCTGCGGAATCCTGCGGCCTATCATCCGCTCGAAGTTAACAATAAGGTCGAACGCCACCTTGTCTATATAGTCGGCGTCAACCACAATCACATTTTCACTCCACTCGGTAGTATTTTTCATGCTGCACACGCAAATTTCCCGCAAAGGTAGTGAATTACGACGAGACTGTCGAAGAAAACCCCTATCTTTTATGTTTTTTATGCATTTCAGAGAATTATTGTAACTGTTCAGCACCCCTGGCGTGAACCATGGCTGATGAGGAGTGGCACTTTACGACTGTAAAGTGGCACTTAATTTCAAAAAAGTGCCACTTTAGCTCCGTAAAGTGCCACTCTACGATTTGGGCCTCTATGGCTATGCCTATGGCATCGGATGGGACACTCATCTTGAGGGTGCTGAGTAGTTACTTTCCTATCTACTGCCATAGGGTGCTGAGTAGTTACATGGCTGATACACAACGTTAATTAATAATAAAAATGGAACAGAAATTTGGATTGCAACATAGAAGGGGTGTTAAGACCACAGACAGGGGTAAAACCCCTGCTAAAGATGGCGGGTAAAGAAGCCCTGAAAGGGCGGCAGAATGTTCTTGCGTCCCTTCGGTGGCAAGCCAGCAGAGCTGGAGCGCTGTCACCCCTACGGGGTTGGGATTACATCCTCCTGTTTACAGGGGTT
>JAFSKJ010000060.1 GCA_017449025.1 Prevotella sp. | reverse complement strand
CTCCGCTGGCTTGCGTCCCTTCGGTAGCAAGCCAGCGGAGCTGGAGCGGCACCCCTGCCTGTGGTCTTATCAGCCCTTCGGGCTTTGGTGGTATCTTTGCGGATAATCATTATTTTTTATCATTAAACGACAAATAAAACAACGGAAGACGATGGCACAGGCATTAGGCTGCGCATGGTAATGTTCCATGAGGTGTAATCAAGTCAAATCTGGGTACAACAAATTGATCGAGGAAAAGAGCAGAATGGTGCTCTTGTGTACTAAAAGAGCAGAAAAGTGCACTTGTGTACTATTTGTGTACTCTGTTTTTAGTCATTTCCCGAAGAAAATGACTAAATTTGCGGGCGAAAACTCTTACGGCATGAACATGCCGACTGAATTGTCCGACATGAAGAGACTACTTTCAGCAACCATAGCGCTGAGCCTGTGCGCATGCGGAGGCCAGCAGATGCACTACTACCAGTTGGCGCAGGAGAGCCTTGAGCGCCAGGATGCGCCACAAGCCCTGCACTATCTGTTACAGGCCGCCGAAGCAGGCAACGACGCCGACAGCCTGACGGCACAGGTGTACAGCGACATAGGGAGCCTGTACTTCGACCAGGGACTTACCGACAAGGCCCTGCAGGCCTACCGCCGCGCATACCATGCCGACTCCCTGCGTAACGACAGCACCGGCATGGCTTTCGACCTGCGCGACATAGGCAACGTCTACCGTTCGTTGGAGAACGACGACAGCAGCCTCGTCTACTTCGAGCATGCCCTGCTGATGACCTGCGACCCGATGCTTCGCCACGACATAGAGAGCCAGATGGCAGGCTACCACCTGTGGCACGGCAACTACGCCGAAGCGCGCCGCCTTCTATTGCCAGCACTCGCCGATGCCGACGAGGAGACGCAGAGTGGCCTCTACTTCATGGCTGCCGAACTGTACAGCCACACTGGCCAGACCGACTCTGCCGAATACTACTATCGGCAACTGGTAGACGTTGGCACCATAGACACTCGCCAGGCTGCCCACCGCGCCCTGGCCGACATAGCCATAGGCAGGGGCGACTTCGGCGCAGCCGCCCACCACTTGGAGCGCTATGAGACATATACAGACTCAGTGATGACAGCCAACGACGCCGAAGGTGTGCGCCGCGTAGCGGCTCTCTACGACTATAGCCGCCACCAGCAGGAGAACGCCCGCCTGCGCACCCGCCTGCTGATGGCCGCCGTCATCATAGTGATGCTGTTGGGCGTAATCATCTCCGGCGCGCTATACTATAGCCGCAAGCGCATCCGCTTTCGATTGAAGCTCAAGGAACTTGAGCAACTATTGGACGCACAGCAGCGGCAGCCTGAGGGTGAGGTGACGAGCCGCAATGAGCAGCTGTCGGCCACAGCCATCGCCCAAGAGATACAGCTCAGGCTCAGCGACCCTGATGCCAAGCCCCTCACGGAAAGCCAGTGGGACGAGCTGGCCGAGGCCATCAACACGGTGTACCCGAACTTCACCAGCCGTCTGTTTGAGTTCACCAACATGAGTGCCCAGGACTACCACGTCTGCCTGCTCTTGAAGCTCGACATCCCGCCCGTGGGCATAGCCACGCTCACCGCCCACACTAAGCAGGCCGTCAGCAACACTCGCAGCCGCCTCTATGGGAAAGCATTCGGTCGCAAAGGCTCCCCTGCGGAGTGGGACCAGCTGATACATTCATTGTAGGGACTTACTTTATGTATGTCCGCAAAACCGCGTAGAATCGGACATACATAAAGTAAGTCCCTACAGAAAACGGATTAACACAACATCTAATAGTCTGTAGCAAGTATGAACAACTTTAGATACGCCACCACACTCACCTGCCTGCTGATGCTCTCCGCCAGCACCGCCGCCCAGCAGCTATACGTCTGCAGCGGGAAGGAGGCGCACGAGATAGACATGGCTTTTGCCGACGAGATGGTGTTCAACGACACCACGCTGCGCATAGGCCTCAACGAGTGCTACAACATTGCCGCCGTGGACAGCATAACCTTCACTAAGCCGCCACTGACAACCCGGAAAGCAGGCTGGACAAGCGGAACCAAAGACAACGAGCTGCTCTACTACCCGACAAACATTAACGACAAATTCTTTGGGGTCTATCCATACCACATCTTCGTGAAAGACGGCATCTGCCAAAACGTGCTGTGGGGAGTCAAGAACAACTTCCCAAAGGAGACCTTCAAGGATTATCTCGTGGAGCTGCAGAATCTTTTCAGCGCGCTGAGCGGGACACCAAAATACCACTACACCAAGCGCACACTAACGAGAAAGCGTAAACTCCACAGTATTACCTACACACAATTAATCACGAAATACAATCTCGACACCTGCTACATAGAGTTTGGCTTAGGATGCGACAGCCTCCTGTATGGGCGCCCTGTTGAGGAGGCAAGACGCATAATCTATCTATGGCATAATCCTGACACTGATACCAGCACACTGCCATCAAAGCTGTACTTCGGGACATATTCAAAAGGGCACTACGAACTTAAGGAAGACAAATGGGGCAACACGCTCACCATCGACCTCACCTTCTCAGATGACGGCACAATGGTTACTGGCTGCACAACACGGTCGATCTTCACCAATGAGAAGAATGCCAAGGAATTGTTCATAGACGAGTCGGACGACGAAACAGCCATGAGCCTGGAGGGCAACACCATAGTAATAGAAGAGAAGTGCAACATGACAGTAGAGGAGGCCATGGAAAACCTCATCCGCTTCGATGTGGAGTTTACGGCCCCCTTCTCTGAAGACATTGTCTCCGAACATTTCACCTATCCGAACCGCCCAATACTTAACGGCCAGAGGCACCTTTCGCGTAACTAAATAACACGCAGGGCAAAAAAAAGAAAGATTTCCTTTGTTTTGCCCCCGACTTTTAGTACCTTTGCACCATTAATCAGTGTACAGCTATGTTAGAAGTACGTAACCTGCACGCCAAGATTGGCGACAAAGAGATACTAAAAGGCATCGACCTGGTGATAAACGACGGCGAGACGCACGCCATTATGGGGCCTAACGGATCCGGCAAGTCCACGCTCTCTGCCGTGTTAGTGGGCAACCCGCTCTACGAAGTTAGCGAGGGCGAGGCTTGGTTCAACGGCAAGAACCTGCTTGCGATGGCACCTGAGGAGCGTTCCCACGAGGGACTGTTCCTCTCGTTCCAGTACCCCGTGGAGATTCCCGGTGTGTCGATGACCAACTTCATGAAGGCCGCCATCAACGAGCGCCGCAAGGCTCAGGGGCTTGAGCCTATGAACGCCGCCGAGTTCCTGAAGCTGATGCGCGAGAAGCGCAAGGTGGTGGAGTTAGACTCCAAGCTGGCCAACCGCTCGGTGAACGAGGGCTTCAGCGGAGGCGAGAAGAAACGCAACGAGATATTCCAGATGGCCATGCTTGAGCCAAAGCTCAGCATTCTCGACGAGACGGACTCCGGCCTCGACGTCGACGCCATGCGGATAGTGGCCGATGGCGTGAACAAGCTGATGACACCTGAGACCTCGTGCATAGTCATCACCCACTACGACCGTCTGTTAGAGATGATCCGCCCGCAGTACGTCCACGTGCTCTACAACGGGCGCATAGTAAAGACCGGCGGCCCCGAGCTGGCCACCGAGATTCAGGAGCACGGCTATGACTGGATTAAGAAGGAGGAAACAGACAAGGAATGAAAAGTGAACAGCAATACATAGACCTGTACAGTCAGGCACGCCACACCATATTCAGCCACTCGCCCGAGGCTATGAACGCCGTTCGCGACGAGGCCTTTGAGCACTTCAAGGCGCAGCCGCTACCTTCCATCAGGAAAGGAGCCACTCAGGAGCGCTACAAGTACACCGACATGCAGGCGCTCTTCGCCCCCGACTACGGTCTCAACCTCAACCGCTTCGACATACCCGTCGACCCATACAAGGCATTCCGCTGCGATGTGCCCAACCTGTCGACAAACCTCTACTTCGTGGTTAACGACGCTTTCTATGGCGGGGGCTTTAAGGTGGAAGGCGGAGAGAGGGCCACACAAGCCCCACTGCCGCAGGGGGTCATCGTAGGTTCGCTGCGTGAGCATCAGGATATCGTAGCCAAATACTATGCCAAGCTGGCCAAGACCGCCGACGACGCGGTGACAGCCCTCAACACCATGCTGGCTCAGGACGGCATGCTGGTGTATGTTCCCAAGAACGTGAAGGCAGACCGTGCCATTCAGGTCATCAACATACTTAAGTCTCCCAGCACACTCCAGACCTCCCCCTTTAGTGGAGGGTTGATGGTGAACCGCCGCGTGCTCATTGTGCTTGAGGAGGGTGCAGAAATAAAAATGCTCTTCTGCGACCATAGCGCCGACGACAGCAACTTCCTGACCACGCAGGTCATAGAGGCCACCGTGGGCGACAATGCCTCGCTCGACCTGTACTGCCTTGAGGAGACACATAATAAGAATGTACGCGTGAGCAACGTCTACATAGACCAGCAGCGCAACAGCCGCGTAAACCACAACGTGATAACCCTGCACAACGGCATCACCCGCAACCGCCTCGACCTCACACTCTCTGGCGAGGGCGCCGAGTGCTCCTGCTACGGCTGCGTGATTGCCGACAAGCAGCAGCATGTGGACAACAACACGCTCATCACGCATCACGCCACCCACTGCACGTCAACAGAGCTTTACAAGTATGTTCTCGACGAGCACTCCACCGGAGCGTTCGCCGGTCGCGTGTTGGTGGAGCACGGGGCACAGAAGACAGTCTCGCAGATGACCAACCAGAATCTCTGCGCCACCCGCGAGGCGCGCATGTACACCCAGCCCATGCTCGAGATCTACGCCGACGATGTAAAGTGTGCCCACGGCTCCACCGTAGGCCAACTCAACGACGCCGCCCTCTTCTACATGCGCCAGCGCGGCATCTCGCTCGCCGAGGCCAGGCTGCTGCTGCAGAACGCCTTTATCAATGAGGTGATAGACAAGATGGAGCTGCAGCCCCTGCGCGACCGCCTGCACTACCTTGTAGAGAAGCGCTTCCGGGGCGAGCTGAACAAGTGCGCCGGCTGCAAGCTCTGCCGGTAGCCCCTCTGACGACAACAACCATGAGCCATCCCTTAGACCGCTTCAACTACTGTCCGGCATGCGGAAGCAAGAACTGGACGGAACACAACTTCAAGAGCAAGCAGTGTGGCGACTGCGGCTTTGTCTACTACGCCAACCCCTGCTCGGCCACGGCGGCTTTTATTGTCAGGGCGAGTGGAGGAACACATGAACTGTTGGTGGTGCGCCGCGGCAAGGAGCCAGCCAAAGGCACGCTCGACCTGCCTGGCGGTTTCATCGACATGGACGAGACTGCCGAGGAGGGCATGCTGCGCGAAATCCGGGAGGAGACGGGGCTTGTGCTGCCGTCGTGCCGCTATCTCTTCACCATTCCCAATCGCTACGAATACTCCGGCATGGTTATCCACACTCTCGACATGTTCTTCCGCATCGACGCTGACTCCACGGCCATTGCCCATGCTGCCGACGATGCTGCCGACTGCTACTGGCTGCCCTTGGATGCCATCGACCCTAACGACTTCGGCCTGACGAGTATCCGCCAGGCCGTTAGTCGTTTCATTTCCGAAAGATAGAGAATCCCCTTGGGTTCAGAGTCCTGCCTTTCTCACCACCACCTTCTTTCCTCCCTTGATGTAGAGGCCACCCTTACGCGGCGTCTGCACACGGCGTCCGTCGGTGGTGTAGTAGTGCTCGTTGTCAATGGTGTCCACACTTATGTCGCTTATTCCAAGCGTGCCGTCGGTGAAGAGCAGCACGGTGTTGGCGTCTACGCCGGTGAAGTAGCACCGGTATGACGGCAGGGCCTGTCCCTCCGCGCGGCGGAAGTGCTTCTTGTCGCTGTCAATCGTCCACACATCACTGTCGGCAGTGCTCTTCAGTCCGAAACTCGAGTTGAAGCTCACCTTTCCGCTCTCCTTCGTGCGGTCGGTGGTGTGGTCGAGGCATAAGTCGGCCTTCTCGTCACTATAGCTCACCACGATGTCCTTGTCAGTGGTATTGTAGACCACACAGGGCTGGTTCTGCGAAATCAAGGTGGCGGGACTCTTCGAGAACGTCACCACATTGTCGTCGCTGCTGTAGGCCGAGAACTGGTACAGTTCGAGACCGTTAGGCAGTGCCACATAGACTGGTATGCAGAGTGTCGCCAGCTCTCCGGGACGTATGATGCGGTTGTAGTCGAAGCCGAGCTTGCTGGTGACGAGCGTGAAGTCAGGCCACCACAACGGTGTCTCCTCGCTATCGTTGATAACGATGCGCTTTACGGGATAGTACTTGCCGTCTGAACCCAAGACCACCATGTTCTGCGTAGCCGTCAGTCGCGATGCCTCCGGAGCCTCTATCTCGCCCTTGTCGCTCACCGTGCCCGGCATCAGCAGCAGGGTGTTGGGGTTGTTGGGTGTCACGGCCAGCAGGTCGTCGTCGAACTGAGCCGCCCTGAGGTCAAGTCCGGCCATCATGCTTGTGAAGAACTGCTCCACCTGCTGACGGCTGTCGTCGGAAATCAAGCCCTTGACAGCCATGAAGCCCTTGCTGTCGAGCACCGATGCGAACTTAATCTTCTTTGTCTCGTCGTTGACGCTCACATCAAGCGAGCCGTCGCTGGGCAAGCCGCTGATGTATCCCCTAAAGGCAACCAACGGCTGTGCGCTCTGCATGCGCTGCAACTTCAGCGTGTACTTCGGGGCCTTTGCCATTGCTCCGCGTACCTTGCCAACGGGCGTCGATACCACCTGGTACAATTCCTTCTCGTAAGTAGTGCCGTAGTTGGCGCGCATGGTCAGCTGGAAGCCGGCGTTCTCTATAGAGTACGACTGCTCCTGCTGAGCCCTTAGGTCGAGGATGCCTGTTCCCTTAGCGGAGATGGCAACTACCGAGTCGGTGGTATTATATAAGATGTACGGGCAGTTCTTCTGCAGTGTCTGTGTCTCCAAGCGGTTGATGGTCAGTCCGCTCTTCACGGTATAGTCCATCAGCTCGTAAACCTCCACTCCTCTCGGAACGGCTACGTCGGCAGGCACGGCTGTAGATGTGTACTCACGAGCAGGCAAGCCTCGTGTATAGGTAAAGCCTTTCGTGCCGGTATCTATGGTGCCCATTCGCCATACGGGCGACTGCTCGTCGTCGGTAAGCACAATTCCGTTCATAGCCACCAACTGCCCGTTGGTTCCCTTCACCACCAAGTTGCGGGTGTTCTTCAGGCGCTCTCCCATAGGTGAGCTGGTCACCTGACCGTTCTCTATCGTGCCTTTCACAATGACGAGTGCGTTCTTGTTCACAGGGTTGAAGGCAGTGACGGTGTCGCCGATAAGAGCATCCTCAAAGTCGAAGGCCGTGGTGCTGACAGCCTCTACCGTTTTCTTATTACTGCCGGTAATCTCTCCCAGCACCTCTATAGCCCCCATTTCGTCAGCCTTTTCTGCTATCTGCAGCTCCTTGGTGCCGTCGTGCAGGTAGATAGAGGTGTTGAGGAACATAAGTCCGGTGAAGTATGCGCGGAAGATGCCCACGGGGTTATCATCGTTCACAGCCTCATACTTCGAGCCGTTGAGCAAAGCAATCTGCGGCTCAACCCTCACGCTGTAGTTGGCATGCATGGCAGCTCCTCCGGGAATCTGGTCAACGCCCTCTGACGAGCGGCGCAGGTCGAGGTTGCCCTTGCCTTCGATATTGATGGCTATGGAGTTCTTCGTGGTGTTGCGTATGACGTATGGCTGATGCATCTGCACGTTTCTTCCTCTCTGCAGTCCGAAGGTCAGTCCATGGTCGGAGTTATACTCGTACATGTTATATACATTCAGGCCCTCGGGCAGTTCCATGCTAACCGGAAGCACAAGAGTCTCTATGGCTCCGCTCATGACGCTGCGCTTATAGGTGAAGCCTAAGTCGCCGGTGCGTATTATTCCGCTGTTGAACACGGCGAAGTGCTCATGGTAATAGTTGTCCACCAGCTCTATGGGCGTCAATGCGGTAAAGGTGCCATCGCTGTTGCGTACAACCACGTTGTGAGAGCCTTCCACACGACTATACATCCTTGACTCCACATCACCGTCCTCATTGGTAGTACCTTCTATACATATTACTGCGTTCTTGTTTTGAGGTGTGAGAACAACTTTGCTCTCCCCAAAATTCACTTTCGTCATGTCGAAGCATCCCACATCGGTGGTTTTCTCCAACACTGCCTTGTTCTTGTCGGAAATCACGCCCAGCACCTGGTGCATGCCCTGTGCATTGGCCTGCTTGGCAATGTAAAGCGAGCCTTCGCTCATCTTTATGAAGTAGACATTGTCTATGACCACGGTGTTGGGCTGGTTGCCGGAACCAACCACGAAGCGCAGGGCGGTGGCAGCCGAGCGCGGCTCTGTGAGCAGTATCTCCATGTCGGTCCACTCATACTTCTTCAGCGTCATGTACTGCCGCTCCATGCTGGTGCCTTCAATTTCCACGTATCCGCTGAAATCCTCAGTAGAGAACACGGAGGCCTTCATCCAGATATAGTCCGACAAGTCCGTACGGTTCATGCTTAGCGACACGCTCACGGCGTCGATGGCCGCAATGGCTCGGTCGCCTGACCTCAGCTGCACCTCATACTGCTTCTCATAGCTTCCTGAGGCGGAGTAGCTGTTGGCGCCGTACGTGTCGGAGTAAACGGCCTTCACCATGTTGGAAGGCTCCGTAGGCTGGTTCACGGCCGACGACGGCAGGGTGTGCACCACAGCCGAGAAGGAGTTGCTGCGCGGGCCGGTGGCGGTCACGGTGATGGGGCCGTCTTCCTTGGTGACATACTTCTTAAGGCTCGCCAGGGTGCCCTTGCTCACATTCACAGTAATATCACTGGTGATGTCGGCATTCTGGTAGTTGCGGGCAGAAATCTGCAGGTCTACGGTGTCATTCTTGTGTATCAGCCGCTGCCCCACGCTGAAGCTGGTGATGATGGTGAACAGCTGGTCGCGGTGGAAGTAGACATTGTCTATCACCACGCTGTTCTTCTTGGAGCTTGTTCCCACAAACAACTGCAGCCATGTTGCCTTGTTGCGGGTGCCAGAGAGCGGCATCACCACGTGGTTCCACTGGTGGTTCTTCAGACTGAAGGGCATCTTGGCCATCGGCGTGCCGTCGATGGACAGCGATGCCGTGATGTCTTCATACGAATATACCGACAGGTGCACGGAGTCGCACCTCGTCAGGTCCATGTTGTTGAGCTTTATTCCGAAGCAAACAGCATCCTCGGTGAAGATGGCCTTGTCGGTGGTCGTCAGCTCCAACTGCTGCTGCAACTTATATCCGCCGTTTGCAGTATTCTCCGACGGTGTGTAGGAGAGTGCTCCGTAGGTCTCGCTATAAACGGCCATCACGCTGTCCACAGGCTGCGTCGGTGCTGCGTCGGCATTAGGATATGTCTCTACATAAATGGTATCGCGCGCAAGCCACTTGCCCTCGCCCGCCGTGCCCACAATGGCTATCGGCCCGTCGGCAGTAGCAGTAAAGAGTCCCTTGGAGTCGAAGGTTCCCTTGTTCGACGAGTAGCTTACCTTCACGTTGTAGATGCTGTACAGGCTCAGGTCCACTCCCTTCTTGTTCTTGGCCGTAAGCTTCAGGTCTACAGCCTTGTTCTTGGGAATGAATCTGTTGCCGGCCTCAATCTTGCTGAGCACGAAGTCGGTGGAGTCTACCTTCACCTTGGTGAAATAGATATTCGAGAGCACCACGTCGGGGAACATCTCTCCCTGCTTCTTCATTATCACGGTGATGTTGCCCATCTTGGTCACCTTGCTCACGTCGAACTCGGCCTTAGTCCACTTGCCACCCGTCACCTTGAGCGACTGTTCGCCCACGCCCTGAAGCATCAGTGTTCCTGTGGCATCCGATGGTGAGAATATCTCGAAGTGCAGCTTGTCGTAGAACTTGGCCACGGCACTGAAGGTGGTGTCCAAAGCGCAGGTAATGTCGTTGTTGTTAATTCGCAGCGTGTCTAACTCGTAGACGGGCTTCACGTCAATCTTCTTAAGCTTGACTATGGGCTGCGGCTGAGCCTTGCCGCCCACGTTTGGTGTATATACGGTGGTGCCCTTCGTCACTGGCAGCAGTCCGCCGAAGACGGCAGCGCTGTCGGGAGCCGCAGGGGCATCCTCGTTTCCTAAGACGTAGATGCGGGCCGTGGCCGTCATGGCGGTCACGGTGTCGCGGGCGGTGATGGTCAGCCAACCGTGGTTCTTAGCCGTAAGCTTGAAGTCCTTGGTGAGCGTGGCACCGTCGGGGACGCTGTAGACCAGGTTGTCCGTGACGGGCTTTGCAAACTGGTCGAGCACCGTCACCTGCAGCTGTGTGGCGGTGTTCACCACGGCAAATCGCGGCGTTGCCGTCATCGAGGTGAGCTTCACCGGTGTCTTGGTGAAGTAGATGTTTGCCAGCACCACGTCGGGGAACAGGCCGTTCTTTTTCTTCATTGCCACGGTCATGTTGCCCATCACCTTGGCATTTGCCAGGTTGACGTCTATCTTGGTCCACTTTCCTGCTGAAAGCGTCAGCTGCTGGTCGCCTATGCTGTCAAGCCTGAGCGTACCCTCGGCATCGGTGGGCGAGAATATCTCGAAGTGCAACGTCTCGTATTTGCGGTCAACGGGGCTGAACTTCCCGCCTAAGGCGGCTGTCACCTCGCTGTTGCTCACTGATATGGTGTCAAGGGCGAACACGGGCTTCACGTCAATCTTGTTCAGCTTGACTATAGCCTGCTGCTGCGAAGTGCTTCCGCTGACGGGAGTATAGACGGTGGTGCCCGCGGTGGCTGGCAGCAGGCCGGCATAGACTGCCGAGGCAGCAGGAGCCGCAGGGCCATCCTCGTCGCCCAGCACGTAGACCTGGGCCGTGACGGTCTTGTTCTCTATGGTGTCCTTGGCCGTGATGGTCAGCCAGCCGTGGTTGGCGGCTGTCAGCAGGCCGTCCTTGGTCAGCGTGGCACCGCTGTCGTCGGGAACGTTGAACACCAGATTGTCTGTCAGCACGTTGTCGAACTGGTCGCGCACCGTCAGCAGCATCTGCGTGGCGGTCTTGGCCATAACCATGCGCGGTTCTGCCGTCATAGAGCTGAGCTTCAGCGGCGTGCGGGTGAAGTAGATGTTTGACAAGAGTACGTCGGGGTACTTGTCGCCCTGTTTCTCCATGCTCACTGTAATGTCGCCCATCTCCTTCGACTTCTCCACGCTTACGTCTACCTTCGTCCACTGTCCGGCGGTGAGCGTCAGCTTCTGCTCGCCCACTCCACTTATCTTCAGCGTGCCTCCGGCAGCAGTAGTCGAGAATATCTCGAAGTGCAGCGTCTCGTACTTGCGCTCCATGGGACTGAACTTCCCGCCCTGTGCGGCTGTAACCTCGCTGTTGCTGATGGTGAGTTCGTCGAGCGAGAAGACGGGCTTCACGTCGATGCCGTTCAGCTTCACCATGTTCTGCGGACGGGCAGCAGCGCCCGTGGCAGCAAACACGGTGGTGCCCTTGGTGGCGGGCAGCAGGCCGGCGAAGACTGCCGAGGCATCGGGAGCCACGGGGGCATCCTCGTCGCCCAGCACGTAGACCTGGGCCGTGACAGTCTTGTTCTCTATGGTGTCCTTGGCCGTGATGGTAAGCCAGCCGTGGTTGGCGGCTGTCAGCAGCCCTTCCTTGGTCAGGGTGGCACCGCTGCCGTCGGGAACGCTGAACGCCAGATTGTCTGTCAGCGCATTGTCGAACTGGTCGCGCACTGTCAGCTGCAGCTGCGTGGCGGCATTGGCCACCACCACGCCCGGCTCCACTGTCAGCGAGCTGAGCTTAAGCGGTGTGCGGGTGAAGTAGATGTTTGCCAAGAGTATGTCGGGATACTTGTTGCCCTGTTTCTTCATGGCTATGCTGATGTCGCCCATCTCCTTCGACATCTCCACGCTTACGTCCACCTTAGTCCACTGTCCGGCGGTGAGCGTCAGCTTCTGCTCGCCCACTCCACCAATCTTCAGCGTGCCTTCTGCATTGGCTGTCGGGAATATCTCTATGTGCAGCGTCTCGTACTTGCGTTCCATGGGACTGAACGTAGCGCCCTGTGCGGCTGTAACCTCGCTGTTGCTGATGGTCAGCTCGTCGAGCGAGAAGACGGGTTTCACGTCGATGCCGTTTAGCTTCACCATGTCCTGCGGACGGGCAGCAGTGCCCGTGGCAGCAAACACGGTGGTGCCCTTGGTGGCGGGCAGCAGGCCGGCGAAGACTGCCGAGGCATCGGGAGCCGCGGGGGCATCCTCGTTGCCAATCACGTAGATTTGCGCCGTCACCGTCTGTTTTGATATGGTGTCGGTGGCCGTGATGGTCAGCAAGCCGTGGTTGGTGGCTGTCAGTTTCTTATCCTTTGTCAGCGTGGCACCGCTGCCGTCGGCCACTGTGAACACCACGTTGTCGGCTATAACGGTTCCAAACTGGTCTGTAGCTTCCAGGGTCATCGCCGTCTCCTGATTGGCATACACCGTCTGTGGCGTGGCTGTGAGCCACGTCATCTTGATAGGAGCCTTGGTGAAGTAGATGTTTGCCAGCACCACGTCGGGGTACTTCCCGTCGGCAAAGTCCATCTGCAGTGTTATGTTGCCCACTGCCGCAGCCTCGGTTATGGTCATCTCCACCGCTTTCCACTGGCCGGCGGCGAGCGTCAGCTGCTGCTCGCCCACGCCCTCAACCTGCAGTTTTCCTGTGGCATCGGTAGGCGAGAATATCTCGAAGTGCAGCTTGTCGTAGAGGCGCTCCGAGGGGATGAACGTCTGGTCGAGGGCACTGCTCACCTCGCTGTTGTTGATTACAAGTGTCCCGCACTGGCGCACCATCTTCACTGTCTGTCCGCCCGCCGCGAACTCATCGGCTGCCTCAGCCTTGTTTCCGCGCATGTCGGTATAGACTGTTGTGCCTGCGGAGGCTGGCAGAAGGCTGGCATACACATCGCCGGCAGCAGGGGCAGCGGGCGCGGTGGCGTCGCCAACCACATATACCAGCGCGTTGGTCTTGCTGTAGGCGTTCTCGTCGTATGCCGTGATGGTAAGCCAGCCGCTCTTGGCAGCTGTCAGCGTGTTGCCGGCAAGCGTGCCATCACCCGCGTTCACCGACAGTGTGATGTCGTCTTCCATCCTGTGCCCATCCTGGTCGAAGGTGCCGAAGACCATCTCCGTAGGCTGTCCCTGCCTTATCATTGTGGGCGAGACAGTGAGTGTCTTCAGGCGGTTGATGCCCTCAATGTTCCACACGTAGACCTCGCTGACACCCACGCCGCGACCCTCGGCCACAGGCTCGCCAAAGAGTATGAGCAGGTTCTTCGTGGTCACGTCGTCGGTATAGAACTGCTCTGAGTTGATGCCGGCAAGCTCTCGCGACGACAGGCTATAGATCATCTTCGCCGACTTAGGCAGCATGGCTGCCGTCAGGGGCTTTCCCTTCAGCTCCTCAGGCATCTCGTCGATGGCATACACGGCAAATGAGCGGGCGTAGGTGTATGTCTCCACGTCCCATGTCAGCTGCAACTTGTTGATGGTCTGCGCCGTGCTCCACGTGAACAGCAGCCACTCGCCGGCGGCTTGCGAGTCAGTGGCCCAGCAGGTGGTCAGCTCACCGTCGCCAGCTGTCTGCGCAAGATGAGCGTCTGTATTTGTCGCCGTTACCGACGAGGCCGTAATCACGGCTGAGGGAGCTAAGTTGGGGCCTGCCGTCATAACCACTGCCATGAGCAGCATGCCGAATGCTAATAAGAATCTTTTCATTTTCCGGAAATTGTTGGTTTCGGCTGCAAAATTAGCTAATTTTTTCGAAATAATAGTCATTAAGGCCAAAAAAGAAGTTAACAGCCGCAAATAATCACTGCCCTACCTGTTCAAATTAATCGCAAACGGTCTGCAAAGGCAACATTATCACAAACGAAACACTCTCCTTGCAGGGTTGCCGGAGGAAGCATCTTCTGCTACGCTTCCAAATAGGAGCGCGCCCGCCCCGCCCGCATCCGAGGCTGTGGCGGGCGGGTCGCCCGCGCTCCTAAATTATCATAATAGGGGAGCTAAGCGCCACTTTTTGGGGAGGCGAGTGCTCGGACGTTATATTATTTTCGGCATTTTCTTTGGCCGTGCTGAGGAAATTATGTACTTTTGCAGCCAGATTGCAAAAACAAAACGAGAGATAAAGACATGCGCAAGGTAATAGGAATAGGAGAGACGGTGCTTGACATCATCTTCAAAAACGACGAGCCGATAGGCGCCGTGCCGGGCGGCTCTGTGTTCAACGGCATAATATCGCTGGGGCGCGCCGGCATCAACACCACGTTCATCAGCGAGACGGGCAACGACCGTGTGGGGCAGCGGATAATAAGCTTCCTGAAGGAAAACGGCGTCAACGCCGACAGCATAAACGTCTACCCGGAGTCGAAGTCGCCCATATCATTGGCTTTCCTCGACGACAGCAACGATGCCGACTACATTTTTTACAAGGACCATCCCCACGACCGCCTTGACTTTGCCTACCCGGCAGTGGAGGCCGACGACATTGTGATGTTCGGCTCGTACTATGCCGTGAACCCAGTGATACGCCCGCAGGTGGCCGGGTTCCTGGACTATGCGCGTCAGCGCGGAGCCATACTCTACTACGACGTGAACTACCGCGCATCGCACCGCAGCGAGGTGATGCGCCTCACGGCCAACCTCTTGGAGAACCTGGAGATGGCCGACATTGTGCGCGGCTCGAGCGAGGACTTCGAGGTGCTCTTCGGCAAGAGCGACCCCGACGCCATCTACCGTTCGCAGATAGCATTCTACACCAAGAAGTTCATCTTCACCCAGGGAGGGAAGCCCGTGGAGCTGCGCGCCGACGGCGGCCTTCGCAAGCAGTACCCCGTGGTGGAGACGCCGACGGTGAGCACCATCGGAGCTGGCGACAACTTCAATGCGGGCTTTGTCTACGGACTAATAAAATACGGTATCACGCGCGAGAACATCGAGGCCGGGCTGACCCCTGAGCAATGGGACATGGTGATTGCCGAGGCTCAGGAGTTTGCCGCCAATGTATGCAAGAGCATTGGCAACTCTATCGACGAATCTTTCGGACAGAGCAAGCGGCTGGCGTGATGCCCTCAGTGCGCACCATATAGATGCCTGCCGGCTGGCTGCTTACCAGCGACTTAAGCTGCCCGACAGACAGCCGTGTGGCTATCGGCGTGCCGCTAAGCGTGAAGAGCGAGTATATGGCGGCATCGCTGTTCGGGCCTGTCTCTATGCCCGCCATGGTCAGGTCCTCTGAATAGAAGACGGTGCTGTCAACCTCGCCGTAAAACCCGTCGGGGTCGGTGCTCACCCAAATGCGCTGCCAGCCGGTGGTGGTGGGCACGAACTCCACCTCCTGCATCTGCTCCTGGCCGGCATCGAGATGCACGCTGAGCGTGGCTATGCAATTGAAGTTGTAGAACAGGTAGAAGGTTGCTTCGCCGGCTGTCTCGCCCTCGTTGCGCATGGTGATGGAAATCTTCGCTGGCATGTCGGTGTAGACGGTGTCTGTGGTTATTGTCATGCCGCTGACTACTATCTGTCCCACCCTCTCCTTTATTGTGAACTCAATGGAGGCTAAGGGCTGCATGCCGGCCTCGTCGGCGGTTATCGTCAGGGTATGCTTGCCTGCGCTGAGGTCTTGTGGCGTATGGCGGAACAGGAAATCGGCGCTTATGGTGGTGTAGATATCCATCTTTCCCACGTTGCTGCCGTCGATGAAGAAGTAGAGTGTGCACTCCGGATAATAGCCCTCGCGGGTGACGGTAAACGTTGCGTTGATGGGAATGTCGGGGAAAAGCTCCTGTTCCTCCAACACGAGGTTGGAGATGCTGAAGCGGCGGTCTTTGTCGGCAACGCTGATGTCGGTGCTGGCAAGCACGCTGCCATCAGCAAGCTGTGGGCTGGTGCTGACACGCATGGTGTAAGTGCGGCTCTCCGTTGGGGTGAAACTAACGGTGTACAGCTTTTCCTCGCCGGGCTGCATCTCAACGTCAATCTCCTGCAGCAGGTCGTTGTCGACGAAGACGTAGAGCCTGCCGGTGGAAGACTCGCCGTTGTTGCGTACGCCGACCGTCACCACCACGGGGATGTCGATATAATTGTCCTGTGCAGGCGCGGTGATGGCAGCCGCAAACTCCTCGCGAGGCGGTTCGCCCACCTGCAGGAGGCTTGAGCGGAAGCCAACCTTCGGCTCGCCCTCGGAGACATAGTATACGAATATCATATAGCGCTCACCCTGCTCAAGGTCGGTTACGGTCACAGAGTGCTCGTAAGTCTGGGAGCCGCGAATGTAGGCGTCGAACTTCTGTTCGCTGACAATCATTCCCATTCCCGACGAGCTAATCAGCTTGAACACCTGCACGTCGATATAGTCGTCGTAGGCATCGCTCAGGTTGTTTGTCAGCGAGAGGTTCATCTTCAGCGTACTGCCACGGATGAGATTGTTGGCGTCGACGTTTGGCGACGTCATGCTGATGCTGATGTTAGTTGCCGGCGCCGATGCCACGTTGATGGTGGTACGGCCTATCTCCTTGGTGCCCTCCTTGTCGGTGGTGATTGAGAGGTTCATGGTGCCTGCCTCCTTCAGGGTATAGGTTGTCTCAAACGAACCGCTCTCGCCCGAAGAGAGGTCAACGGTCTGGCCACCTATCATGGTGCCGTCGGCGTAGATGTAGAGCATGCCGCTGAAGTCGGGGCCGTTGTTGGTGATGTCGGCAGTAATGGTCACGGTGCGCCCCTTGCGCAGGTCGCCGCTCACCGACAGGTCGCCACTGAGGCTGGTGTCGGGCTCGGACAGCGTCAGCGTACGTCCGCTGATGGTGGCCTGCAGGTAGAACTTGTTGCCGCCGGTATTGGTTATCCAGCTGCTGGTGCCCTGCACTCGGTGGATAGCCCTGAGGTAATAAGTGCCGTCGGAAAGACCGGCGCCGAACGACAGAGTGCTGGTGACGTAGGAGCCTATAAGCAGGTCCATGGTGTTGGTGCCTTCACTATAGCTGTAGACCATATTCCCGCTCTTGTCGAAAAGGCCGTAGCCCAGCTCATAGGTATGGGAAGAGGCACCCTCGTTGTAGACGGCCGACACCACCTTGATGTTAGTGAAGTTGGAATTGGTCATAAAGCGGGTGAAGCTCTTGTTGCCCGACACGGTTATCGACCTCACCGTAAGCGGATCTTCAGTGTATGGCGTGCCCTGGTAAGGCTGGATGCCTATCACCGCCGTCTGCTCTATGCTGAATCCGCTGCCGCCACTGCCGGCTCCAGAGCCGGAATAGTCATTAGGGTCGAGCACGGAGAGGAGGAACAGGCCATTGCTCTTGCCCGACCACCCCCAGTTGACGTTGAAGTAGCCGTTGTCGTAGCCGTCGATGACGAAAGCATGGCCGCCACCGGTGGAGGCACCGCCGTAGTAGACAGGCCGTGAGGCCGCCAGCTCGTCGTAGATGAGTTTCTCCCATGCCGCCGTATTATAGAACAGACGCTGTATGTGCTTCGCCGTGCCGTCGTAGTTGAAATAGTTGACAAGGGCGGGGGCTACCAACGCGCTGTAGGAGCCTGAGTTGCTGAGAGAATAGTCCATCTTTACCGACGCTCCCGCCAGCGCCATCAGCTTCGCCACCGCCGAGCCACTGCCACCGCCGTGGTAGCTCAGATTCATGCTGCCCCAGTCGATGGTGGACACTGGCTTGGAGTCCACCTTCAGGCGGTAGGTGTCCGTGGTGTATGAAGGTATGGAGGACTTGGTACGCGCGGGCCACTGGTGATAGTACATCACCTGGGCCATGGCCGTGGCTATGCAGCCCGTCATGCACTGCCCGCCGCTGTAGTAAGGGCATTCGCCGTTGTAGGGCGACCCCTGGTCCCACTCGGTGCGCGTCAATGGCTGCACGGTGGAGTAGACAGGAAGCGAGCGGCGGACGGCAGCTGCATCGGCGTCAGGGTCATGCTGCTGCAGCCACTCTATCTGCTCGGCATAGGAGTCCAGCCACGCCCGCAGGTTCTCTGGCATGCTGTCGGAGGAGATGGCTCCGCTGTGGGAGTAGCCCAGCACGGGAGTGGTGCGGTCGTCGCCGCTTACTATGACATAGCCGTCAGACTGCCCCACATTAAATATATGGTAGAGGCTGCTGCCGCCAACAGGCACCAGCATCGTGGCCACCGCCGCCTGGCTGCGACCGCGAACGGAGGCGGCACGGCCCTTCTCTGCAAGGAACTTGGCGGCAATGTCGGCCGCCTGCTTCTCCGTCACCGCACCAGCCAACAGCAGGAGCGGCATCAGCAACGAGAGCACGGTCAGAACACTTCTCTTCATGCGCATATTGAATAGGTTTTGCCTGCAAAATTAATAATAATTTGGGAAAAAACGCCATAAACAACAAGAAATAACAATTTTTATCCGTTGTGACGAACGCTTTTCCAATTATTCTTAGTACATTTGCAACCTTAAACAATACAACTCACTTTTTTTATAACCGTAATACAACAATGGATCTACTAAGTCAAATTGTTGCGCGTGCTAAGGCAAACAAGCAGCGCATCGTGCTCCCCGAAGCAGAGGAGGAGCGTACACTCTGTGCAGCAGACAAGGCTCTGGCTGACAACATCGCAGACATTATTCTTATTGGAAACCCTGCCAAAGTGGAAGCTTTAGCAAAGGAGAAGGGGCTGGAAAACATTGGCAAGGCCACACTCATCGACCCGGATAACTACGACAAGAGCGAGGAACTGGCAGAGAAGCTGGCAGAGATTCGCAAGTCGAAGGGCATGACCATCGAGGAAGCCCGCAAGCTGATTAAGAACCCCCTCTACCTCGGCTGTATGATTATCAAGACCGAGGGAGCTGACGGCCAGATTTCCGGTGCACTGTCGACGACGGGCGACACCCTGCGCCCAGCCCTCCAGATCATCAAGTGCGAGCCTGGCATTACCTGCGTCAGCGGCGGATTGCTGCTCATCTCGAAGCAGAAGCAGTATGGCGAGAACGGTGTCCTCGTCGTGGCCGACGTGGCCGTGACGCCAATGCCCGACGCAGCCCAACTCTCTCAGATTGCCGTGTGTACTGCCCGTATGGCGAAGGCCGTAGCCGGCTTCGAAGAGCCTCGCGTGGCCATGCTGAGCTTCTCGACGAAGGGCTCCGCCAAGCACGAGGTCTGTGACAAAGTCATCGAGGCCACACGTCTGGCAAAGGAGCTCGACCCGACGCTGAAGATCGACGGCGAGCTGCAGGCTGACGCCGCCCTCGTGCCCAGCGTTGGTGCCAAGAAGGCTCCGGGCAGCGACATTGCCGGCAAGGCCAACGTCCTCGTGTTCCCCAACCTCGAGGTTGGCAACATCGGCTATAAGATGGTACAGCGACTCGGTGACGCCATCGCCATCGGTCCCGTGCTTCAGGGCATTGCCCGTCCCGTGAACGACCTCTCGCGCGGCTGCTCTATCGACGACATCTACTATATGATCGCCATCACCGCCTGCCAGGCAATGGATGCGAAGAAGTAAAACACGATAAACAGAAATACACAAATCATTCAAAGGACAGAAATTATTATAATTACTATAATTTCTGTCCCTATTCAAAGAAAGAAGATATGAAAATTTTAGTTCTTAACTGTGGCAGTAGTTCTATTAAATATGCATTGTACAACATGGACGACAAGTCCGTGATGACCAGTGGCGGCGCCGAGCGTGTGGGCTTGGACGGCGCCTTTGTGAAGGTGAAGCTGGCCAACGGCGAGAAGAAGCAGATAATGCACGACATTCCCGAGCACACCGAGGGCGTGAAGTTCATCTTCTCATTGCTCACCGATCCCGAGATCGGCGTAATCAAGTCGCTCGACGAAATTGATGCCGTCGGTCACCGCATGGTGCATGGCGGCGAGAAGTTCAACAAGAGCGTCATCCTGACCGACGAGGTGCTGAAGGAGTTCGAGAAGTGCTCAGACCTGGCACCGCTGCACAACCCCGCCAACCTGAAGGGTGTGAACGCCGTGAAGGAGCTGATGCCGGGACTGCCCCAAGTGGGTGTCTTCGACACGGCCTTCCACCAGACCATGCCGCCGAAGGCATTCATGTATGCCATCCCCTACGAGCTGTACGAGAAGTACGGCATCCGCCGCTACGGCTTCCACGGCACAAGCCACCGCTACGTGTCGGCCCGTGCCTGCGAGTTCCTGGGCATCCCCGCCGAGGGTACGAAGATGGTGACCTGCCACGTGGGCAACGGCGGCTCTATTGCTGCCGTGGTCGACGGCAAGTGCATTGACACGTCGATGGGCCTCACGCCATTAGAGGGTCTCGTTATGGGTACCCGCGCCGGTGACATTGACGGCGGTGCCGTGACCTTCATCGAGAAGAAGCTCGGCCTCGATGCCGACGGCATGTCGAACCTGCTGAACAAGAAGAGCGGCGTGGCCGGACTGACAGGAGGCTCGAGCGACATGCGCGACGTGGAGAATGCCGCCAAGAACGGCGACGAGCGCGCCAAGCTGGCACAGGACATGTACTTCTACCGCATCAAGAAGTATATTGGTGCCTACGCAGCAGCCATGGGCGGCCTCGACGTCATCGTCTTCACCGCCGGTGTTGGCGAGAACCAGCTGAGCATGCGCTCTGAGGTATGCAAAGGACTGGAGTTCCTCGGCGTGAAGTTCGACGAACAGAAGAACAATGTACGCGGCGAGGAGGCCATCATCTCTGCCGATGACTCCCGCGTGAAGGTCGTAGTCATACCCACCGACGAGGAGCTTATGATTGCCACCGACACTATGAACCTGCTGTAAACAGACATCAACTCCAACCTATCAGCACCGCGCTGGACACGTTTCCTGCGCGGTGCTTTTCCTTCTGACACAAAGACTAAACATGTTGCAACATATATGAAAACGACTATCAAGGGAATGTCGTAACTTTGCAGCAATTAACTAATTATCAACACATGAAACATTTCAATTCTTTTTCTATGCTACTGGCCGTCCTGACTCTCATGGCCAGCGTCGGCACTGCGACAGCTGCCAACAAACGCACAGCTCAGAGTAGCAACCAACCCGATGAGAACTTCTACATCTTCCTCTGCTTCGGACAGTCGAACATGGAGGGCAACGCCCGTCCAGAGGCTGCCGACTTGGAAAGCCCTGGCCCCCGATTCCGGCTGATGCCTGCCGTAGACTTCCCTGCCACCGACCAGCGCCCTGAGCGTTTTATGGGCGAGTGGTGCGAAGCCACTCCCCCACTCTGCCGTCCCAACACGGGACTGACGCCCGCCGACTGGTTCGGCCGCACACTTGTGGCCTCGCTGCCCGACAACATCAGGATTGGTGTCATCCACGTGGCCATCGGCGGCATCGACATCAAGGGCTTCCTGCCCGACAGCATACCTACCTACGTCGAGAAGAAAGCTCCGGGCTGGATGAAGGGCATGCTCGCCGCCTACGACAACGACCCCTACAAGCGTCTGGTCACGCTGGCCAAGAAAGCCCAGAAGGACGGTGTCATCAAGGGAATCCTGATGCACCAGGGCGAGACCAACACCGGCGACCCGAAGTGGGCTGGCATGGTGAAGCAGGTGTATGAGAACCTCTGCAGCGACCTGCAGCTGAAGCCCGAGGAGGTGAACCTCTACGTGGGAAACATCGTTCAGGCCAATGGCCAGGGTGTCTGCATAGGCTGCAAGAAGCAGATCGACGAACTGCCCCAGACCATCCACACCTGTCAGGTGATTTCTTCTGATGACTGCTCCAACGGTCCCGACCGCCTGCACTTCGACGCTGCCGGCTATCGCGAATTAGGTTGCCGCTACGGAGAAGCAGTGGCCCGTCACCTCGGCTTTGAGCCGAAGCGTCCGCAAATGCCTGCTGCTGCCAAGAAGATTGAGGTGCCCGCCGATGCCGTCACCGTTGAGAACGCCATTCCCGGCAACGAGTTCCCGAAGATCGACAAGGAGCGCCGCGCCTACTTCCGCATCAACGCCCCACAGGCGCGTAAAGTCGTGGTAGACATCTGCAGCAAGAAGTACGACATGCAGCCCGACGGCCGTGGCGGCTTCATGGCCGTCACCGACCCGCTGCCCGTGGGCTTCCACTACTACTTCATGAACATCGACGGTGTCAACTTCATCGACCCCGCCTCAGAGACCTACTTTGGCTGCAACCGCGAGTCGGGTGGTCTGGAGGTTCCCGAAGGCCCCGAGGGCGACTACTACCGTCCGCAGCAGGGCATCGCCCACGGCAGTGTGCGTAGCATCTATTACCATAGCCCCAACTCAAAGTTCGGCGAGTGGCGCCACGCACTGGTATACACGCCTGCTGAGTACGACCTGAAGCAGAACGCCAAGAAGCGCTATCCTGTGCTCTACCTGCAGCATGGCATGGGCGAGGGCGAGACCAGCTGGGCACTCCAGGGCAAGATGCAGCACATCTTGGACAACACCATTGCCAGCGGCGAGGCTGTGCCCATGCTCGTGGTGATGGAGAGCGGCGACATCAAGCAGCCCTTCGGCGGTGGCAACAACCAGGCTGGCCGCAGCGAGTACGGCGCATCGTTCTATCCCGTACTGCTTGAAGACCTGATTCCCTATATCGACCAGAACTTCCGCACGAAGACCGACCGCGACAACCGTGCTATGGCAGGACTCAGCTGGGGCGGTCACCAGACGTTCGACGTCGTACTGCAGAACCTCGACAAGTTTGCCTGGCTCGGTACTTTCAGCGGTGCCATCTTCGGACTCGACGTGAAGACCGCCTACAACGGTGTCTTTGCCAATGCCGACGAGTTCAACAAGAAGATTCACTACTTCTACATGAACTGGGGCAGCGAGGACTTCATCAAGAGCCAGCCCATCGTCGACAGCCTGCGTGAGTTAGGCATCAAGGTCCACTCCTCCGTGTCAGAAGGCACCGGCCATGAGTTCCTCACCTGGCGTCGCGGACTCCATGAGTTCATTCCCCACATCTTCAAGTAATAAAAGCAGACAGCAACCATGTATAGGAAAGCAATACTGGCAACCGTAGCCGTAGCTCTTAGCGTGTCTGCATCGGCAGAGACAATAGCCAAGAACTACAAGGACTCCGGCTACGGCAACCCGATAAGCCCCTGCATATTCTGCGCCGACCCCACGGCGCTGGTGTGCGACGGCCGCGTATACGTCTACGGCTCCAACGACCATCAGCAGTTCATAAAGAACGGCAAGAAGGGCAACAACGGCTACGGCGACATCAAGTCGCTGGTGGTCTTCTCAAGCGACGACATGATGAACTGGACATTCCACGGCACCATAGACGTGGGCAAGCTGTGCTCGTCGTGGGGCTGGCGCTTCGCTGCCTCGTGGGCTCCGTCGGTAACATGGCGTGAGACCGCCGACGGCAAGCGGGAGTTTTTCCTATACTTCGCCAACAGCGGCGGCAGCATAGGAGTGCTGAAAGCCTCGTCACCAATAGGGCCGTGGAGCTCGCCGCTGTCAAAGCCGATGATTGACAGCGACACGCCTGGCGTGAAGCCCTGCAACTGGATATTCGACCCCGGCGTGGTGATTGACGACAACGGCACGGGATGGATAGGCTTCGGCGGCGGAGACCCGCTGTCAACGGGTTCGAAGCTCATGCCGGGCAACTCACGCATGGCCAAGCTGAAGCCATCGATGACCGCTCTCGACGGCAATGCCGTCAACCTGCCTGCACCCTACCTGTTCGAGGCCAGCGAGCTTAACATAATGAACGGCCGGTATGTGTACACTTACAACACATCGTGGAGCGACCGCGACGACTGGAGCAGCTACGAGAAGCGGGGCGGATACCAGGCGCCGTCAGCGTGCAGCATGTGCTACATGGTCACCGACACACCCCTCGACCCCGACTCATGGCAGTACCGCGGCGAGTACGTGCCCAACGAGGGCAACTTCGGCATGGGATGGGGAAACAACCACACCCACCTGCAGAAATTCGGAAACAAGTACTACCTGTTCTACCACTCCACGCTGCTCGAGCAGACCATGAACACGGGAGCCTCGGGCTTCCGCAGCATCGGCGTTGACAACTGCACGGTGGACGAGAGTACACAGAAGATTGACAAGGTCACCATGACTAAGACCAGCGTCGCCCCCATACGCTACCTCAACCCCTTCAACCTGCAGCAGGCAGAGACCATGTCCACCTGCGGAGGCGTCAGCTACGAGGACTTCAGCAACATCACCAGGCCTGCATCAATCAGCAACTTAGGCAACGACGCGTCACAGAACCTGCAGATAAAGATGGCCGCCGGCTCGTGGATCATGGTGCGCAAGGCGAACTTCGGCAAGCAGGCCGGCGCCGCTGCCTTCATGCTCCGCGCCAAGGGCAAGGGAAAGATGGAGATACGCTTCGACGACAAGTCAGCCGCTCCAGTAGCAACGATAGAGTTTTCGTCGACCGCCATGGAAGACCATTCCGTCAACCTGAATGCCCCAAGCTTCAAAGGCGTAAAAAACATCTACTTCGTCTTCACAGAAGCCAACAACGTGTACTTCGATGCCTGGCAGTTCTTAGACGAGAGTGTCAACGGCATTGAAGACACCAGTAACGACAGCTATACAGTAAGAAAGACCGTAGACCTCGGCGGGCGCAGCATGACAGCTGCCGGACAGCGCGGCAAGATTGTTGTGGAGCAATACACCGACGGACGGGGCGTGAGACACGCCCGCAAACGAGTGGCATCGACACAGTCAAGATAACAGCAACCATACCATTATTATTAACACCAACAAAAAACTCCAACAAAATGAAACAAACAAGAACGCTTGCTCTCGCAGCAATGATTGCCATGAGCACCGTGGCTTCATGGGCACAATGGCGGCAAGTAGACCCCAGAGCTAACGTGGGGCTGAAGGATGCCTACAAGGATTACTTCACCATCGGCGTGGCGCTAAACCAGCGAAACGTAAGCGACGACAGCCAGAAAGCACTTGTCGTCAAGGACTTCAACAGCGTCACAGCCGAGAACGACTGGAAGCCAGGCGAGATACACCCCAAGGAGGGCGTGTGGAACTTTGAGAAAGCCGACAAGATTGCCGACTTCTGCCGACAGAACGGCATCAAGATGCGCGGCCACTGCCTGTGCTGGCACAGCCAGTTTGCCGACTGGATGTTCACCGACAAGAAAGGCAAGCCCGTGAAGAAAGAGGTGTTCTACGAGCGGCTCCGCGAACACATCCACACCGTGGTCAGCCGCTACAAGGACGTGGTATACGCCTGGGACGTAGTGAACGAGGCCATGGCCGACGACGGTGGTCCCCGCTTCGGATTCAGGCGCGGTGGCGAGGAACCCAGTCCTTACCGCCAGAGCCGTCACTTCCAGCTCTGCGGCGACGAGTTCATTGCCAAGGCCTTTGAATTTGCCCGTGAGGCCGACCCCGACGTGCTGCTTTTCTACAACGACTACAGCTGCGTGGACAACGGCAAGCGCGAGCGTATATATAATATGGTGAAGAAGATGAAGGATGCCGGCGTGCCCATCGACGGCATCGGCATGCAGGGCCACTACAACATCTACTTCCCCGACGAAGAGCAGCTCGACAAAGCCATCACCCGCTTCAAGGAGCTGGTTAAGCACATCCACATCACCGAGCTCGACCTGCGCATGAACAACGAGAGCGGCGGTCAGCTGATGTTCTCGCGCGGCGAGGCCAAGCCCATGCCGGGATACATGAACACGCTGCAGACCGACCAGTACGCCCGCTTGTTCAAGGTGTTCCGCAAGCACGCCGACGTCATCGACAACGTCACCTTCTGGAACCTGGGCGACAAGGACTCATGGCTCGGCGTGAACAACCACCCGCTGCCCTTCGACGAGAACTACAAGCCGAAGGCATGCTACCGCGCCATCCGCGACTTCGACCCCGAGCTTGACAAGCGCGTGCCAAAGGAGAACTTTGTGGCAAACGAGATGAACCAGCCCGGACAGGAGTGGCCTAAGGTGAACAGCGAGGGCTACGCACGCTTCCGCATCGAGGCCCCCGACGCCAAGTCGGTCATAGTAAGCCTCGGACTGGGCGGCCGTGGCGGCACAGTGCTACGCAAGGATAAGGACGGCGTGTGGACAGGCACCACCGACGGCCCCATGGACGAGGGCTTCCACTACTACCACCTGACCATCGACGGCGCCACCGTCAACGACCCCGGCACCCACAACTACTTCGGCTCCTGCCGTTGGGAGAGCGGTATCGAGATTCCCGCCAAGGACAAAGACTTCTACGCCTGCCGTCAGGACATTGCCCACGGCACCATCTCCGAGGTGTTGTTCTACTCGCCCAGCACCGGCAAGATGCAGACGGCCAATGTCTACCTGCCCCCCACCTACGGCAAGCTCGTGAAGGGCAAGCAGGAGCGCTTCCCCGTGCTCTACCTGCAGCACGGATGGGGTGAGAACGAAACCAGCTGGCCAGTACAGGGCAAGGCCGGACTCATCATGGACAACCTCATAGCCGACGGCAAGATCAAGCCCTTCATCGTCGTCATGGCCTACGGCCTGACCAACGACTTCAAGTTCGGCAGCATCGGACAGTTCACCGCCAAGGAGTTCGAGACAGTGCTCTGCGACGAGCTTATCCCCTACATCGACAAGAACTTCCTGACGAAGGCCGACAAGTGGAACCGCGCTATGGCCGGCCTCTCGATGGGTGGCATGGAGACGAAGCTCATCACCCTGCGCCGTCCCGAGATGTTCGGCTACTGGGGTCTGCTCAGCGGCGGACAGTATGCTCCCGACGAAATCAAGGACACCAAGGTGGTGAAGTACATCTTCGAGGGCTGTGGCTCCAAGGAGAACCCCGACGGCATCAACGCATCCGTAGAAAGCCTGAAGGCTGCCGGCTACAATGCCGAAGGCCTCATATCAGAGGGCACTGCCCACGAGTTCCTCACCTGGCGCCGCTGTCTCTACAAGATGGCGCAGAGCCTGTTCAAGTAAGAAAACAACTATGGTTACAGATCCGCTCAACGAAGAGCTGACGCCACAAACGAGGTTAGAGAGCAGTCTCATGCTCTCCGACCTCGTTGCCAGAATAGCCACGTTCATCATCAGCAATGTCATCGTAAACCACGGTGAAATGCTGAACGAGGAGCGCATGTACGTAGCCAACGCATTCCTCCAGAGAGTAACATCTACGCATCTCTGCAACCACAAGCTCACCAACGAGGGCATAGTCTTCAAATACAAGGGACAGCAGTTCGACCTCCACGAGGAGTTCAAGACCATGACACTCACACGCTCCGTCTACGAACATCTGGTAATGTTCTACTTCATCTACGAACACCCCAAGACGGTTGTGGAACAGCGCATAGTGTGGAACTACTGGAAGATAAACAGCCTGAAGAACCTGCTCGACTACGCCCCCGGCGACAACGAGCAGGTGAGGAAGGAGCAGGAAGAGGCTCTCAAGGAGATTGAGGTGCTCAGGAACAACATATTCGATACACATCTCGGCAATCTCTGCCGCAAGAAGCTTGAGGAATGGACGGCAGTGGAAAAGGCCGCACAGAACATCTGCATAGAATTCTACAGAGCAAGAGGGCGGGCTGACGTCAGGAGGGTGTCGTACAGCATGGCATGGAAATATCTGTTCCAGGAGGAAGAAATGTCGCTGCTCTACCGCCACCTGAGCATGCACTGCCACCCCGTGTACAACGGCCTGCTGCAATACCAGAGCCAGGCGCTCACCGATGAGGGCTACGACGGCATACCGCTCTATCTCTCAACCTGTTTCCTTGCCCGACTCTGCAAAATGTTCCTCAAGCTCATACCCCATGGCCACCAGATGCTGACGGGAGAGTTCAGCGAGCAAGACATTTCCATGCTCACACAGCTCTCGCAAATCAAAGACATGCAATCATCTACCTCACAGCCGTAAACGGCTCCTTGATGGTGAAAGTCTTTTCATATCCCTTTGTCTTCACCTTATAAGTTCCGCCCACCTTGAAGTGGGGGCTGCTGACAAGGCTGGCACTGCGCCGCAACGAAAACGGAATGGTGACTGTGTCGATGAGCCTGTCGCTGCTGTCGAGTATGGTGATGGGGTCATCCTTCACAACATCAAGGCCGATGAGCAGTACTGTGGGCTGGTGTGCAGTCTTGTTTGTGGGAACCGACGGCATCTCGCCCATGCCTCCACCAACGGAGAAGATGGTACCACCCTCAACAACTATCGGCGAAAAATCGCAGTCTATTCCCTCCTCTGGCGACCCCACCTGGCTCCAGGCATAGACAGTGCCGCCACGGATTATTATAGCTGGCGTGGCATCATTGTCCGAGGCCGGCTGACCAAAGGGCATGAAAAAGCCGCCTTTGGGATTCGAGTCTACGGCATCGTTGGTAGTGCTGCGGGCAATGACTTTGGCACCGTTAAACTCAATGGTCGCGCCGGCATTGATGGCATCGTCGGTGGCAATAACATTCACGCTGCCGCCATTAAACACTACACCCTCCTTGCCTTCTATGCCCTCTGCTCCGGCAGTAGAAGTTCTTACGGTCAGGATGCCGCTGTTCACTGTTACTTTGCCCTTCGAGGCAATACCCTTAGCAGCGGAATAATACTTGTGCTTGCCCCCGAAGCCGGGGAAGCCGCCCTCAGCGATACTATCGGGGGCAGCGGGGAAGCCGGGGAAAGCGCCACGCTTTATACTGTCGTTACCGAAGCCGGGGAAGCCGCCGATGCCGGGCATGCCTCCAGAAAAGCCGCCACGCTTTATACTGTCATTGCCGAAGCCGGGAAAGCCGCCATGCTTTATGCTGTCATTGCCGAAGCCGGGGAAGCCGCCGAATCCGAAGGGTTTCTCTCCAAGGTTGTCTCCCGTAGTGGTCACGTTAAGCGTCAGGTCCTCTATCATTATGTCTTTCTTGCTTTTAATGCCCCTACAGCCGTCGCCGTTGGCAATCACATTGAGCGTTCCTTTTCCGGAAAACAGCAGTTTGCCTTTACCCCAGATGGCAGCCGCCTTATGGTTGGCAGTATCTTTACAGGCAGCGATAGTGAGGGTGTTCACCGTGCCTTTTACTGCCACAATCTCCACCTTCTTACCATTCTTAAGACAGAGCGGCGCACCTTCCTGACTGGTCAGCGTCAGAGCGTCGAGTTTCACTCTGGCCTTGCCGGCAGTCTTCAACACAAGACTGCCGTCATCGCTCTTGCCTGTCAGGCAGAGAGTGAGCTGGTGATTCGTGTAAAGGCTCTCAATGCTGACGCATGCTCCATCAACAGACACATTCAGGCTATCCTTGGTCTTCTGTTCCACTTTCACCTTTTTATCCTTAAAGCTGACAATAACGTCTTCTGCCTGGCACGCGCTGCATACCACCGACAGCAGCAGCCATAATGTAATTTTCTTCATTTAATACGTGTTCTTTTTCCTCTTAGACGTACAAAAGGGGAAAAGGTTAAGTGTGTTTCGCATTTTTTTAATGGGTTACTTTATAGCCGGTATCCGCAAAACAGCCGTTGACGGCTGGCTACCATTGTCTGATGCCTACGGCATCGGGCAAGACAAAAGGACAAGAAACAAGAATAAATGCAATAGAGACACTTTTGTCACTTTTAACGGATAATCGGCGGGATTGTCGGAAAGTTTTCGTAACTTTGGAAGAAATCGCAGGATTTCTGTGTATAAAGGCGATGCAGAGGATTGAGAAATTTTTGAGTTACGAAATAGAGACCGTTCTGGACTCAATGTTCTGCTATAAATTGCCTAAAAGAGCACCCGACTCAGAGCCGCCGCCTGTTTCGTGGCTCATCATCAGGTGCAAAGGTACACATTTATTTCCATATTTCCAAAATTCACCAGGAGAAATATAATTTGTGTTTAAAAACTATTTGTGAATTTAGCTATGATTGTTCTCGTTCTTTTAGCCTGTAAGTGCGATTTCTATTCCCACCACATAAGACAAGTATTCCCTCATCCACCAGTTGATAAAGAAGCACCTTTATTCTAGTAGTGCTGGAACCTAAAAGTTTCACAAGATCTTCTGTTTTTGCTTCACCCTTTCTATGGATGTACTCAATTATTATCGTCCGCTTATCGTCCGCTTTTATCGTCCGCTTATCGTCCGCATTGCCATTATCGTCCATTTTTTCGTTATCGTCCGCTTTTATCGTCCGCTTTGTATGTATCATTTTACTAATATCAATAGTCAGTGTTGTACGGGCAGGAGCGTAAGTGACATCGTAATCTGGCTGTGTTCCGAGTTCCGAGTTACAGATATCAAACAAATCAGGGATGCCGCTGCCAGCCCGTTCTCCGAAGTCAAGCAGACCAAACATCTTCATGATGGTAGCATTTCGTGCATCAGAAGTGCCACCGCTCATCGCAATCTTTAGACCTGGACGCATGTCACCAGGGTTGGCAAAAATCAGTGAGTCTGGCCGACGGACGATAACAATACCCTTTTGGCCATAGTAATCGGAGTGGGCCAGCGTATTGACTATCATTTCACGCAAAGCCTTATACATAGGAACTTCATCTTCCCGACTCCCATCTTGGCTGAGTTGGAATGGAACAGGAAATACGCCCCGCAGTCGATGATATACATGGAAGAAGAAATCGAACAAATTGCCACTCCAATCGCCCGAAGATGATACTATCCGATGTGTCCATCGAATCTTCGGGTCAAGTTGTTCGCGGTAGTCGAGGAAATAGTCAGGCATCTCTCTCATGATGTCATACTCATGACCAAACATCAGCAGACCAGCCACTGTAGGATATACGCGCCCATCCTCACGGTCGAAGCCCATAGCCCCTATACTGCGTAGGAACAATTCATCATCCTGTTTGCTCCATACATGTCCAGAATGTTTCCCGTTGAAGTAGTTGCGGTAGTCATGCACCGTATTCATATCGAATACCGACTTTAGTCTTCAGATATTATGGTGTCAACAGGCCTCTATACTCAATATGCCATTGGATGGCCTTGCCTATTTCGTGAAGTAATTCTTTCATATATTTCAGTAGATATATGTTTTAGGTTATGCTTTTACCTCATAAGCCCCATGTTCTTGAAAACAATGATAACGTTTTCTTCAAATTTCGCAAATGAAGGTATAGTCCTGAGTCTTTCCAAACTCAATCTGTTGCCAAGTATCTCATACAAATCTGCAATGCCTATCTGATTCCTCTTCTTCTTTGGTTGTTCTGACATTGCCCTGCGGATAGCATTCTCTATTGCGCTTTTAGGGTCAGCATACGACTCGGGGGCTCTGTCAAGACCCAAATCTGCATCACTCATGTCTCTTGCATTGATTAGCCGTTTCAACAATTCTTTCTCTGCCAACATCCAGGACTCTATCATCTGAATAGGTATGGTCGGGATGATGTGCTTACAGTATTCCTCTTCAGGCATACTTGTCAATGCAGAGATAAACGGGTCAAATTTGTTCAATATGACGGAATCGATAGTACGGGCATCAGAATCAGCATGTATGCACAATGCCGAAATGCCATAGTTCTGCCATGCACATTTTGAAGCCGCCAGCATCTTTTCAACAAATCCATCTCCTTCGGCTGCTATTTCTCTGATTGGGAATATCTCCACCTGATTGTCGCATTGCCATGACAACTCTTGTATGGATTTCTCAATAACACTCTTCAGAAATCTAATATCTGTTGTGCCTTCGGCTATCAGACCTATAAATAATTGCTTCATAGTTACAGATTTTGGTTCTCGGTATTCAGATATGCAATTGCATCGGCTAAAGTCATTTTATTCTCTGCCTCAGAGAATGACAACTGGAAAGATTTTGTCAGCGGAGAAATGCGGCTGATTCTTATACTCCGTCTGCTTCCATTAATCTCCTTTGGATATGAAATCAATTTCGAAAACCAGATGCTGACCCCATTGTCTTTATCATCATATTCTTCCTTCAGCCAACGAAGCAATACGGGTGAATGAGTATTTACTATAATCTGACGCAACAGGTCGTCATCATCCTCAAAGTCGGTCGACAACAATCTTAATAATTGAACCATTGCCTTGATACGATAGGGGTGAATGCCATTTTCCGGTTCTTCAAAACATAACAGTCCTTGGAACTTCTCGTCATATAGCAACACACAAAGGACGAGAAGTCTCAACGTGCCTTCCGACAACACCCTTGACGAGAAAGACTTTCCCTCACTATTCTTCAAGTTGAAAACAAACTGCTTATTGGCTTTGTCGTCTTTTACTTCCAATTCTGTATAGCCTGGCAAGAACGATGACAACTTCATGATAATCCGCTCCATCACGTAGGCATCCTGATTATACAAACGGTATAGAGCGGCAGAAAGATTCTCACCGGCATGTCCTATGGTGTCTCCTGTGTAATTCACGTCATATCGGGTCGGCTCACGAAGAACAACTGGATTCAGTTGCATAAAGTTCCATGATGCGATTTCCTGTTGGGCCGCAAATATATGTGGGAAGTCTACCGAGTTGATACTTCCCAAAACGGTCTGGGTGACAGCATTTGCTGTCACTGAACGCCCACGTCCATGACCACCGTCTTGACGAATGGTGATGGTTGAGTAGCCACGCTCCATTTCCGTATAAATATATGGTTTGCCGCTGCCACCACTTATGGAGCTTCGCCAAATATCTGTCCTTTTCTTTAAGTATTTTTTCGCCCAACTGTCTTTGTCTGTAGCTATACGCGCCAATTGCTCATGAACAACAGTTAGTTCTTCAAAACCTTGTTCATTCTGACGCTTGCCTATTACCAGTTCATAGCGCATACGCGGGGTCTTCACATCTGCTATACCGCCCCAGTTGTCCCTGATTTTTCGTGGCACCAGCATTTCCACGACGAAACGCATTTCTGTGGCAGATATGTCATCAGTGTATTTGGTAAACAGCTCAGAGACTTCTCCACGTAGTTGCTTATTGGCAAAGGCTGTCCTCAAATCAGTCTTTGACAAGTTTGATAGCAAGTTCAAGGCATCAAACAGATTGCTCTTACCCGATGCATTTGTTCCTGCTATCACGGTCAGTGGCGAAAACTCCATCTCAAAGTCGGAGAAGGATTTAAAACCGTTTATTTCTATCTTTGTAATCATATAAAAACTGTTTTGAAGTTACAAATGTAATCATTCTTTTTTTATTAGCCAAATATATGCCTAAAATTTTATCTTATATCGTATCTGCTCACGTTGTGAATAATTTCTATTACTCTTCTTTAGCAGGTTCATTTCACGATCTCTATTTCCCAACCCATTTTGAGAGCAGAATTGATTTTGTCCAACATTTTCTTTTTGTCTTTAGTACTGCTATGCGTTAAGACATATAGACCAGGGGCAGCCTCACGTTGGGTAGGTCCGTATTTTTTGTCCTTGGTTGTAGCCACGATATTTACACGACAGAACTTTAGTCCAAGCTCTCTTACCCTGACTAACCCCGCTTCAACGATAGCAGAAGTAAATGTTGTTGCAGCATCATGCTCTTGCAATATTGTGCCATCCTTCCGATAGATACATAAGCCTGTTTTGGGGGCAATCTTTGAGGGACGGCTCTTACGAGGCCCAAACTCCTTGTGTTCAACTTCTGGATCAGCCTCTAGCTTCTTGGCATCTATCAACTGAGTGATATTTGTCTTGCGAGACAATGATACGCTAATGGGCATTCCTGGATGGTAGTCAACCACCAAGACCAAATCCCGTTGTACCTGCTTCAATGCAGGTTCAATGGTCTCAGTTACCACAGGAAGAATCTCTTTCTTAATGATATCTTCTTCCAGTTCACTCACCTGCCTCTCCAAATCCTCATTCAGTGAGAGACCTTCATTTCGCAATGTTTCCATTGCCTTGTATAAATCGCTAAGTCGTGACATAAATCTTCTATTTTTCGTTCTTTTGATAATGTTCCCGTGCTATCGCGATAGCCTTTTTCAATTTTTGAGCCAACAGTTTTTTGTCGGGCAATTTCAATTGCCTCTGCGTTGAGGAGACAATGTCTTGCTCCGAAAAAGTCTCCGCGCTGCGGATACAATGTCTCAACTTTTTCTCACTCCATCCTGACCCGTATCGACCTATGAGCCTCAGTGAAAGATTCTTTATCACTTGTTTTCCATATTCGGCTCGCTGGTTGAAAAAGCACATCCTCCTTAATGCGTTTGCCTATATACCAGTTGGTCATGCATACCTCTGTGTTAAGGAAGGTGGCAATCCTGCCTCTTGTGCCATCAATTATCTGGCACACATCACTATACAGGCTCTCTTCAGCCTGGTCTGGCAAAACTGTTACATTTTCTTCCATATCTTTATAACGCTTTCAATTAGTTATTATTATGGTATCAACAGCCCCCTGTATTCAAGGTCGTTCTTCATTACTTCTTCCGCATGATGGATATCGATGTCTATTTGCTTCAGACGCTTTTCCTTATCTTCATCAGTATGCCGATTGTCTTGAAGTACACTCAATTTCATCTTGGCTTTAACACATTCCAACCCATTATGAATGGCAGACACACTCACAGGAGCATTAGAGTTGAATAGATGTACCCAACTTTGCCCTGCTAGCAAATTTCCCCACTTCTCGTATTTCTGAATATCACTTAGACATCGTTCTATTCTGCTGTCATTTATCTGCTCCATATTATACCTCTTTATTTAATCCTTTTTGACAATACAGTAACAATATCTTCGTTTGTTACATATCTATATATTTGCGGAGGTTGGAAATTGGGATCAACTTTCCTCAATTCTTCCAATCCAATCGGCATTACAGATTTAATCATATCAAATTCTATGCCAATAGCTTTATGATAGCCATCATAATAAGAGAAATAACTCTGTTCGTTAATACCCAAACGATTTGAGTACCCTTCCCATAAGCACTTAGGGGTACATTCTATTATTGTCTTTACCTTTCCAAAACCAAGTACCGCCTTAACAGGGGCAGATGCATATATGATGACATAATCCCCAGGCTGGACATTAGGCTTCATCTTTCTCAGTTCAATGTCCTTTTTACCAGAGATAAGTTTATTAGCATATTCTGGCTTAACTGCAATAAACAGGTATTTACGTTTTATTTTTGTTCTTTCCATTTCCCTAATTGATAAAGTTGAAAATATATAGTGTCGTTTATCTCAACTGGAGAAGCAAAAGTATTCCTTTTGCGTCCATTAGAGATAAAGATTTCTTGGATTTTGGTAAATGAAATAGGATATTCAAAGACCTCTGTATGGCAGAACTTTAATGCCCTAATATCTTTATTTATATCACTACCACACAATTTGTAAATGTCTTTCCATTCATAAATACCATATCGTCTATTTACATGAAAAAGATCTTTGGGCTTTCCTGTCATCACTTCTGTAAGATATGAGGAAGCCACTATAGATCTTGCATGAGAATAACGTAAGTCTTTTCCACTTACATACCATAGTATACGAGCAGGATACTTTTCTGTAATAGGTTTCGTGTGACGATAATAGACATTCTCAAAACTCCATAACTTTTCTGGATTAGCCCCAAACAAATCTTCGCCAGCAATAGTCAAATCAAATAATTGTCCTGCCCAATACGGCTTTATTGGTACAATATATGTAGGAATATTCAATCCTTTTATCTTTAATGGGAATAGTTTCCTTTCAACTGCCAATAGCAATCTGTCATTATTGTCAACAGTTATTGACGGATATGTCTGATGGATTATACTTGATACTTCTTCTTTGGCAACGATAAGGTTATATACATACTTAACATATAGGTTATTCTGCAGTACAAATCCAAATTTGTCTAAGATATCCTTCTGCTTTTCTGTTATATATTTCTCCTTGAAAACGATTCTTGTCTTCTCACTTCTAAGATTCCTTTTCAAAACCTTAGATATAATTTGGAAGAACAGAGCGTTGCAGATATCTTTTTCTGAGATACGCAATACTTCTATATCTGTCGAATCTTCCTTTTCTGTTATTCCATAAAATGCAATGGCATCACCATGTCGTTTTAGAACATATAGTCTTCCTTCGCTTTTGTTTATCAGTTCTGATACTAATGCACTAAAAGTTTGTTTGTCCTCATCTTCTTTTTGCCTCCAAAATCTATTAACACACATAGATAGTTCCTGTGGACTTAATTTAGAGACAGAATCAAAAGCAATACCTATCAACTGATTGGGGAGATACTCTTCTCCATGCAGAAGTTGATCAATCTGCATAATGAACTCTTGAGGGTTGTATATTTGTAGTGAGTATTGTTTTTCTATGATATCCCTTTTATTAATTAATCCCTCATCGTAAGTTATAAAATATGGTGTTTGAGAAACAATACATGATGCAATTTGTTTCCTGTCAGATATATCGTTATCTGATTTCCCTTTGATTATCTGCTCCAACTCTTTTACGACTTCCTTTTGTTTCTCCACATCAACATAAATCTGAGTAAAAGAAGATAAAAGGGCCCGTGTCTTTGCTGCACGTTGCAGATTCTCGTCTCTGTCTATTTCATTATATGCTTCTGGAGCAATGCATAATTCAGCCTCGTCTATCAACCAGTCTGCCAATAGACCGCGAGGGTCTTCTTGCGGACTCACAAATTCTGCATTTTCTGCCTCTCGCAGTTTAACAATAATATTCATATCCAGCAAAGCCTTCACCTTAGAGGTCAATGCTACAGAGAATAAGTCTGGCTGATTGAAATCATACCACCACCTATTCAGATAATTCACTTCATAACTTCTACTCCTGACCTTTTCGCGTGGAATGAATCCGAAATTTCTCCATACAGAAGACGCATAATCAAAATCAGTCCTGCAACTAAGCGAAATACCTCTATATACTTTTTCGTATTTACTTTTGAGAGCATTCAACAATGCAGTAGAAACGCCCTTGCCTCTGTATTCTTCGCTAACGCACAAATGAACGATGCTAATTCGGGAAAAACGAGAGACTATACGAAACATCAAATAGCCAGCCAATGTCTTGCTATCATGCGCGATAATAATGCATTTATTCCTTGCATGATCCTCAAAGCCACCTTCGGGCATAAAGCCCAATGTTGCAGAGTTCTTTCTTCCCAATGCTTTCACATCTTCGAAGAACCTATTTCTGTTGTCAATGAATTCTATCGTCATTTTTCTTTATTAACATCGGGTTTACATCAGCCATACTAAATGACAACCTTTCTGCATCATCTTTCAATGGTGAAAGGTCATTATTCTCTGCTATCCATTTCTTGTATCCAGAAATGTCAGGATCAGACAGACAAATAGCGTATTCTATACCTGCTATTGCCATCACAAAATATATTTCTGCTTCTACATTTCCATTTTGAAAATGTTTATGTTCTTTTACGAACAATTTCATCTCATGCAGGATCTCATAACAAATGTTCTCATTTTGATTATAGTAATAATCTCCTTCTGAATAAATCCTACGTTGATTATATTGCCAATACTTACCTATTCCATATCGGGCATACTCTCTTAATTCTTTTAATAAGTCTTTACCTCTTCCTAAATACTCTTGAATACACAAATCATAATTGTCTTTGCCCATGTTATATAGAAAATATTCATAAGCACATTTTGTAAGGAAACGGGACATAAGCGTATTATGAGTATCTGGCTCATCATAAAAAAAAGAAATAGCCTTATTACATTTTCCTGAGATAATAGCATTTACCACACTGTCATTTTCTATATAAACTATCTTTTCTTTAGGATTATATGATACTGGTGATATATCCATTATAGAAGGAAATATAAACGGTTCTTTAACAAATCGTCCATGCTTCGTTCTTATATCATTTCTTCTTCGCATTGATACAAAATATGGCTGAGCCAACAACTCTTTTTCAATTTTAATAGAGAAATAGTTGTTACAAGCATCACAAACATATCCTTTGGGAAGAATATGCTCCTTATTCCCAAGTGATTCAGGAATAATATGCTCAACACTTTTAGAAGAGGACGAATCCTTATGGCAAAAAATACAGACACTCATATATCATTACAACTTATCTCTCAATACTCCATCTCGATCTTTTAAAATATCCAACAAATCACCTTTAACTTCCACATTGTATTTTCCACATATAGACCTATATGCTTCATACAAAGACTCAAAACCTTCGTTCACTTGAATCTCACCCGCCTTGCTAATATCCTTTAACACTTCACATTTTGAGTAATATGAAATACGTTTTGTCAAACCATATTCAAGTAACAATAAATTCTCTTCTCTTAGCCTCAATCTAATAGTATGAGTATCATCAGGCAAGTCAATTTGAAAACTTAAATCTTTATTACAAGATATACCCTTTGATCTATTAATTTTGGATAATTCCTCCAATGCCTTTTTGCATGCCTTTATTTCCCGGCGATAAAATGGAGATGTTATGTCATTGTGAGCAGTCGAATTTAAAAATAAATCTTTATAGGATTTTAGATGTATAAAAGGTGTAAAATCGATTCTCTCATGTTTGCAGAAATCTTCTAATGACAAAATTTGCTCATCCAAGTTTTTCTCTATAGTAAGTTTTGTTTTGGAATCTTCTTTTGATCTGTACGAACTTGGTAATAGTTCTTTTAGGCATCGCTCACATAATTGACGTAACAGAGTTCCACAGCGGAAATAGTCATGTAGTGAATATGCCTCATTTATACTATCGATTCTAGAGTTGTTGTCTGATTTGTATTCTGGGGTAATGGGTTCTTTATCATCATTCACATACAAGCCGCCAAATGACCATACTTTGGGGTTATATTGAGTTTCTATAATACGTTTAAAAGTATGATAAAAAAGTCTATCATGCGTAAAGACGTATATTTTGTAATTTTTAGAAGCAATATTTAGCAGATAACTTATAACCTTCATACGGTTGCTCATGTCTAGGCTTATCAGCATATCATCTAATGCCATAAAAGCTCCTTCCCCCACATTTTTAGGTAGGCATGCAAATCTCACAGCAAGTGCTATTGCTGTGAGTTTTGCCTCATTGAAATGCGTTTGAGGTTTGTGTATCTCCTTTACCCCTTCTTTAATATTAAGCCCAATAGTTGGTAAATACAGTTTTTTGGGGATAGATACACCATTTCTCTTTTTTCCATAAAACAAATAATAGAAATCGTGTGTGTTATTATATGGCGAATCGTCTGCAAAAAATTGAAGTTTAATCTCTAATTCATCTTCATCCTCACTTCTTAGATACTCATTATAAATATTACTAATCCTCAGGTTTGCGTCGTTAATTAATGCCTCTAAATCAGAATTGAAATTAATTATCTTACTTTGATACTTTTTGTTACTTGCTGTTGGAGTTGGACTAGACTTACTTTCATTGTATATTTCATCAAATGTTGTTGCAAGAAATTGATTTCTAGTTGCTGGCAAATAGAAAGGAAGAATATCTTTATAAAAGACACTCCATAAATTAATATCTTCTGAATTCCTTGCAGAACGGAAACGAGAAATATAGGAATGGTTAATAAAGACAGCGTCCTTATTCATCATTCTGATTTCGCTATCATCCCCACCATTTATCTGCAAGCCTCCTCGGTCTAACTCCCAAATATGTCCATTGTCTAAAGTAATTTTTACATATGGACGGAATGAACCATCTCTTGCTTCATTCGTCCGGCTTATATTAATTAGGTTTTCATTATTGGGTATACTCCCTTCTCCAGTAGAACTGTCTTCTACTACTTTGAAGTATTTTGCTCCCTTATCGTCTTTAAATACACTTTGTAGCAATGCATGTAATGCATGGTAAATGGAAGACTTCCCACTTCCATTTTCACCATACATCAACAGATTTTTGTCCCCAAAATCCAAAGAAAAGTATTTCGGGAAGGCCTTAAATCCTTCTATTTCAATTTTTGATATTGTTGCCATAGGACTATGATAATGAAATGGTTCTTAACACTTCTGATTTTGAAAATGATAATGACTTAATAGATTCAATTATGCCTGATTTGTCAATTGCAGAATACAACTGCCACACTGACTCTAAATCAATGGGATGACCTTCTGTTTGAGTTAATAATTGAGGTACAATTGAGAGGCCTAAACTCGACATCTCATTTGGGAAATATATCTCGTACACACATCCATCAATAATGTGGCTAAACTCATTTGCAAGATAATCATTAGTCACCAAATTGCTGGCACGTTGTTTACTGCTTTTCAACAATATGATAATATCAACCAATTTCGCTATCAATTCTTGCGTTTCTCTATCTGGAACTGCAATAGGTATCTGCATCAAAGGCTCTTTGTCCAACTGGTAGTTTGCTCCTTGCATCTTGCCTTTGTTCTTCAACCAAAACTCAATTAATCTAGAGTTTAGAAGACCAGTAAGGTATTTCATGTTAACTCTATCAGTTTTAATTACATAAAATGTTGCAGACATATAATGCTCTCCATTGGCATATGCAAATAATGGTCTATCAGCACACTTACGTAAGGCAACGATTTTTTCTCCTTTAAAAAATGTTTCAACTCGTGACCTGTGAAGACCATAAGGTTTGTTGTCAGATGTGATGACATTTTGATATTTATCCAAATGCATTTTCAAATGAGGATAATTGTCCATGCTATTAGGATTTTTGAAAGAAGAAGTCGTATAAATGATTCGTAAATCAGTACTTCCCAAGTAATATCTATAAACACTATCAGAAGAATTATAATATGGCTTTAAAAATTGTAATTCCTTTTCAGTAAGGTTAAGATTATCAACTTCGAAAATATTCAGTCCAAAAACACCTTCGCCAATTTTTAAATTATACTTTTCTGCGAGTTTCTTATTTATGAAATCAAAATGTGGATGTATGCCATTTGTTAATTCTTTGTTTTGTAGGAATATTCTGTTTCCCAGACTTTCAATTTGCCCAATAATATCAGCACTTCTGCTAAAGGTTATACTCTTATCAATGAAGTTAGCACGTCGGATGGTCGGAGAAAAATATTCAGCTTCTTTGGCTGTTTTAGAAAGGATAGCAGCAGCATCTTTTTCTGTTGCCTTGTATGCTGTCAATCTCCGGTAATCAAAAGAATAATCGTCAGTAACACTGTCTTTTTGGAATAACATAATCATAGTTTGAATACTTGCGCTTTCAAACATCATAACGGCTCCAAAATCAACAATATTAGAAATACGAGTCTCTTTTATTACTTTGTTTCGCAATTTACTTGCACCAAAACTTGTTACCCAATTATTTGTCGCAATAAAGCACAAGATACCATTCTTATTTAGCAAGTCCAACCCATTGCAGGCAAAAAGATACCATATATCCATTTTACCCTTGTAATAAGGAGAATCCTTATACGGTTCAAAGAAGGCTTTCGACATACGACCTTCCTTTATATATGGTGGATTAGCTATCACTATGTCAAAACCTACAAAGTTACCATCACTATCAAGTAATTGAGGATACTCAAAACGCCATTCAAAGGAGTTCTCATATTTTTTATTGTTTAGAATCTCTGATTCTTTCTCTTTAAGTTTGCGTAGTGCAGCCTTGGCGTTAGCGTATCCGACAGGGTCTTCATCCGCTTTGCGTTTACCAAATAGCGTAACAGTTTCATAATCGATAACCTTACTTTCTGCCAGTTGGCGTTTCTTTATATCGCCTATAGCCAATGTTGTTTTGAAACAATTCTTAATCTCGTTAATTTTATTCCTTAAGCCATCTTTATCCGAATGTTCTTCGGTGTAATCCATCACAAGATTTCTATAGCTATCTAATGTGAATTCCTTCCATTCTTTGTTCTCTTTGTGGGCTTTCTCTTTCTCGACCCTGTTGTACTCTTCAAAAACATCTTTAATAGGGATATCTAAAGAATAACGGCATAATTGAGAATTTCCACAGGTAATCTTATAATCCAAATTGGGCAATGGTTGTGGCTCACCTGCGTCTACTACTAATGCTAACCAAAAACGTAATCGTGCAATGTCAACGGCACCTTGCTCAATATCAACACCAAAAATGTTGTTTTGGATAATTTCACGCTTTACTTGTGTGGAGTCAAAACTGCCATTAGGCTCAACATGCGAATGCAAATGATGAATAGCATAGTATAAAACATACAAAATACCCATAGGGAATGCTCCAGAACCGATAGCAGGATCACAGACTTTGATATTTTTAAGCAGTTTCATAAGTTCTGTCGCATTATCTTTTGTCTGAAGTACGGGGGCAACAACACCTTCTTTGATAAGTTTTTCTATTGAATCATAGCATTCTTTATCAGACATATGAGTCTTTATATACTGAATAATACTCTGTTGACACATATACTGCACAATCTCCTTGGGAGTATAGAATGCGCCTTTGTCTTTGTTGTCCTCCAACAAGTTCTCAAAGATATGACCAAGCATTTCAGGATCGATACCGATCTCAGAATCCTCTGGGTCATTCTCGTCAATGGTGAAGTTATACATGGCGAAGAAGTCCATGAGTTCCTTAAAATAGCTATAGGGGAAATCAATGTCTTTCTTGTCTAACGTGTCCTTATCGAATAGACCACCATTGAGATAAGGAATCTTGATATTCTCGCCCAGTCGTGAGTCTGCAAGGTCATTGTTACGAGGTTTATTCAGCGTCTCGAAGAACAGCGGCTCAAGAACATCGCTCAACAAGCGGTTGTTACCCTCATAACGCTCAATTAAGTGATTCAAATAGAATTTATCTCCACCGTTCCAGCCTTGTTGATTGGCAGGCACACCCATCCAGCCCTTTTTCTGCAAAAACTGAAGGAATACCAGGCGGCCCAAGAGTTTCTTCACATAGTCACGATTCTCCTTGGTGTCCTCATTGATATGGTTGAGGAACTTCACGTAACGATCCTTATAGCCATTGAAGAAATCCTTGTTCAGACGTTCCACTGAGAAAGCATCCTTGATGTTCTCAAACGAGATTCCATTACGCTGCAAAGCATCGAAACGTCCGACAGGTGTATTATAGTAGTTGTCGCTTTCACCGAAAACATAACTGAAGCGTTTGGGGGCAGTAGCCTCACCTTGGATGTCGCATATAAAGGAGAGACGCCACACAGAGTCGTTGCTGTTAAAGACTACGAGGGCGGCATCAAAGTCGCCTGTAGTGTGATGAACGAACTGATGTACTAAGTTGCGCAAGCCAACTCGCTTGCGAGCGACATTGCCGCGCTTAATCTGATAATAAAATAGGCCTATCCGGTAACTATCTGTGGTGTCAAGGACACCAAGGTAGTAGCCTTTCTCGTCATCGGATGATCCGTTGATAGGCTCTGGCTCGGCTTTCAACTCTTTTGCACGAAAGTAGTGTTGCAACATCTGCTGCCATTCATTGGCATTGAATGGATGTTGGAATATCTGTCGGAGGTTGTCTCTTGTATAAGTCATCGCGGTATAGTATTTATTCTTCGTTTTTAGGTTCTTCAGGCAATAAATAGTCACTGGCTTTGGCCTGTGAAATGATACTGTGCCCTAATTTGCTTTCCAGTTGGTTACGGGCGGCTTTTGCCACACTGCCACCATCCTTTGCCACTTGGGTTTGGGCGTTGAATCCTTTCGGGTCGCGCTGCTTAGAGAGTTCTGTGGCTGAGGCTTCTGCCAAAATGTTTAGGGCAATCTCAAGATTGGTCATATTGTCGCGAAGGTTTTCTTTCTTCAATCCCTTGAAATGCTTGTACTGTTTAGTGGTGAAACCGCTCCATTCGCGGGTAATGATGTCAGTGAGCGAAGCATACTCCAGGCCTTCCTTAACGCCTGTGCGTTTCCATTCGTCAGTCAGTTCCTTGCGTACTTCAATACTCTTGATGCGTTGGTTGATCCACGCATCGCTATAACCAAGACGCTTGTAGTCGATAATAGCCTGATCAATACTCAGTTCTGGGTCTTGCATTTGATCAATGCGCTGGCTGGCTACCTGTGCCATCCACTGCTTGAACAGCTCTGCCTTGGGCGAAGGGATGGACTGGATGATGCGGAAAAGCTGCTCGGTATCAGCAACATCGGTAAGGCGCATACGTCCATCTTCTGCTCGCAACTTCAACTGGTTACAATTTGTAACCGTTTGATTGCCTTCTTTCAACAGCCTGTGTTTCAATACCTTCCAATAGTTTCTTGGATTTGAGCTGTCAGTTAGCACTGCGCACACATCGACAATGGAGAAATACCACTTCTCTTCCTGGTCGTCCCATACGGTACGAACCTTACGCTCCTCAAATAGTTGTAATGCTTGTTTCTTGGTCATGTCGTAAAAGAACTTTAGATAAACGTTTCGGAAATAATGATTTGTGGGTCGCTCACTTTGGGCACCGCCTTTTCTTGCATCTCATTGCTCATTGTCTGGTACTCATCAACGAGTTCTGTCAAAGTCTGTTTCAGTTTGGTCTCGTCTGTCTTGATTTGCACTTTGTCACCCTTGTAGGGTTTGGAGAGGTCACGTAGGCGGCGAGGCAGCTGAGTGTATATACCTTTATTGATATAGTCGGTGAGAATATGACATTGCACCTTTGTTGTATTGTCAGAGATTGCCTGGGTAATCCTGCGCAGGAAGTTAAGTGCCGTCTTCGAGATGTTATCGAGATCAGTACGATTGATGGAAGAATCGTCTGCTGCCTCTACATACTCCTTTGTGTATTTACCCAAAGCGCGATTCACATGTTCATAATTCTTGCTGTCTGGCAGGAACGGGGCGGCTTGTTCGTCAGGCTTGGCCTTCAGATACTTGATGACCTCTAAGAAATCGATAGGCTTTACTGTCTTATCGGTGGCCAGATAGAACTCTGTCTTTACGTCGGACGATACATAGATGATCGACTTGTCCGTATGTCGCCCTGTGTTGCGAGCCACACGGCTCTTCAGTGGCAACTGCTTCACCTTGTCGTAAAGTTCGCGGTTGTTGTGATAGATATCTCGCAGTTCGCGAATCAAAGCCAGTTTCTCGTCCATCGAGTCCTTCACGTTGCTGTCGAACATCTTGAACTGCTTGACGATTTCTTCCTTAGAGTATATCTGCACATCCTCACCAAAGGCAGAATGGAAACCCTGTAACTTGACAAGCGCGTTCTCATAGAGTTTGATTTGTTCATTGCCCTGGGGTGAGGGATAGAACATATAATTATAGATAAACTCAGCCACGGAACCGATACGATTTACACGTCCGATACGCTGCATCAGCCGAGAGGCATTCCATGGAGAATCGTAGTTGACAATGATATGGGAACGATGCAAATTGACACCTTCAGCCAATACATCGGAAGTGAGAATGATGTTGTACTGGTCTTTCTGTACCTCGCTGTTGGCATCGAAATTCTCTTTGATAATGGATGCCTTCTTGTCACGGTTGTCGGCAGTAATTGCCAAAACGTCTGTTCTGCCTAATTCGTTCTCTAATCTGCCTTTCAGATAGTTCAGCGTGTCAACACTTTCGGAGAATACAACCAGTTTACCAGAGACATTACGTTCGTCGAAGAACTCATGCTCCAGTCTGTCACGGAAGAGGTCGAACTTCTGGTCGTCGTGCTCTTGTTGCCAGTCAGCATTGAGAGCTTCCAGAACCTCTTTGTCATGGCGGAGCATTTCAATGAAATCCGGCTCGAAATCGTCGGACTTATACAGAATGTCGTTTTCCTGGTAGCCTTTCTTCATGGCCAGTTCAATAATCTGGTCAAGTTCCATGCCTTTGGCCTGCAACTCCTTCACATTCAGTTCTGGGGCTATAATCACTTTGTTTTCAGCAAACATCTTCAGCATATCATTCGTGATGCGAAGAAGTGTTGCCAACGAGAGCTTGAAAGCATGGAAACTGCTTTCCAGTCGCTTCACCATGTGAACGCGATAGATGCCAGCCAACGTCTGACCTACATGGACTGCATTGCGATACTTAGCCCGATACTCTGGCTTCAGAAATTCTACTGCACGGTAACGTGCATAATGCAGATGAGGATTGAACTTATCATCAGACAGGACATTCAGCGTGTAGAAGAAACGCCTGCTGGTATCAGCATCCATCTTATATTCCAATGAGATAGGAGGCTGTGGCTTGGGGAAGATGATACCTTGTGCCTGTAAATCTTTCTTATATTCAGG
>JAFSKJ010000059.1 GCA_017449025.1 Prevotella sp. | reverse complement strand
CAGCGACTTCTTTTTGCGTCATTCTTGCTGCAATCCGATACTCCCTAAATCTCTTGCCTAATGCCTGTATTATTTGCACTGTAGGCATTGATTTTATATCCATTATCTCTTCCATATGGCTGCAAAGGTACATAAACTTTCCCTAAGAGCCAAATATTTCGATTAAAAATTAGTTTATGAACGCTTAAATTTGCAAATTTCCATTATAAATTAACTCTTTTAAAGGTTGTTTCTATAGTTTCTTGTTGTCTTTGAAGGAGTTGTATTTGAATAGGAGAAAAAATGGGGGTATATAATGCCGAACAAACGCTTTTTTTAAGGGTAGTGTAATCCCCAAATACAATGATACTACTTCGGTAACGCCTAAAAAAACGGGTTACCGAAGTAAAATAAAGCATTTACCGTCAAATATGCGAACGATTATTCGTCATATGGGTGAATAAAACCTTGCCAAATAACCAAGCAAAAACTTACCAAACAACCAAGCAAAAACTTACCAAACAACCAAGCGAAAACTTACCAAACAACCAAATTGTTATTAAATTCTTTGTTTGTTTCAGAGAAAAGTTGTACTTTTGCACAAAAATATTATTGTATGGCAGAGCATTTTAATTATCGTAAGAGAGTTGTTGATAGTCTTTTGGCTGAAAAATTGGAGGCTATGGGAGCAGTGCTGATAGAAGGACCTAAGGCTTGTGGCAAAACTACAACGGCAGAACAGCAGGCTAAAAGTATCCTATATATGGATGATCCTGACAGCATGATTCAGAACCTTCAGTTGGCAGAAACAAATATCAAGCAGTTGTTGAGGGGGGGAACCCCAAGACTAATTGACGAATGGCAGATAGCTCCGCAATTGTGGGACGCAATTCGATTCGAGGTTGATCATCGAAGGGATGACGGTCAATTTATGCTGACCGGTTCGGCTGTTCCTGCAGATGACTCAAAGATTCACCATACTGGTACTGGTCGTTTTGCGTGGTTGACGATGCGTCCGATGACACTTTGGGAGTCAGGAGAATCTACCGGCGATGTGAGCCTGGGCAAACTCTTTGAGAATGCTGAAATGGTGGAAGGCGAAAGTCATCTGTCATTGGAAGACGTTGCTTTTGTCACGTGTCGTGGCGGTTGGCCCAAGGCAATGAATAAGAAAAGTCAAAAAGCTGCTTTAGGGCAGGTAAAAGAGTATTATGAAGCTATTACCCATTCGGACATATCGCGAGTGGACGGAGTCTCGAGAGATGAACAGCGGGCCAAACGGCTGATGCGCTCCTATGCTCGTCTGCAGGGATCTATGGGCCCTATTCCTACCATCGTTGAGGATTTGAAGACGAATGAGCCAGAAAGTATGAGCGACGAAACTGTGGCGTCATATATCAAGGCACTGAAGAAAATCTTTGTGATAGAAGATATGGAGGCATGGAATCCGAATCTACGCTCAAAGACTGCAATACGAACTTCTGATAACCGCTATTTTGTGGATCCATCATTAGCGATTGCAGCTTTGGACCTTGGACCAAATGATTTGATGAACGACCTGAATACGTTTGGACTTTTCTTCGAAACCCTTTGCGTGCGAGATTTGAGGGTTTTTGCGGAGACTTTGCACGGCAAAGTTTATCATTATCGGGATAGGAGTGGACTTGAGTGTGATACAGTGGTGCATCTAAGAAATGGGAGTTATGGTCTTATAGAGATTAAACTTGGTGGTGATAGCTTGATTCAAGAGGGAGCGGACGCCTTGATAGACTTGAAGGATAAGATTGATACAACCAAAATGAAGAAACCGTCGTTCTTGATGGTACTGACGGCTGTAGGTCAGTATGCTTACAAACGTCCGAAGGATGGCGTTTTAGTGGTTCCAATCGGCTGTCTGAAGGACTAATTGTTAATAAAGGAATAGTAACAATTATGGCTCGATACCGATAGAAAAGTGTCGAGCCATTGTTGTGTTCAAAGATGCTGTACGGCTATAGTTTCTTGTTGTCCTTGAAGGAGTAGTACTGTTCATCCGCAAGGATGATATGGTCGCGCAAGGTCATCCGTACTGACTCTGCAGCTTGTGTGAGCTTAGCAACAATCATGCTGTCGAACTTCGTGGGAGAGGGGTTCCCACTGACATGGTTATGTACTGTAACAATGTAGGTCGCATTGTAGAGAACCCCAAATCGCATGATGTTTCTCGGGTCGGCAGCGTTTTCTGAAACCTCTCCCCGGCAGATTCTGACTCTTCTAAGTAGTTCATGCTTAGGATTGAGGAACAATGCCCAGAACTCCTCCACATCCAGGTCTTCAAGTTGTGGCATCATGTAGTCACCGATGGCCAAGGCATTCTTCAGAACTGGCTTCTCTTCTGGAGCAGTCTTCCTGAATCGCTTCCCAAACTCACAGGCAGCGACTATAGCAATGGCCCGGTTCTTACCAATGCCACGGTAGCACATCAGTTCTTCAATTGTCTTCTTACCCAGTTTGGAAAGGTCATTGCCGCAGTCATCCAACATCTGATTCATGAGATCTACAGTTGGAAACTCCTTCGGGCCGTTGCCAATAATGATGGCCAAAAGCTCACTCTCACTGAGCTGACTGACACCATCCGTCTGGAATTTCTCCATTGGGATGTCATCATTAGTCCATTTCTTGATTGACGGAACAGGATCCTCTTCCTGATTCTTCTGGACGGTGATAGCTGAAGTAGGGTACAGCTCATGAAGAGAAGCTTCCAGCATGGACATCCTTTTCTCATGTTCCTCAAGTCTTCTGTTGTGGAAACAGAATGTTGGAGCAGTTTAATGATTTGAATAGGTTAGTATAATTGTAGACGACATGTATATTTCAAAGATAATCATAGAAGAATTTAGGGGTTCACTATATGAACTGAAAAAGGGATGCCGCGGCATCCCTTCCACTGTCTTATTATGCAACGCATTATATGTTTTGTTCAAGATCCTTTATCTCGTTCCAGTCAGGTATTGGCAAAATCTCATTTTTGAGGATGGTGTCTTCGAGTTTGTCGAATAACACTCCTCTTGCTGTACTTGTTGTAGTGGCAAACAAAGTCCGTGCAAGGGCAGCGGGAATTGTGATCTTACCGTTCTCGGTCAGTCCTTTGAACGAGTTGGGTTCAATATTGAATACACATTCAACCTGTAGCTTAATGATGTTGCGATTCTCCTGATTATACTGGATTTCAGACAGGACGCTTATGTTACAGAATTTACTGTTCACCTTGAATGACACCGTTATGGTTTTATCAGGTGAATTGCCTTCATCATAATTGTCGAGGTTTATCTCGAACAATTTCGTGTTTATTTTTACGAGGTTATAAAGAATCTTATCCATAGGGCTAAATACAATTTAATTCTACCTTTCCACGCTTTGAATTTACAAAGATGTTATCCGCACTTTTCAGAGATTCTGTAGCGTAGTGTACAAGAGGAAGCATGAAGCTGACTGCATGTCGATGCTTTTCAGAAACACTTTCTTCTGCTTTGGCTCCAGTACGGACAAGAGTTATGTGCAGGGCTTCTTCCATCTTGGAAATGGTTTCAAGATTCATCTTCTCCCTGCCACTGAGCAGTGTAGTAACACGTTGTGGTGACACGCCCATAGCCCTTGCAAAGTCGGACTTGGACGTCTTTTGCCTATGAAGTTCGTCAAGAACATCATTGGCAATATCCATGGACTTCTTTAGCCAAGCGGCATTTTCCCTTCTCCACATAGCTTCCTTCAGCCATTCTGTATCTTGACCTGCTGAAATCTTATTCAGGAAGTCAACCTTGCTCATGTTCTTATTCATACGACTCATAATTATTTAAATCTTCTACGTCTAAAATATACTCTTGCTCTAACCAGTCATGTACTGTATTCAGCTTCCTTACCTCTTCTTGGAGATATTCTGCTTCGTCCATGCGGTGTGTTAATTTGATTGCTCCTCCTGTAATGAGAAAGCAGTTGTTCTCAACTTTAATGGCATAGATTCGAAGGAACGATGGGCAGTCCTTCCCATGAGTGCCATACATTTTGTGTTTTGACCTTAGTCTGAACTCAAACACCTGTTTGTCAAGGAAGACAAATTCCTGATTGAAATCAGGAACATCACCGTTTATGGTGTTCAGATACAGGTCAAGGAAATGAGACTCTGTTGCTAAACCTCTTGCGTAATAAGACGTCTCGCATATGAGGCAGATATGCCTTGTGCTACCCAAAAAGGACTTATCATTAAGTCTTTATAGGTATCGATGAACAGGTCAACGTTTTCGGGATTCTTCCATAAATTGAAAAGCCTGGTGAATTCCGATTCACTGCAACCCTCATACTGAATACTATACAAGTGATCCTTGAAGATGGTCTTTGTTCCTGCAATTTTTAAACTCACGGATTTAATAATTCCATATTTTTTAGTCCGCAAATTTAATAATTATATTCGAAATTCCAAAACAAATGATGTTTTTTTATAGTTTTTACTGTTATATTTTGATAAGTTTTCTGCAAACTCAAGAATTTTGGGCGAATTTGAAAAGGAAAAGTTTGCATGTCTTCCGCAAAAAAGCGCTGGAATTATGTGGGGCATATATAAGAGGTCAGTGGGTGTGATGTTTTTTCCTGTTTTCCACGTTAAGGGACGTTAATGGCTGAAACTTCTTACACTGGATGCCTGGGACGCTCGAACAATCGCATCCGACGGCTTCAGTTCGTTGATGTTGAAGTCCAGAAACGGAGACACACGTCCTTGTCAACACCCAACTTGATGCCCATTGCTGCAATGTGGGCTAAGGGGTGTCTATGAGCGCCTGTAGAAGGCTACATTCTCCTTGGTGAGCAGTTCAATGGGCATGTAGTTGACAGGCGTGATTTTCTTCTTGAGCACGATGGCCTCGAAGAGAGACTCTACGCATAGTGCTCCCTGCCTGTAGGCATGCTGGGCAATGAGGAAGGAAATGCTTCCCTCCTTGACGCATTCCTCGTTCTTTGGCACCATGTCGTAGCCCATTATCTGTATGTTTCGGCGGTTGGAACGGAGCAGGAACTCGCCCACGAGGTGTGCTTTGGAGTTGAAGGTTATGCAGTGGTGCACCTGAGGGTGGCTGTTGAAGAAATCCTCAAGTATGTCGTCGTAGCTCTCGCGCTTTTCGTCAAGTGGCAGGTTGACCTCCGTAATCTCAATGTCCGGGAAGTGGTCGCGCATGTAGTGGCGGAACCCCGTCTCTCTGTTTTCCTGCTGCTTTGACGCCACGTTTCCGTCGCGCATCTGCTTCATTAGCATTATCTCTTTTTCCTTCGACGCTATTAGCATCAGCATTCGTGCTGCGAAGTATCCGCTCTGGAAGGAATCCTGTCCGTAGAACGACAGTGGCCGCAGGTCGGGCATGTAGGAGTCAAGGAGTATGAACGGCACCTGCAGCTCGTGCAGCTTGTCGGTGAACTGTCGTGTCACGTCGAGCTTCGATGGCACAATAATCACCCCGTCGGGGTTTTGCTTGAGACATTCGGCTGTGGCCTTCTCGAACGTCTTCACGTCGAAGCGTTTGTAGTAGATGAACTCCACGGAGATGCCGAAGTCGCGTCGTCGCTCGCATGCGGCGTTAGCTCCCTGTTCAATCTCTTCCCAGTATGCCTCGCTCTCGTGCTTAGGCAGTAGGCAGTAGAAGGTGTATGTCTTGTTGTATGCCAATGCCGATGCATACATGTTGGGCTTGTAGTCCATCTCGCCGAGTGCTTTCTGAACCTTTTCGAGAGCTTTCTTCGACACGTTTGGCCTGTTGTGCAGCACGCGGTCAACGGTGCCTACGCTTACTCCTGCACGTTCGGCTATGTCTTTTATCCTGATTTTCTCTATTGCCATTGTTGGTCGTTTGGGGTATTGGTCGTCTGGTGGTCGTCTGGTTTTACTTCCCTTCGGCCTCAAAGCGGCTTATCTTGTCAGTGTAGTATTTCCTCAGTTCTTGCCATCGGTAGTATGGCCACTGCGTTGTTGCTATGGGCAGTCGTGTCTCCCGCTCGTTGAGCAACACCTTCACCAGCACGTCGTCGGCAGTCTTTAACGCAGAGTGTTGTGCTCCCTTTTTCGGTCGGTAGAACACCATCTGTATGTTGCATGCCATGGGGAAGATGCGGTAGTTGCGCCATACGTTGTCGAGTGTGTCGAGGTTTGTCACCTGTACGCCGCAGTTGTCGAGTTCCATTAGGCATGCCAGTGGCATCACGCACACTTCGTGCCCGAATCGCATTGTCACCTGTGCCTGTGTTACTGTGTCGGCAGTCTCTATGATGTTTTTCAGCAGGTTGAGCTGGCTGAATGGCATGATGCTTCCCGAGCCTGGCCATGCTCCGTAGTCGAGATACCACCCGATGTTGCGTATTCGCCACTGGTCGTAGACCTCTTCCTCGTTGAAGAGCGACAGCAGTTCTATGTCGGTGTCGTGGCTCTGCATGTTTGTTGCCACCTCGAAAAGCTGGCGCATTAGCTCTCCCGCCTTCACGTTGTTGTAAACCCACTGCTCGTCGTTGAAGAGCAGCCGCATGAGGCGCTCGGGATGCGTGTAGCTGAGCTGTGCCTGTCTGTACTCCTTGTCGCCGGTGCTGCGCCCCTTGTTCTTTACTCGGCCCTCCCATGGCTGGTTAAGGTAGTACTGCAGTGCCTCGCTCACGTCGTTGTGGATGCGTGCCGTGGGGTTAGCAGCAGCCAGCTCCTCGCACTCGGCAATCATGGAAAGGATGCAACGTATGACCACCGTGCTTCTGGCGTCGATGGCAATGTTCTTTTTCTTGAACAGCTCCGGGAAGTTCTGTGCCATGCGCCGGCCTATGCCGTGATGCTGTCGCTCGCCTACGGTTGTTAGGTCGCCTAATCGCTTTTCGGTGGTGGGCATGAAATCTTCCAGCTTCTTCAGCACTTCAAGTCCTGTAGGGGTGAGCTTGCCTTGTGAGCGTGCGTCGCGGAGTGTGGTAGTGGGGTTACGGTAGTCGCCCTCGGAAATGAGCCATCTGGAACCGTGACGGCCATAGTGGCTCATGTAGAAAGGCTCGTAGCCCTTCGGGGCTGGTGTCAGAGCCGCTGTTGGCAGCTGGCGGTCGTAGTCTAAGTAGTTGCTGCCGGCAAGGAATGGGTTTTCCTTCAGCTCCTGACGGGCTGTGGCGGAGCTGGGCAGTTGGGCACACATGGTTGCAGCAGCCATCGTTGCGGCTATTGCTGAGAAAAGTCTCTGGTAATGTATCTTAGTGTTCATGTCATCCGTTGGGAATTGTTATACCTCTTGAAAACGGCTGCAAAGTTACTCATTTTCATTCGTTCCCGCAACTTTTTGCCTGTTTTTCTTCATCTGTCATGGCGATTCTTCTGCGAGCGGTACTGCATGAATGCTGCAAGCAGCACGAACAGCAGCAGTATGGCGTAGGAGGCGTAGGCTATGCTCTCGGTGGCGCTTACCGACGCGGGGTGGAACGCCAGCTCCACCTTGTGGTTTCCGGCGGGTACGTTAAGTGCGCGCAGTACGTAGTCGACGCGACCGAGCTCTGCTGGCTGGCCGTCGATGGTTGCCGTCCATCCGGGATAGTAGATTTCCGAGAAGACCACCACTCCTCCCTTGCCTGTGCTGACGTCGTAGGTCAGGTGGTTAGGCTCGTAGCTGGTGATGGACGCCAGGCTTAGAGTGTCTTGCCTTGTGCTGCTGCCCAGTGTCTGCTCAAACTTCTTGTCGGCAATGGCAGTATGGCGCAGGTCGGTGTTGGCCATGGTTTCAAGTTCGCCGTTGGCATTGTCGGCATACACCACATTGTCAACTATCCAGGCGTTTCCGTACGTGTAAGGATTCTGTATTGACACGGTCTGCCCAGTCTGCAGTGGCAGTATGAGATACTTGGTGTTGAGCATGTTGAGAACGGGGAAGATGCTGTCGCCGTTCACCTGTGTCATGTCGCCTCCGGCTTCAGCCACGGCCTGCATGGTTTTCTCCATCTCTGGCTGTATGTATGCCTCTATCAGCTCCTGATAGCGGCGCAGCTTGGCGGCGTGGTATCCGCCAATGCTCTTGTGGTAGTAGCTGGTCTCGTTTTCGTTGAACGTGTTTGTCGATAGGTTCAGCACCCTGTAGTCCAAGGCCTTGTCCATGAGTATCTGCTCGTCGGCCTGTGTCTTTCTCACGGGCATCTCCCTTTCCTGCTTGTCAACGAACATGTCGTCGTTAAGGTATCGCTTGTTTATCTGCCATAGGTCAACCAAGCAGAGCAGCACCAGAGCGCCCACCAGTACGTTTGCCTTAATCTTGCGGGCGCGGTAGAGCAGCAGGCATGTTGTGCCTATGAGTATGATTATCAGCGAGCGCCAGCTGTCGCTGGTGAACAAAGCGCGCCGCATCTCGCTCAGGTTAGCCAGCAGCGGCATGAGCTGCTCGTGTGGTATCTGGCTCATGGCCTGCATCTCGCTGCTTGATACGTAGCTCGGGAAGAACACTGTGGGCATGACAGCGAAGAGAAGGCAGAAACCGCCTGTTAGCGCGAAGGCGACATAGGTGTGTTTCAGCAGTTTTGTCTTGCTGGCGGCATCGGCTGTAGCATCCTCCACCTGGCGCATGTATTCGCGCAGGGCGAGCATGGCCAGCAGGGGAATGGTGAACTCGGCAATGACAAGTATGGAGGCCACGGTGCGGAACTTGGAGTACATGGGCACGTAGTCGATGAAAAGGTCGGTAAGCCCCATGAAGTTCTTTCCCCACGAGAGTAAGATTGAGAGTACGGTGACTGCGAGCAGTGCCCACTTTACCGGACCCTTCACTATGAAGAGTCCCAGTATGAATAGGGTAAGCACGAAAGCTCCCACGTAGACGGGGCCGCTCGTGCCCGGCTGTTCGCCCCAGTACTGTCCCAACTGCTGGTAAATGCCAACGTAGTTGTTGTCGGCATGTTCCATGGCCTTCTCGTTCATGGCCAGTGGCACCGATGCCCCGCCCTTGGTGTTAGGCACCAGCAGCGTCCACGTCTCGCCTATGCCGTAGCTCCACTGTGTTATGTAGTCGCGCTCCAGTCCGCTGTTGGTCTGGTTGCTGCTGTTTGCTTTCACCAGTTCGCTCTTGCCGCGCATTGACTCCTGTCCGTACTGCCATGTGTGGTATATGCTCGACAGGTTTACAGCCACGCCGATGAGTCCGCCAACGACTGCCGCTGCAGTAGCCTTGGCAAAGTTAGTCCAGCGTCCGCTGCGCACTGCTTCGGCAAGGTAGGCCAGTATAAGTGCGAGTATTATGAACAGATAGTAATAAGTCATCTGCACGTGGTTGGCATGCAACTCGAAGGCGGTAAACAGTGCTGTCACCACCAATCCCCAAAGGTACTTTCCCTTGTAGGCAAGCACTATTCCTGCAATCAATGGCGGCAGATATGCCAAAGCCATCACCTTCCAGATGTGTCCGGCGGCTATTATTATTAAGAAATAGGTGGAAAAGGCCCAGACGATGGAGCCGAGTGCTGCTAACGACTGCCTGAAGTCGAAAGCACGCAGCAGGATGTAGAATCCCAGCAGGTAGGCAAACACATACCACACGTTCTCGGGCAGCCAGAGGTGGTATACTTTCTCTGCCTTTTCGAGCATATCCGTGCTTTTGTACGACGGGGCAAGCTGGTAGGTTGGCATTCCAGAGAAAAGGGCGTTGGTCCAGCGAGTACGCTCGCCGGTACGTGCCAGGTATTCCTGCTGCTCCTGTCCGGCACCGCGACCGGCCGACGAGTCGTGGCGGAAAAGTATTCGCCCTTCAATGTCGGCAGGGTAGAAATACGCTAAGGCCACAATGGCAAACAATACAACTGCCACTACGTCGGGCAGACATTTTTTTAGTATGTTCATAACGGAAATGTTTTTGTTTACTACTTCAAGAATAATTATTTACAGGGGTTCGAACGCCGATTGGGTTTCCTTCACGGCCATGCACTCCATTTCTATCAGCCATCCCGGGCGGCAGACAGGAGCGAGCACTATCACGTAGGGCATATTGGGGAAGCGCTCCTCGTAGAGCTTTTTCACCACTGCGTAGTCTGACATATCGCGCAGATATACAATCATGTACACCACATCGTTGAAGTTGCACTGTGCCTCGCTTAGCAGTGCTTCCACGTTCTCCCAAATCCTATGCAACTGCTTTACCACGTCCTTGGGGTAGAGTATGCGCCCCTTGTTGTCGATGCTCGCAGTGCCTGAGATGAACACGTGTCGGCGGTCGCCGTAGTCCACTCTGGTTCCGCGTTCGAACGACACTCCGTAGTCGCTGGTCCTGTTCAGGTGGGTTGGTGCATACAGGTGCTTCACCTGCTCTGGCTGCAGTCCGCCAACGGCATAGTTGTCCATCTGCGCCAGGACGTTGGGGTCTTGCTGCCGTCCTCCTATTCCCGTGGAAGCTATGTAGTGGGTGTCGTGGGTAAGTCCTTGAGTGAAGAACACCTGGTTCCTGGCCCTTACCACTCCTCCGTAGTTCAGGTCTATGTCGTTCACGAAGAGCCACGTGCGTATGCAGTTGTCCTTAAGTGTGCATCCCTGTTCTGCAAGCTGCATGACATACTCGTTGAAGAGCAGCCGCATCTGGTATTCGGAGTTCGCAGCCAGGTTGTGGGCGGTGCCGTTCCATAAGTGGCAGTAGCTGCCGTGCCTGGCTTCGTAGAGTCCGCTTGTAGCCACGCCTGTCTCCACGTTAGTCATCATCCACACCCACATTGCTATTTTTGTTCCGTCAAGTGGTGGCTGCTGCACTATGCTTTTTGCGCAGTCGCTTACGTCAACCGCCTCCACATCGTCGGCCTGGTTGGCTGCGTCGCTTAGGAAGTATCGCTTGAAAACAGCCCGGGGGTTGCCTGGCAGCTGACTGAGCAATTGGCCGTAGGCTTCGGTGACGGCATCAAGCTGCTGGGTAAAGGTAAGCATGGCGTTGTCTGCGTGGATGATTGCGTGATACTCATCAACGCTTCTGCCTTTGAAGCTGCACACTATGGCATGTGCGTTGGAAAAATCATACTGTGTTGAGGCTATCATTGTTGTTAAAGGGTTTGAGTATTTGTTTTATGTTCTGTTCCCTGTGGAAAATATGCACTTCCACGCCGAACTTCTTGTTGAGGTGCTCGGCTAAGTGTTGTGCAGAGTAAACGGAGCGGTGCTGCCCGCCGGTGCATCCGAAGCAGAACATAAGGCTTGTGAAACCTCGCTGCAGATAGCGGCGGACGTGAGCATCGGCAAGGCGATAGACGGCGTCGAGGAATACCAGAATCTCGCCGTCGTCCTCAAGGAATCTGATGACAGGCTCATCGAGACCTGTCAACTGCTTGTATGGCTCGTACCGTCCCGGGTTGTGGGTCGACCGGCAGTCGAACACGTATCCTCCGCCGTTTCCGCTCTCGTCTTGGGGTATTCCCTTGTGGTACGAGAAGCTGTATACTCTCACCACAAGCGGGCCGCGACCGTCGTATTTCGAGAAGGTGGCGGGGCCGTCGGCAGGGTGAGCATTGTATGGGTTCTGTTCGGTGGTCTTGTATCCGTCAGCACGCTGCTGGGGCATCTGCTTTTGCGGTGCAAACTGAGGAAGGGCACAAAGGCGCTGGAGCACGTCGCAAAGATAGGGGTACTGCTGACAAACGGCAGTGCTTGTAATCTGTCGCAGGTTTTCAATGGCTGGCGGTATGGACTCGATGAAGTGTCGCTTACGCTCGAAATATCCACGGAAGCCGTACGCTCCCAGCACCTGTAGTGTGCGGAACAGCACGAAGAGTCGCAGGCGTTCCACGAAATGGTGGGTAGACGGCACCTCTGTGTACTGCTTCAGCGCATTGTAGTATTCAAACACCAGCTCCCGGCGCAGCTTCTCGGAGTAGTGCGCCGATGCCTGCCAGAGAAATGAGGCCAGGTCGTAGTAATACGGTCCGCGCCGCCCTCCCTGGAAGTCTATGAAGCTGATGCTGCCGTCGGCGCCCACCATCACGTTACGTGCCTGGAAATCGCGGTAGAGAAAGCATTGCTCGTCGCCGGCTGCCGTCAGGTCTTTAGCCAGCAGGCGGAAGTCGGCCTCAAGCTTCAGCTCATGGAAGTCCAGCTCTGTAGCTTTCAGGAAGCAGTACTTGAAGTAGTTCAGATCGAAGAGCACGCTGTCGGCATCGAAGGCAGGCTGCGGGTAGCACTGTGAGAAGTCCATCCCGCGTGCACCGCGTATCTGTATGTTGGGCAGCTCGCGGATGGTGCGGCGCAGCATCTGCTGCTCTGCCAGGTTGTATCGTCCGCCCGCCTGCCGTCCGCCGCTGATGACATCGTAGAGCGACGTGGTCCCCAAGTCTTGCTGCAAGTAGCGCAGCTCGTCGCTGCTGGCGGCAATGACGTTAGGCACAGGCAGCTGCCGTTGCGTGAAGTGCCGCGAAATGGCAATGAAGGCGTGGTTCTCGTCGCGGCTTGTGCCTATGCATCCAATCACGCTGACTCCCTTGCCGTTGGTCATGCGGAAGTACTGGCGGTTGCTGCCTGCGCCTTCCACGCGTTCCGTGCTGGCAGGCTCTTCTCCGTAGTGCTGTCTGTATAGGTCTATGAGTTGTTTCATTGTTCCACGATTTTGTAGTTGTCTCTGTCGTCGAGCACCCGGAAACGCTCACGAGCACTTTTCTGACGGCTGAAGTCGAGGTCGGCGCTGATGGCCTGCTCTTCGCTGCCTCCTTCGACAAGTGTGTCGCCACGACTGTCGCAGACAAGGCTTTCGCCGACATAGTGGCAGAAGGCATCGCTACCCACGCGGTTAACTCCCACAAGGTAGCACTGGTTTTCAATGGCGCGTGCCCTTGTGAGCACCCGCCAGGGCTGCTGCCTGCTGTCCGGCCAGTTGGCTGCGCAGACTATCATGTCGAACCTTCCGGCAATGCCGTATCGCGACCATAGTGGGAATCGCAGGTCATAGCATGTCAGCAACAGTATGTCAACGCCTCCATAGCTTACTATGGTGTGGCTGTTGCCAGGGGTGAAATAACGGTCCTCGTGTCCATAGCTGAACAGGTGGTGCTTGTCGTAGTGGTGGCACTGGCCGTCGGGCAACGCCATGTAGTGGCGGTTGCGATAGGTGCCGTCGGCAAGTCTCACGGCCAGGCTGCCGCTGATGGCGCATTTGTTTTCTGCCGCAGTGGCTTTCATCCATTGTAGAGCCAAGGAGTTGCTTTCGCTCTCCGCCACCTCCATCGGCGTGGTGGCAAATCCCGTGGCCCACATCTCCGGCAGCACATAAAGGTCGGCTCGCGGCTGGCTTGCCATGAGCCGCTCGGCCGCATTGATATTCTTCTCGGGCTGCGCCCAGTGTATGTCAGTCTGCAGAAGTGTTACTCTCATTTCAAATAGAATTGCTTTGTCAGTTCGCCGTACCATTCAGAACGCACGCCAGGCGATGTCTCTATCACTCCTTCTCCGCTGTCGAACAGTGCTGCCGAATGGCGTCCGAAGGCCATCAGCCATCTGCCCGGCTCTTTGGCAGGCGTAGTCCTCACCGCCCAGCGCCTTCGCATTTCAAATCCTGCAAGGGCTGCCTCTGCCTCAATGCGCGAGGCTGCGGAGGTGGGCACCACCACTGACAGCTCACCGTCGTCGGCAAGCATACGCTTGGCCACTGCCATGAGCATGGCGAAGGTCAGCGTGGTGTCGTGGCGGGCAAGCGTGCGCCGCTGGTCTGGGCAATGCAGGTCGTTGGCGAAGTAGGGTGGGTTGCACACTATGGCGTCGTACCCTTCTGCCACATCCGGCTCCCATGAGCAGATGTCGCCGCAGACTATGGTCACACGTTCTGCGAAGGGCGAGGCCTCCACATTCTCCTGAGCCTGTGCGGCGGCATCAGGGTCAATCTCAACACCCGTAATGCTGGCGTCAGCGAACCGCTGAGCCATCATCAGTGCCAACAAGCCACTGCCTGTGCCTATGTCGAGCACCCGCCTACCGCCATTGGCCCATGCGCCAAGCAGCGTGCCGTCGGTGCCCACTTTCATGGCGCAGCGGTCTTGGCGTACCGTGAAGCGGCGGAAGCTGAAGCTGTCTTTGCCCATAATCGGCTGCAAAGGTAATACTTTCTTGTCGGAAATGCAAATAAGTAACGATAAAAAATAAGTTGGGATGAAATTGCATGTTGTGAGATTTTGTGTGCCAAAGGTTCACCATCGTCTTCTTTTCAGCCCTTTGGGCTTCTGCTGTGCATCCATCAGGAGCGCGGGCGCCCTCGCCCGCACAATTGCCGAGATGTGTATAAATGCCGGCTTGCAAAGGTAGCTAAAAGTCTTTATCCAACCTAAGATGAGGGTGGTGATAGCGGAATTCTGATTACTGAAAGTGCTGGAAATGAGCTGATTGTCCCTCCTACTCCGGAGTAGGAGGGGGCCTTCTAAGCGCACAGGTAGTGAAAATGTCTCAAGGTGTTCTCACTTCGTGAGTTTCTTGTATTCCTTCTTGGCGGCGGCCATGTCGTCGAGGAATGCCTGGCAGGTGTGCAGGCGGGCATAACAGGCGGCGGCAAGCATTCGCGAGGCGTCGACGTCGCTCTGCCAGTGGAAACCGGCAATCACGCGGCTCTGCCCCCATTCGTAGCCAAGGCGGTAGAGGTTGTCCTGTGCGTCGGGATTGATCTCGCAAAGAAGCAAGGCCATGCCCCAGCCGCGTACGGTATGGCCGGAGGGGTAGGAGCCGTTGGTGCGCAGCTCTTCCTCGTCTTCCGGCACAAGAGAAGGCTCGTTGAAGTAGACGAATGGGCGTGTCCGCATATAGGTTGCCTTGGGCTTGGTGGCGCTCAGGCGTATGGTGAGCACAGCCCTGTTCAATACGTTGTAGATGGCTGGTGTGCTCTGCTCGGAAATCTCCATGCCGAAGGCTTGGCTGAACTGCTGGGCCATGTCTGCCACCTGATATGCTGCCTCGCGTATTGCCTTGCGGGCACGCAGTGTGTCGAGACGCTGCTGTTTGCCCCAGTAGTACTGGGATATGTCGTACATAAACTGAGATGAGCCTGGCTCGGGTGGTGAAGGCAACCATAATACTGCATTTGGAACCTCATCGGCTGTGAGATATATCAAGTCGATGGCTTTCTGGGCCTTTGCAATCATGCTTGACAGCAGAGTAGCGGTCAGCAATACGCCAAATATCTTTTTCATAGCTTCTATGTTTGTTTATGGTGATTGTTTCACTGTTTGATTTTGTCCCATGTGTTGCTCTGCGAAGCATTGATGCCGAAGAGCAGTTCGTAGACCGATTCCTTTTCCTTCTGCGTGCCTTTGCCTTTGTAGATGTTGGCAAACTCATCTTTCTTGTAGTCAGTCCATATCTGTGGCAGCAGGCTCAGGGGCTTGTCCTTGTGTGCCTTTTCGAGGTGGGTCTCAAGGGCCGTGGTCACATTGGTGCGCCCGCGCTCGGCATTCTGCGCCATCTCGTCGAGCCCTTTGCGGTAGTAGTCGTACTGAAGCTGGCGGAAGGGCTTCATGGCTTCGTCAAGATAGTCGTTGATGATGGCAAAGCGGTTGCGGGAGTCCTCAAACGACTTCCACCCCGGGAAACCGAGATCCTGGGCGTTGTTCACGAGGTTCATGCAGCGCTGCAGTATGTCGGTGCCGCCGAGCGGCGAGAAGCTGTCGAGGTCGAGGCCTATGATGAGGTAGGCGTAGTAGCCCATGAGCGCCATGAGCTGGTTGTCGATTACCTCCTCATTGAAGTTCAGCTGGTCGAACTGAACATACTCGAAATCGAACTGTTTGTCGTTGTTGTTGTAGAGGGTTGTGGCGTAGGATGAGTTGTAGACGGGGCGGTTTGCCTGAACGAGAGCTGTACACTGGAACTTGTTCTCTTCCTTTACATACTTGTTCACGGTGATGTTGAAATTGCAGACAATGCGCTCGTTCTGCTGGAACTGCAGAGCCGTCCACTGCTTCTCATTGACAAACTGCTCCAGACTCTGCTGAAGCTGTTCGAAGACGGAGGCGTCAGACCCCTGTATCTTAGAGTGGTTGATGGTGATCTTTGCCTGCAGCTCTTGCGCCTCCATACGGAGAGCCGACGCAATGCAAACGAGAATTATGAAAAGCCTGCCCATACTCCTGCCATTCTTACTTTTCCCTTAGCCTGATGCGCGTGAGCACCTGCTTGGTGTTGTAGGTAAAGTCTCCGTTGAGTATCCAGCTGTAATAACCTGGATCCATGCGCAATACGTCGACCACAGGCTTGCCCTTGTGCTTGCCGAAGTTGAACACCTCAGTGCGCTTGCCGTTGACATCTGCCCAGACTATGCGCCCGGAGAAATCTACATTGTCGTTGAGCTTGGAGAACTCGGCCATTGCGTCGATGTTGTTCTCCAGCACTTTCTCTGGATCCTCATTGGCTCCTGGGGCGTACTTGTCGAGTTCACCCATCAGCACACGGTAGGTGGCCTCTGTGTCCTGGTCGGCCCTGTGGGCCTCGAAGTCTTCCTCCATCTTCCTGCCGCAGTAGAACTTGTAAGCTGCTGCCAGGTTGCGGCGCTCCATCTTGTGGAATATGGTCTGCGCGTCAACCATGCGGCACTTGCTGAAATCGAAGTCTATGCCTGCTCGCAGGAACTCTTCGGCAAGCAGTGGAATGTCGAAATGGTTTGAGTTGAAGCCGGCAAAGTCGCAGCCGGCGAATGCCTCGTTAAGCTTTGCTGCAAGCTGCTTGAACGTGGGCTTGTCGGCCACGTCGTCGTTGCTGATTCCCGTCAGCTGAACCACCTCTGAGGGTATGGGGCGCTCTGGGTTGACGAGGAGGTTGGTGCGCTCTTCGTCGCCGTTAGGCATGATCTTAATGTAGGATATTTGTATTATACGGTCTCTCACCAAGTCAAGACCAGTGGTCTCAAGGTCGAAGATGACCAGAGGCTTCTTGAGGTTTAGTTTCATCGCGTCTTAATCGTTCAAAAGCATTGGCATCATGAGCATGAGTATGTCCTGGCCTTCGGGCTGCTCTGACGGGAGCACCAGTCCGGCACGGCTGGGGTCGGCAAGCTGTATAATAACCTCGTCGCAGGCAAAGTTGCTGAGTATATCAATGAACGATGTCCCTTTGAAGCCGATGCTCATGGGCTGTCCGCTATAGACGCAAGACATGCGCTCTGTGGCAGTCTTGGAGAAGTCGTAGTCCTCGGCATCGAGCTGTAGTGTGTCATCCTCTACGTGGAAGCGTATCAGGTTGCTCGAGTCGTTGGCAAAGGGATGGACGCGGCGAAGTGCCGAGAGCAGGCTCATGCGGTCTACGGTGAGCTGGTTGGGATTGTCCTGTGGTATCACGGAGTTGTAGTTGGGATAGCGCCCCTCAATCAGCCTGCACTGCAGTATGCCGTCGCCGTAGTTGATTTCTGCGTTGCGCTCGTCGAAGCGTATGGTTACGTCGCCTCCGTCCTTGCCTAACAGGCCCTTAAGCAGTGTGGCCGGCTTCTTGGGCAGGATGAACGATGCGGGCTGGTCGCTCTTGATGGTGTACACCTTGTTGCGCACCAGTTTGTGGCCGTCGCTGGCAACAATTGCCAGGCCTTCTGGCGTCAGGTCGAAATAAATACCATTCATCACGGGGCGAATCTCGTCCGACGCAGTTGCGAAGAGTGAGCGGTTGACATTGTCGCTAAGCACGTCGTTGGGCATGGTTATGATGTTTGCTCCATCGCTGATGGCCAGAGTCGTTGGATATTCGTCGGCGTTGTCGATAGGCAGCGAGAAAAGACCGTTAAGATAGCTCACCTTGGCCAAGGCCTGCTCCATGTTGACATCGAAGACTATAGGTTGCTCGGAGAATCCGCGTACAGCCTCCAACAGGTCGTGGTTGCCAATGGCAAAGCGACCGTTGCCGTCGCTGTCGGCCAGTTCGATGGCGGTGTTCATGGTGTTCTCACTGTCGGAAGCTGTCAGTCGCAGTGTGGTGCCTTCAACCTCGAAGAGGAAGTCGCCCAAAACGGGAATGGAGTTTTTGCTGTTAATAACTCTTGCCAAAGCTGAGAGCTTGTTGCTCAATGCTGTGCTTGATACTGTAAATCTCATAATATTTCTGTCTTAGTTTTACTCTTTTATTATGTCCTTGCCGACAATGTGCAAACACCTGTCACACCTGTATGGCCGGAAATTGACTACAAAGATAAGAAATTTTCGCGTTATCAGAAAAAAATCGCGGTAAAAATTGCTCATTTCAACTATTTTTAGTAATTTCGCCACGCAATTTAATAAAAACAACAACTTATATCATCAAACAAATGGAATTAACAGGTAGAATTATTGCAGTCATACCAGCACAGAGCGGCGTATCGGCACGCACTGGCAACAACTGGATGTCTCAGGACTATGTTATCGAGGTTCCCGGCCAGTATCCGCGTCGTTGTGTGTTCAGAATCCTTGGCGAAGACCGTATCAAGCAGTTCAATATACAAAACGGTGAGGATGTTACCGTACAGTTTGACATTGATGCCCATGAGTATAACGGACGCTGGTTCAATGATGTCCGCGCCTACAACATTCTTCGCGGACAAGTGCCTCAGGCAGCCCAGCCTGCCGGCTTCCCTCCACAGCAGCCCGCCCAGCCGACACCGTTCCCGCCCCAGCAGCCCGCACAGCAGGTACAGGCAGCGCCGTTCCCGCCTGCCGGTGAGGCTCCTGCCGAAGGTAGTTCCGACGACCTGCCGTTCTAAATATCTGTTAGGGCTTGCAAGAAGTCGGGTAATGCTTTTACATTATTATATTAATAAGGTGGAAAGACGACTCTACTTCATGGCTGCACTGATGGCAGTAAGCATGACGGTAAGGGCGCAGGTGTTCACTGCCGACACCATCAGCGACGAGGTGTTTGCCCGCATGAAGGGAAAGTCGTTTGCCGTAGGATGCAACATACCACGTAGTGAGCTGCGCTATCTTAGCGTGGCTCACTATGATTTGTCGGGCAATGTGCGTCAAGGGGAGATGGTATGCAACCGTGCCATTGCCGATGACCTCCTGGAGATTTTCAGGGAGCTGTACCGGAACAAGTACCCCATAGAGCGTATGCGTCTCATTGACGATTACGACGGCGACGACGAACGCTCCATGCGCGACAACAACACCAGCTGTTTTAACTTCAGGCAGATAGCCGGTAGCACAAAGCTGTCGGCACACTCAAGGGGGATGGCTGTTGATGTCAACCCTCTCTACAATCCGTGTGTCAGGAAAGACAGGAAAGGCAGGTGGATATACCAGCCTGCCAAGGGTAAGCCGTATGCCGACCGTAGTCGGAAGTTTGGCTACAAGATAGAGAAGGGCGACCTATGCTATCGCCTGTTCACTGGCCACGGCTTCACCTGGGGAGGCAACTGGCGCAGCCTGAAAGACTATCAGCACTTTGAGCGGTAAAAGAATCAGAACTCACTGGTGAAGTGGAACTGTATGTGTTCAAAGTCCTGCTGTGCCATCTGCAGCATATAGCCTGAGTCGGCAAGGAACACGTCGCGCCCCTCCTTGTCCTTGGCCATATACTGGTACTTACGCTTCTTGAAGTTCTCAAGCTCCGCCTCATTGTCGCTCTCTATCCAGCAGGCCTTGTAGAGATGCACCGGTTCCCAGCGGCACTTGGCGTTGTACTCATTCTCTAAGCGATATTGGATGACCTCAAACTGCAGCTGGCCCACGGTGCCTATGATTTTGCGATTGTTGAACTGGTTGACGAACAACTGCGCCACACCTTCATCCATCAGCTGGTCGATGCCCTTCTGCAGTTGTTTCGACTTCATCGGGTCGTCGTTCTCAATGTATTTGAACAGTTCGGGCGAGAAGGAAGGCAGGCCTCGGAAGTGGAGCTGCTCGCCTTCTGTCAGCGTGTCGCCTATCTTGAATATGCCGCCGGTGTCGGGCAGGCCTACTATGTCGCCGGGCCAGGCCTCGTCGATGGTAGACTTGCGCTGTGCCATGAACTGTGTGGGCGAGGTGAAGCGCATGGACTTTCCCTGGCGCACATGCAGATAGGGCACGTTGCGCTGGAACCGTCCACTGCACACCTTGCAAAAGGCAATGCACGAGCGGTGGTTGGGGTCGATGTTGGCTGTTATCTTGAAAATGAATCCCGTGAACTTCTGCTCTTCTGGCATCACGTCGCGCTCCTCGGCCTTGGTGGGTCGTGGCGACGGGGCTATCTCTACAAAGCAGTTCAGCAGCTCCTGCACACCAAAGTTGTTTAGGGCTGAGCCGAAGAAGACGGGAGCCACCTCGGCCGAGCGGTAGGTCTCAACGTCGAACTCAGGATAGACACCGTCGACAAGTTCCAGGTCTTCGCGAAGCTTGCTTGCATCGTTTTCCCCTATGCGGCTGTCAAGCTCAGTGGAACCAAGTTCCACACTTACCTTCTCTGTGACGCGCTGCTTGTCGGGTGTGAAGAGATCGAGTTTCTGCTCGTAGATGTTGTAGACGCCCTTGAACTTGGCACCCTGGTTGATGGGCCATGACAGCGGGCGCACCTTTATCTCCAGTTCCTGTTCCAGCTCGTCAAGCAGGTCGAAAGGGTCGCGACCCTCGCGGTCCATCTTGTTGATGAAGATGATGACGGGAGTCTTACGCATGCGGCAGACGGTCATCAGCTTCCGTGTCTGTGTTTCCACACCCTTGGCTCCGTCTACGACTATGATTGCCGAGTCAACGGCGGTTAGCGTGCGGAACGTGTCTTCTGCGAAGTCCTGGTGGCCGGGAGTGTCGAGAATGTTCACTTTGTACTCCACGCCGGAACCCTCCGGCGTGTAGTCGAACTCCATTACCGAGGTAGACACGGATATGCCGCGCTGCTTCTCTATGTCCATCCAGTCGCTGGTTGCGGTCTTCTTTATCTTGTTGTTCTTTACGGCACCGGCCACTTGTATCTGTCCGCCGAAGAGAAGGAACTTCTCTGTCAGCGTGGTCTTACCGGCATCGGGGTGCGAAATGATGGCGAATGTGCGCCTGCGTTCAATCTCCTGGTTCATTTGCATCCTATTCCGCTTTATTACGCGGCTCCTTCTTGGCAAGCATTATTACACGGTAGACAAATTGTGTGATCCAGGGCTGTGAGAAACCGAGGCGCTGGTTGTACTGGCGTATGGCCACCACGGTCTTCATGACACCGGGGTCGGTATAGTCGTTCTTGGTGAAAATCTCCTGCACGGTCTGCTCTGTCATGGTGTAGAGCATCTTCTTGAAGAAGCTGGGCAGCCTGAGCTTGAATTTCATCAGGTTGCCAGTGAGCATCATCAGGTCCTGCGAGAAGCCCTGGAACTGTATGGTGTATGTCTGTATGTCCTGCGGCTTCTTGCAACGGCGCCGTATGCTCTGCTCCAATTCCTTGGTGAACGAGTCTTCCATGCCGTAGATTTCCTTGAACATCTTGTTGCAGCGCGACTTCTCGCCCACGCCAAGCCTATTGTTCACCGTCGGCACCTTAAGCGTTGTCTTGAACACGCGCAAGTCGGGAAGCATGCCCAGGTTAGTTATGCCGAGGTCGGCAGCCATCACAGCCTGGAAATAAACACGAATCAGCGTCATGAAGTCTTCCATGCCGCCAGCTTGGGTGGATTCTTTCTTTCCGAAAATCTTTGTTATAAAGCTCATTTTCTTGTCCTTTGTTTGTTTTGGGGCTGCAAAGTTACGCAGAATAATCGGATTCTGCAAGTTTTTCCTTGCTGTTTTGCCCTTTCGCCCTCTTTTTTCGTTGAAGGGTTTTTCATGGAGTAAGGTGTAGGGTGTCTACTTCTTTCCCCGCAGTGCCAGGTTATAATTATAATAGGTGGTGTTGCCGGTAATGTCTTCCACCACTCGTATGAACGGTGGGAATTTGACATCTTCCTTGCTGGCTACTCCCTTGGTCTCAAGTATTATGAGTCCGTCAAGTGCCCCGTGATAGGTGTCGAGTTCGAAATACTGCCCTCTCCAGATGAAGCTCTGCCGGTGCTTGTTTATGGCCTGCCGGTAGGGGTCGGCCTGCTGCAGCAGCGATTCGTAGAGTGCGTTGGTTGTTTGTCGCTCTGTCTCTATCAGTTCATTGTCGGGCGTGCGTTTCTTGGTGGTGTGCACGTTTACGGTCTTCCCGCGCCAGTTCCTGCGGCGCAGCCTGACCTCTGTTCCCGGCTCACTGACGAGATATGTCTGTGTGATGTCGCACTCAATGGTCTCCGGCATGTCTCCCACCACCTCCACGATATACTTTCGTTCCTCCTCTACTCTCTGCGGCAGTCCGAGCACGGAGGAGATTTCCTGTATTACGCGCCCGAGCTTGCGCTCGAAGTCGTCGTGGTTGTTAATGACGCGCAGGTGTGGGTGCCCGGTCCAGGCCCTTATCACTTTCTTGTCCAGCTCGCGGGCTATTCGCAGTCCCTCCTCGTCGGCCTTCTCGTAACGGGTGGAGTTGGTGGCAATGGTATAGTACTGCTCGGCACCGTCGGCTGCCGACACAAGGTGGAGCACGGCATCGTACCTCTCTCGCAGCTGGTTGGGCTCTGTGCCGGCCTTACGGGTGATGTCGTCCCACATCTCTGGCGTCATGTATGCCGATATGTCCATTGCCCCGCGGTCGCATACCACCAGCACTGGTTTTGTGCATACGCCTGCCATGCGCATGAAGTGGTCTTCAAGTGCCAACTGTGTTTCAAGTATGGCGCGTTCGCCTTCGTAATAGAGCTGCCTGTTGGGGGTGAGATAGTTCCAGCCCCCCAGACTGTATAGCGTGGGAACCTCTGGCACGGTGAACACCTTGTAGCCCAGGCTTGAGAAATGCTCTATGATGCGCACCAGTGCTGTGGTCTTGCCTGCACATGGGCCGCCTGTCAATACTATTCGCTTAATGTCTGCCATCTGTTTCTTGTCTTCAATTGTTATGCCTCTAATGTCTAATCAGATACATCATACGCAGAGTGTCTCTATCCACAGGATTACGAATCCTGCAACAACACCTGCCAGAATCTTTGGAGTGAGGTTCTTGATGTACCATCCCAGGCGCATGTGTTCCATCTTCATGAGAGCCAGGCCGCTGGTGCTTCCTACGGAGAGCAGACAGCCGCCCGAGGCTGTGGCGTAGGCCATAACCATCCAGTAGCTGCCGTTCTGGGTGAAGTTGGCCATATAGTCGCTGTCTGCCCACAGCCTTAGCTGCTCCGACTCGATGACGGGATAGAGGGAGATGTTGGTGATGGCCACGGTGAACGTGTCGACAACGGCACTGAGCAATCCCGCCACGGCACCCATTATCCAGATGTTGTGAACGTTGTAGTCTATCCAGGCAGAGATGTCGCCCATGACTCCAGTCTCCTTCATCACTCCCATGCCCAGCATGATGCCCATCACGAAGAGCATCTGCTGTATGGAGCCGTACTGAAGCACGTGTGGTATGCGGCGGTCTGCCATCTGGTCGGCGTCCATGAGCTTGCGGTTGAAGACTTCATTTATCACCCATAGCACGCAAAGCACGCAGAGGGCGCCGAGGAACGGTGAAAGCTTGGTGATGTTGTGGAATGTGGGTATGAACCACAGCCCCCCAATGCCCACGAACAGCATTACCAGCCTCTGCCAGCGGTTCAGGCGAGTGTCATCGCCACGGTAGGGTGGGGCTACCCACTCAATGTCGAGGCGGTCGGGCAGCTGGCGGTTGATGAGTATTGTCGGTATGAGCCATGCCGCTAATGCCGGCAGTGCCAGGTGAAGTGAGAAGTCTGTGGCAGTTACCGCTCCGTCGCCCCACAGTATCAGGCCTATCGGGTCGCCTATGACAGTGAAGCATCCGCCGCAGTTGGCAGCCAGCACTATTGCAGCACCCACAAGCATGCGCTGTCGCCTGCTCTTGATGATAGAGCGCATGATGACGAGCATCATCGTTGCCGTGGTAAGGTTGTCGAGATTGGCGGAGATGACAAACGTGGCCAGTGTGATGGTCCAGAGCAGGCGCTTGGAATTGCGCGTGCGAATCCACTCCGTTATGAAGTCGAAGCATCCGTTGTTGTGAAGGATTTCTATTATGCTCATTGTGGCCAGCAGGAACATTACGATGCTGGCCGCACGCCCCACGTACTTAAGGAAAACGTTGGCCTGGATGTACTCCTTCACTATGTTGCCGTCGGCATCCTGCTCAAGCAGGTACTCGGCATACTCGTGGGGGTGTTGGGACATTACGAAGTCGAAGCCCCAGCACACGTAGACCACCCATCCTACTGTGCAGATGAACATGGCAATAGCAGCCCTGTTGACACCTGTCACGTGGCCGGTGGCAATGAGAATGTATCCGAAAATGAGTAGCAGTACTATTATTAGTGTCATATCAAGGTTTCATGTAGGTATTAATCATGTTGGCTACGGGCAGTTATTCTTTAATCCATTTCACCGGCACCCAGTGCCAGAGCACCGTTCCTCCCTCTGGCGGCGACTCTGCGCCTATGAAGCCGTTGCTCTTGGTGACCACGGCCTTGCAGATGCTCAACCCCAGTCCCGGCATGCCGCTCTGCATGTATGTGTGCTTTTCCGACAGCAGCTCGAAGATGCTGTTCCGCAGCTTGTCGGGCAGGCCCTCGCCGGTGTCCCTTACCTCTATCCTGAGTCCGTTGTTTTCCTTGCGGTAGGCCAGTGTGATGCGGCCCTTGTGGGTGTGGGCGGCAGCATTGTCAAGGCAGTGTAAGGTGACCAGCCGCATCAGGCGTGAGTCGGCATACACGTGTCCGCCAGGACCTTCAATCACAACCTCCACGCCGGGCTTCACCTTCTTCCGCGTGTCTTTGGCAAACTCTTCCATGATGGCAGGCAAGTCTATCTCCGTGCGGTGGAAAAGAAGCTCGTCACCCTCGATGTCTGATAGTTGCAGCAACTCGTTGATGAACGAGAGCAGCTGCTGGCCGTTCTTGTTGATTATGCCCAGCATCTGTTTTTGCTCGGCGAAAGAGAGCGCGCCCTCTTCGGCTTTTATAAGTATGTCGGAAAACCCTATTACGGAGTTCAGCGGCGTGCGCAGTGCGTGGCTCACATTGCCCAGGAACACATTCTTCATCTGTTCTGAGCGCTGTGCACGTATCATTTCCTTTCTCAGCCGCTTGTTGTTTCGCCTCTGCACCAGCATGTGGACAACGAGCATGGTTATGATAAGTCCAAGCAAGAGAAACCACACCCACGTAGGTATGGCGCTGCTGCCGAATTCGGAGCGCACGTTGCCGTAGACATCGTTTATCACCCCCTCGGTCTCCATCTTGTCTAACTCTGAGTTGATTGCCTCTATAAGGTGCTTGTCGTGGCTCACATAGCAGTATTCGCGGGGAGTGAGCGTCAGGTCTTCAGTGAAAAGCCCGTCCAGATTGTTGGTCTCTATGATGTAGCGCGCCTGATAGCGGAAGCATATCACGGCGTCGTACTTGCCGCCTGCAAGGTCGAGGAAAGCCTTCTTGAGGTCTTGCACCACCACAGCCTTGGCTCCAGACTTGTTGAGCGTGTCAACAACGGGCTTCGAGCGCATGAGGGCAATCTCCATTCCGTTTACGTTGCGCAACCCGTAGGTGCGCTTGTCCGAGGTGCGCTTGATTATCTGGTAGTACAGGCGGAAGACGGCGCGTGAGAAATTGGTGGAGTCCTTCCTGTACGGCGAGTATACCATCATGCCTAAGTCCACATTCTTGTTCAGAATGTCGTCGGCTATCTGCTCCCAGAAGTTCGGGGCGTAGGTGAAGGGAATGTTCAGGCGCTTCATCAGCCTCTTGGTGAACTCCACGTCAAGACCATGGGGAATGCCGTCGGCATCTACATACTCCATTGGCGGATAGTCTACGTCGACACCGAAGCGCAGGGGGTGGTACTTGGAGTAGCCTAAGTTGTCGGCCCTGGCCATTAAGGCCATGGCAAACATAACTACAAACAGTATCAACCGACGTGACATAAGTTCTTTAAAGTTTCAGGTTAAGTTCTATAGTCGTAATTCGGCCACAAAAATACGAAATAAAAATGAATTCTCCAAAAAAGTTGGTAACATTTTGCGAAAAAAAGCCTAACTTTGTGGCGTTTTTCACGAAGAAGATGATAATTATGAGATACAACGACCTATTCATTGACTTCGACGACACTCTCTATGACACTCATGGCAATGCCGTAATAGCCCTCCGCGAGCTATACGAGGCATTGCACTTGGAGAATCATTTCGACTGTGCCGACGATTTCTTCGACGCCTACTGGCGGGCGAACATTGAGTTGTGGAAGAGCTACTCCATGGGAGAGATAAGCCGCGACTACCTAATCGTGGAGCGCTTCAAGCGGCCGCTGGGCGTAAGCCGCAGTCTGAAGCCCACCGACGATTATTGTCTGAAGGCGAGTGACTTGTTTCTCGACCTGTGCTCAACAAAGCCAGGGGTGGTCGATGGTGCTCATGAGCTGGTAGAGTATCTTCGGGCCAGTGGATACCGTATGCATATCTGCAGCAACGGATTCCATGAGGTGCAGTATAAGAAGCTTGAAGCATGCGGCATGCTCCACAGTTTCGACACCATCGTGCTCAGCGAGGATGCAGGAGCCAACAAGCCGTCGCGACAGTTCTTCGACTATGCCCTGAGGGTTACCGGCGCTTGCAGGGAGAGCACGCTCATGATTGGCGACAACCTTGGCACAGACATACAAGGAGCCATTGACGCGGGCATCGACGCCGCCTACTTCAACCGATTCCCGGAGTACCCGGCAGGGCTGGGCGTGAAGTATGAAGTGACAGCGCTACGGCAGCTCATGGATATTCTATAGCACAGAGCCGCCCTATCCCTAAGCCATGCCATTTCTATATGTAAGGACTTACTTCATGTATGTCCGATACCCTGTGGTTTTTGTGTACATACATAAAGTAAGTCCCTACAATTAATAGATTTTCCTTAAGATATTACAGGCAGTAACTATTTGTTGTCCACCGCGCACTGCTCTATGGGCAGGCAGCGCTTGTAGTTCTCTATGTACTTTTCGAAGCCGGCAACATCCTCGGCAGTGGGAGCTATAGACACACCCGTGTTGCCAGCGAAGACCACGTTCTCAAGGTAGTCGGCAAGGCTCAGATTGTTGGGATTATTCACAACAAAACCTGCCAGCAAGGCTATGCCCCATGCTCCACCTTCGCCGGCGGTTTCCATGACAGAGATGGGTGAGTTGAGGGCGGCGGCAAGCATGCGCTGTCCCACGCCGGGAGTCTTGAAGTAACCGCCGTGGCCGGTGATGCGGTCCACCTTGATTTTCTCTTCCTTCAGCAGTATGTCGTTGCCAATCTTAAGCACACCAATAGCACCATAGAGATGGGCACGCATGAAGTTGGCCAAGTTGAATTTGTCGCCTGCAGAGCGGACGAACATGGGGCGGCCCTCAGCCAAGCCAGTGACAGGCTCACCGCTCACGTAGTTGTAAGCCATGAGGCCACCGCAGTCGGTGTCGCCCTCTAATGCCTTGTTGAATAGCTTGCCGTATAGTTCGTTCATATCTACCTTGACACCAAGTAGTTGCTGATATTCCTTAAAGAGTCCCACCCAGGAGTTTATGTCGCTGGTGCAGTTGTTGCAGTGAACCATAGCCACGAGGCTTCCGTCGGGCGTGGTAACCATGTCAATCATCTCGTATGGCTTCGAAAGCGGTTTCTCAAGCACAATCATCGAGAAGCTGGAAGTGCCGGCGGAAACGTTGCCCGTGCGCTGCTTAACGGCATTGGTGGCCACCATGCCAGTGCCTGCGTCGCCTTCGGGAGGACATACGGGGATGCCTGCCTTCAGGTGGCCGGAAACGTCGAGCTTCTTGGCACCCTCAGGAGTGAGGAAACCGGCGTTCTCGCCAGCGTTGAGCGACTTGGGAAGAATGTCGAGCAACTTCCACGAGAAGCCCTTCGGGGCAATCAGCTCGTCAAATTTTTTCACCATCGTAGCGTCGTAGGTTTTTGTACTGGGGTCTACGGGAATCATTCCCGAGGCATCACCCACGCCCAGCACAAACTGCCCCGTGACCTGCCAGTGCACGTAGCCAGCCAGTGTGGTCAGGTACTTGATATTGCTGACGTGCTCCTCGTTGTCGAGAATACACTGATAGAGGTGGCTAATGCTCCAGCGCAGAGGAATGTTGTAGTTGAACAGTTCTGAGAGTTCAGCGGCAGCCTTGCCCGTATTAGTGTTACGCCATGTACGGAAAGGAACCAGTATCTCCTCCTTCTCGTTGAAGGCCATGTAGCCGTGCATCATGGCAGAGAAGCCGATTGCGGCCAGCGTCTCCAGTTCGCAGTCATACTGCTTCTGCACATCCTTGCGCAGCTCTGCATAGCAGTCCTGCAATCCGTACCAGACGGCCTCGGTAGAATAGGTCCAAAGGCCATCCACTAACTGGTTCTCCCACTCGTGGCTTCCCTGTGCTATGGGTTTGTTGTCCTGGTCGATGAGCACGGCCTTGATACGTGTGGAACCGAATTCGATTCCCAAAATGGCCTTTCCGGCCTCAATGGTTTGTTTTGCGGTCATATTATTCTTCGTTTTAGGGTTTATTGTGCAAAAGTACTTTTTTTTCCTCAAACGGCCAAACAATTAACTATATTTTTACGTCTGACTCGAAAAACACGACCTTGTTTCACCCTGGTAGGGCAATGGTTGCAGAAAAGTGGCACTTTACGAGCAAGAAGTGGCACTTTACGAGCAAGAAGTGGCACTTTACGAGCAAGAAGTGGCACTTTACGACCGTAAAGTGCCACTTAAGGAAGATCGGAGAAGTGTTTGCGGCCTTTTACATAGTACTGCCAGAGAAGGGAGAAGGAACGCTGTTCGGGTAAGTCCACGACGGTGCGCGACGACTGTATTTGCTGGCGGTCGGCATCGAAGTCATGCTTCCAGCGACTGAATGCTCGGCGGGCGCGGAAAACGGCGCAAAAGTCGCCCCAGTTGCGCTTGAGCACGAGCATCTCGAAGGCAGCCAGGTAGTCGAGCCACCAGCGTATGCGCATCACTCTGCGCAACTCTTTGTCCGGCAGGCATTTGTAGAGCATTGTCAGGTTGTTGCGGAAGTTGAGGAATGTCTTCATCGGGTTGGACTTGGGGAGCGTACCACCCCCGACATGGTAGACGTAAGACTCTGGCAAGCAGAAGATTTTGTAGCCCCTTAGCCTCATGCGCCAGCAAAGGTCTATCTCTTCGTTGTGGGCGAAGAAGCGGGAATCAAGCCCCCCTAATATATTATAAATGTTCGCGCGCGCGAGAAGAGCCGCTCCCGTTGCCCACATTATCTCGCACGGATAGTCGTACTGGCCGTTGTCGCGTTCAACGGTGTCGAATATGCGGCCGCGGCAGAAGGGATAGCCATAACGGTCGATGAAACCGCCGCAGGCTCCGGCATATTCAAACTTGTCGTGGTCGAAGACGGAAAGAAGCTTTGGCTGTACGGCAGCAACATCGGGATGGGAATCAAGAAACTCCTGCAAGGGCGTGAGCCAGTGGTGGGTTACCTCTATGTCGCTGTTAAGCAACATCACATATTCCTCCTTAACTTGAGCCAGCGCTTTGTTATAGCCTTCGGCAAAGCCCCAGTTGCGGTCAAACTCGATGATGTGGCACTCAGGAAACTCATTTCTCAACAATGAGAGAGAGTCGTCGGTTGAGGCATTGTCGGCTACGTAGACAGTGGCCTCGTCGAGTGAGTACAAAAGCACGCTTGGCAGATATTTGCGCAGCATCGCTGCACCGTTCCAGTTGAGAATAACTATTGCTATCTTCTTCATACTCCTTGGGTTATATGCTACAGTACAATGCCGATTGGTCGGGAGTGAAGCCGCCAAGGCTCACACTGACTATCTGGTTGTCAAGGTCGGGATGGGCTATAGAGGCAGGCAGCTCCACGCGTATGTAATTCTTGGTGAAACCGTGCATGGCCTTGCCGCGCAGGGCTTTCTCGAAGAGCACCTCGGCCTTGCTGCCCATGTACTTCGAGTAGAAGCTGCGGGTCTTGATGTCGGAAAGTTCCAGCAGGCACCGGCAGCGCTCTTTCTTGTCGCGCTCTGTCACCACGTAGGGAATGTTCAGCGCCGATGTGCCCGGACGCTCGGAGTAGGGGAACACGTGGAGCTGGCTTACATCCAGGCCTTCTATGAAGCGGCGCGTCTCTTCAAAGCACTCCGGTGTCTCGCCGCGGCATCCCACCATTACATCTACGCCGATGAAGGCATCGGGCATCAGACTCTTTATGCGTGAAATCTTGTCGGCGAAGAGGCGGGTGTCGTAGTGGCGGTGCATAAGTCGGAGCACGCTGTCGCTGCCGCTCTGCAAAGGTATGTGGAAGTGGGGCATGAAAGCCCTGCTCGTGGCACAGAAGCTGATAAGCTCGTCGGAAATAAGGTCGGGTTCAAGGCTGCTGATGCGGAAGCGGCTAATGCCTTCAATCTTATCCAAGGCCTTCACCAGGTCAATGAACCGCTCGCCGGTGGTCTTTCCGAAGTCGCCGATGTTGACGCCCGTAAGCACAATCTCCTTGCCACCCTCAGCTGCCGCCTGACGTGCTTGCTCCACAAGAGAGGCCACCGTAGGATTACGGCTGAAACCTCGGGCATAGGGAATGGTGCAGTAAGTGCAGAAATAGTCGCAGCCGTCCTGTACCTTGAGAAAGTAGCGTGTGCGGTTGCCACGCGAGCAGCTCGGCGCAAACGACTTTATGTCTTTGGTCTTGCTGACAAGATAGGGCGCAGATGACTTGTCCGTGCTTCCGTCGCCATCCGCCACAAAAGACCTGCCCGACCAGGCGTCGCTGAGAAACTGTATCAGGCTGGCCTTCTCGTTCGAGCCGAGCACAAGGTCAACACCATCAATGCTGCTCACCTCTTTGGGCGACAACTGGGCATAGCATCCTGTCACCACTACGAATGCTCCAGGATGCTGGCGCACCAGGCGGTGAATGGCCTGCCGACACTTGTGGTCGGCCACCTCTGTCACCGAGCAGGTGTTGATAAGGCAGATGTCGGCCTGCTCTCCTGACCTGACCGCAGACACCCCCATGCTGGAGAGCGTTTTCCCGAAGGTTGAAGTCTCTGAGAAGTTCAACTTGCACCCCAATGTGAAGTATGCGGCCTTTTTTCCTTGGAAAGCTGATGTATCTATCATCTTATAGTCAATTCTTATCGACTACAAAGGTACTGCTTTTTTCTTAAAAACAAGCTTTTTTTGATTAATAATCACCAAGTGGCTGTTCTTAAGCACTTTTTAACATTTTGTAAGTAACTGCTAATCAGTCTTTTGCGAAAAAGTTACAAAAACAGGCAAAAAAAAGTCGTTAAAAAATAACCGTTGTATCAAAAAAATTCCTACCTTTGCATCGTTTTAATAAACAAATGATTGTTTTACAGATTTAAAAGCTTAGAAGAAAATGAAGAAATTAGTATTTATGTTCGTAGCTGTTGCAGCTATTTCGTTCGCATCTTGCGGTGGTAATCAGGCTCAGCAGGCTCCTGCTCAGGACGCAGAGATTGAGGAGGCAGATACTGTTGCTGCTGACAGCCTTGCTGGTGACACTGTTGCAGCTGATACAGTTGCTGCTGATAGTGCTGCTGCTATGTAATTAGTTGTTAATAGTAACGAACTAATTCTCAGAAAAAGCCGCCTGACGAGATGTCAAGCGGCTATTTTTTTCATTTTTTACACCTGCGATGAAGAGCGAATATATAGAGATAAAGGGAGCGCGCGTGAACAACCTTAAGAATGTTGACGTCCGCATACCAAGAAACAAGTTTGTGGTTATTGCCGGAGTAAGCGGCTCGGGCAAGTCGTCGCTTGCCTTCGACACTTTGTATGCAGAGGGCCAGCGCAGATATGTGGAGAGCCTCAGCAGCTATGCACGCCAGTTTCTTGGCCGCATGAACAAGCCCGAGTGCGACTTCATTCGTGGCATTCCGCCGGCAATAGCCATTGAGCAGAAGGTGATTAGCCGTAATCCGAGGAGCACTGTAGGCACATCGACGGAGATATACGAATATCTGCGTCTGCTTTATGCACGCATAGGACGCACATTCTCGCCAGTAAGCGGACAGGAGGTGAAGAAACATTCCACGGAAGACGTGGTGAGGCAGGCTCTTGAATTCCAGCATGGCACTAAGTTTGTGGTTATGGCGCCGGTGCACGTTGCTGAGGGCCGCACCATAGAGCAGCAGCTGAAGGCATATATCATTGAGGGCTATGCCAGGATCTATGCAGACGGCGAACTGCTCAGGATAGACGACTATATGGAAAGGCTTTCAGCCACAGAGGGTAAGCCAACAGCCTCCGGAGACTTGTTTCTTGTCATCGACCGCTTGTCTATCGACGACTCCAAGGATGCAATAGCCCGCCTTGTGGACTCATCGGAGACGGCCTTCTATGAGGGCAAAGGCAGCATGCGCCTGTTGGTCTATCCTTCGGGCTTGTTCTACGACTTCTCCATGCGCTATGAGGCCGACGGCATCACTTTCGAGGAACCCTCCGACCAGCTCTTCTCGTTTAATTCTCCCGTAGGTGCTTGCCCAGAGTGCCAGGGATTCGGCAGCGTTATAGGCATTGACGAGCGACTGGTAATTCCCAACACCACGCTCTCTGTATATGACGGTTGCGTGGTGTGCTGGCACGGTGACAAGATGAAGGAGTGGCAGCAGTGGTTCATCCACCATGCTGCCAACGACGACTTTCCCATCTTCGAGCCATACATGAACCTGACGCAGCAGCAGAAAGACTGGCTGTGGCACGGCCTGCCGTCGGACAAGGGGGCAGGGGAGAAACCATGTATCGACCAGTTCTTCCAGATGGTTCGTGACAACCAGTACAAGATCCAGTACAGGGTGATGCTGGCGCGATACCGCGGCAAGACCACTTGCCCGAAGTGTCACGGCACCCGGCTGAAGCCCGAGGCCGACTATGTGAAGGTCAACGGTCGCAGCATCACCGACCTTGTACAAATGCCAGTGGTGAGACTGAAGGAATGGTTCGACCAGTTAGAGCTTGACAATCATGACACGGAGGTGGCGCGCAGGCTGTTGACGGAGATACGTTCGCGCTTGCAATTCCTTCTCGATGTAGGACTCGGCTATCTTACGCTTAACCGTCAGTCGAACACCCTAAGTGGCGGAGAGAGCCAGCGCATAAACCTATGCACCAGCCTCGGCAGCTCACTCGTGGGGTCGCTCTACATTCTCGACGAGCCAAGCATAGGACTTCATTCGCGCGACACCGACCGCCTGATACACGTGCTTAGGGAGCTGCAGGCTTTAGGTAACACGGTGGTTGTGGTGGAGCACGATGAGGAGATTATCAGGGCAGCCGACTACCTGATTGACGTTGGGCCAGATGCAGGTCGCTTGGGCGGAGAGATTGTATACGAGGGTGCGCCGGCTTCATATTCACTCACAGACAATGACGAGCAGGGTGCAGGACAACGCAGCTATACTGTCAAGTACCTGTCAGGCCAGGAGAAGATACCCGTACCAGAAAGCCGCAGGCCCTGGAACAGGTACATAATGATAAAGGGGGCGCGGATGAACAACCTCCGCGGCATCGACGTGAAGATACCACTCAACGTGTTGACCGTGGTGACGGGAGTCAGCGGAAGCGGAAAGTCAAGCCTTGTCAAGGGTATTCTCTACCCTGTGCTCAAGCGCCATCTCGGTGAGGTGTGCGACGCTCCGGGAGAGTATCTGAAATTTGAGGGTGACACCGAAATAGTAAAGCATATAGAGTTTGTCGACCAGAACCCCATAGGAAAGTCAACACGCTCAAATGCTGCGACATACGTCAAGGCCTACGATGCCATACGCGACCTCTTTGCCGAGCAGCCACTGTCGAAACAGATGGACTTTACGAGCCAGTATTTCTCGTTCAATGCCGACGGCGGCCGCTGCGAGGAGTGCAAGGGCACGGGCACCATCACCGTTGAGATGCAGTTCATGGCCGACCTTGTGCTGGAGTGCGAGTCGTGCCACGGCCACCGCTTCAAGCATGACATACTTGACGTGCGCTTCGAGGGCAAGAATATAGATGATGTGCTGAACATGACCATCTCCGAGGCCATAGCCTTCTTCGGAGAGGCTAATGGAGATAAGAACATCCGTCAGCTGTGCAAAGTCATCGTGAAGCGGCTGAAGCCCTTGGAGGATGTAGGGTTAGGATATATAAAGCTCGGACAGAACTCGTCGTCGCTCTCCGGTGGTGAGAATCAGCGTGTGAAGCTTGCCTACTTCATTGGCCAGGAGCGTCAGGAACCCACATTGTTCATATTCGACGAGCCAACCACCGGCCTCCACTTCCATGACATCAGCCGCCTGCTGTTGGCGTTCGACGCCCTGATAGAGCGCGGACACTCCATCATAGTCATCGAGCACAATCTTGAAGTTGTGAAGTGTGCCGACTACGTCATCGACCTCGGACCTGATGGCGGCGATCGCGGTGGCTCGCTCGTTTGTTGCGGTACACCTGAAGATATTTCCGCCTGCTCTGCCAGCATCACGGGTCAATACCTGAAGCCCAAGCTCCAGCGACAGTAGTCTATGGTCTTGAAGTCTGTAGTCAAAGGTCGCTGTCTTCCTCTATGATCACAGCCTCTTCAATGTCGTTGTCAGCATTTTCAGCCACGGGTTCTTCTTCGGTCTTGGATTTCTTATCCTTGGCCGCCTGCCTCTTCTGTTCAATAAGCTCTTTGAGCCTGCTGCGCAGCTTGTCGCTTTCAGTTATAAGGTCTTTGCGATAGTACCATGCGGCAATGATCAACATCACGTAGATGGCAATGGCCCACCATGAGCGATACCATGGTGCGGCAATGACTATGTCAAGCTGGCTTTCCACCTTACCCATAGTTCCGTCGTCGTTGAGCATTCTCACACAGAGCGTATAGCTTCCTGTTGGCAGCGAAGTGTAGCTGATGTTGGGGTTCAAAGCCGTTGTTTTCACCCACTGGTCGTTGAATCCCTTCAGCTGGTATATGAATCGTGTTCCATTGTTCAGCCCTCCGTTGTCCGATGCCATCTGTATGGTGAACTGGTTTTCCGAGTAGCGCAGTCTTAGCTTATGGCTCACGTCGAGCGGCTCGTCGAGAATAACGTGGCCGTTCACCTTCTGTCCTACGTTCACCTCCTGGTCGAACACTAAGAGTCCGCTGAACACAGGTCGTTCGTTTCCGGCATCGTTCTTGATTTTCAGGGTATTGATGATGTCGAGGCCGTCTTGTCCGCCTATCAGCAGCTTGCCGTCGTGAGTACACCATATTGCTCGCTGGTTGAATGGGCCAGGCTGCAGTCCGTCGCGATCGTTGAAGCTGCGCAGTGTGAAGCTCCAATGGCCGTCTTCCTGTCGCTGTGGCACTATGTTGGAGACACCGTGGTCGGTAACCACCCACATCGTACGCTTTGTATCTTCTGTGATGGACACTACGTTCGAGCCTAAAAGTCCTGACTTCATGTCGAGTAGGGTAGTGGTGTTGTTCTTCCTGTCGCAGATTGACACTCCCGAAGCCGAGCCCAACCAAACGAGTCCTCGCGTGTCCATGTATGCATGGTTAGTGCCGGAGGATATGGTGTAGGTATTGCCGTCCTGCTGCACGCCGCCGTTCTCAATCTTGAAGTTTCCGGGGTTTATCATTGAGTAGTACTCAGAGTTACCCACTATTATCCATCCGTTCTTTCCTCGCTGCACGCTGTTGGTCCATATCGACGCGAGGTCGGAGTTGTCGGAGTTGAACACTCTCTGCTTGCCCGTCTTCCCGTCAATCCTTGCTACGCCTCCGCCGAGTATTCCTATCCACATGTGTCCCCATTTGTCTTGGGTTACCGACCAGATGTTGTTTGTTGTCAGTGCGCTTCCGGGGTCAGATGCCAGGTAGTTGTGCCAATGGCCGTTGTGGTACTTTATCAGTCCTCCCTCATACGTGCCGAACCATACGCTGCCGTCTTGTGCCGTAAAGGCGCTCACTATGATGTCGCTTCGCAATCCGAGGCTTTCCTTTGTGTGTCGTTCCACCACCTCCATTGTCCTTGAGTCCAAGCGCAGTATGCCTCCGTTGTTGCATCCTAACCAGTAGTACCCGGCCTTGTCCTCGCATACTGCGTTGATGTCGCCTACGGCATGGCTTGAGAAGTTTGACATGGCTTCCAGGCACATTGCCACGCCGTTCTTGTAGGTTGCCACCCACATTCGGCCTAACTGGTCAAGGCAGAAGCGTCGGGTGGTGATGTCGGGCAGCGATGTCTCGTCGCCCTTTACGTTGGTGAACTGCCGCCATTCACGGTTTTTGAAATCGAGCACGAGCACTCCCATGTGGTCGGTAGACACCCACAGCAGTCCCTTGGTGTCGTAGTGCACGTCCCATACTATTATTTCGTCGGGCACGTTGCTGAATCCGTAGGCTCTCATCAGGTCGGGCAGGTTGTTGTACCATTTCCTTTCCTTCTGTATGTAAGTGAAGAGGGTGTTCTGCCGGGTTATCACCCAGTAGTTGTCGTTCTTGTCCACATACAGGCCGTAGTCATTGTACTGGTCGAGAATGTTCTTCACATAGTCGTTCTTCCATAGTATTTCGCCGTTCTCTCCGTCAATGCACATCAGCTCAGCCTGCGACGATATTACCAGCATGCCCCTTTTCGACTCAGCATAGTCTGTAATGCCGAACTCCTTCGAGAACTCCTTTGGGCCGTAGCCGAAGTTAATGTGCGTCACCTTCTTCGACTGCGGGTTCAGGTATGCGAATCCGTCGTCGATGGTCTTTATCCAGTAGTTTTTCTTGCTGTCTATATGCAAGTGCTCAATGCTTCCGTGCACTCCAAGCTTGTTAAGCCATAGCGAGGGGTTGCGGTCTACTCTCTCTGTCACAGGGTCGTATACGGAATAGCTCATGTCATGCTTCATCCACAGGCGCCCGTCAGATGCTTCCTCCACCTTGTCTACGCGATTGCTGGGAATGGTGGTTGAGTCCTTGTCGTAGGAATAGAAGTGGCGTATGCGGTAGCCATCGTAACGGTTCAGTCCGTAGTTTGTTGCCATCCACACGTAGCCCTTCGAGTCGCGGAAAATGCAGTTCACCTGTGAGCTTGACAGGCCATCGCGTGTGTCGAGGCGGCGGAAGTGCAAGTCTGGTATCACTGCGGCTGTAGCCTCAGCTATCATCATTATTGTTGTAGCCAACAGGCATGCAATGGTCTGCATGTACCGTTTTTTTCTCATATTTTCGTTAGTCATAGTTTCTTTGCCATTGTATATATTAATAAGGTGTTTCTATTTGTTCTTTGCCGATGTGTCTCTGATTACCACTTGCTGCGGCACTATCTCCTTGTAGATTCTGCTATCTCCGCTGATGTTCCTAAGCAGTAGTCGGCAGGCTGTCTGCCCCATAAGCCTCGACTGGTCTTCAATTGCCGACATCCTTGGCGTGACATAGCGTGCATGCACATCGTCGGTAAACCCTATCAGCGCCACGTCGTCGGGAATTCTGAGGCCGGCTTCCTTGATGGCTGTGAAGGCGGCGAATGTTATGGTGTCGTTGAATGCCAGAATGGCATCGGGCCTGTCCTCGCGTGTCAGCATGTCGGCGGTTGCCTGCAGCGCCCAGTCGTAGCTTATGCGGTCGCAGACCACGATTGAGCGGTCTATGGGTATCCTGTTTTCCCTGAGAGCCTCCAAGTACCCGTGCTTGCGGCGCCTCACCATGTCTAAGTGGTTGGGGCCTCCAATGAAGGCAATCCTCCGACTGCCGGTGTCTATCAGGTGTTGCGTGGCTTTCATGGCAGCCTCGTCGCCATTGGCCATGACGCTCGAGAATCTGTCTGCCAGGCATGTCCGTCCGAAGAACACAAGGGGTATTCCCATGTCGGCAATCTCTTCGAAGTGTGAGTAGTCTGTGGTGTCTTGCGTCAGACAGGCAATGATACCCTCCACGTGCATGCTTATGAAATTGTCGATGGCCTGCACCTCAATGCCGCTGTCCTCATGGGTGTTGGCGCTTATGACCGTGTATCCTGCATCACGGGCTTCGTCCTCAATGCCGTCGAGCACGGCAGCATAGTAGTGTGTGACCAGGTCGGGCACCACCACGCCTATCATCTTCGGCGCCTCCTTCCTGAGGCTTTGTGCAAAGGGGTTCGGCCTGTAGTTCATTTCCTTTGCCAGTGCCTTGACCCTTTGTTGCATCTCCTTGCCTATCTCGGGCGAAGAGTGTAGAGCCCTGCTCACGGTAGCAATGCTTACCCCCAACAGCTGAGCCAGGTCTTTCAGTGACACGCGGTGTTTTGTCTTAGCCATATTATACTGATTTTTTAACTGACTGCAAAGTTAAACAATTTTCTTTGAAGGCGCAAACGTTTACGTGTGTTTTTTTTATAAAAACATGTTTCTTGTCGCTGGAATGTATTACCTTTGCACTCGGAAATGAGTAATGAATAGTTGATAATAAGTTAGTTAAACACAGAGTAAGGACGTCGTGAGACGTCCTTGCTTTTTTCATTCGTACACTTCCTCTATGTCTTTGTCCTCGGGCATGCCTTCATCAATGCTGTAGCATGGGTTGTAGTTCTCGTCAAGGTCGAACACTGCCTCCTCGTTATAGCCCAACTGCCTGTTCTCGTACACCTTGCGCATGTAGATTGCCCAGATGGGCAGTGCCATCGTAGCTCCCTGTCCCATGGCCATGGAGTCGAAGTGTATGTCGCGGTCGTCGCCGCCAACCCAGCACCCGCTCACCAACGACGGTGTCAGGCCAATGAACCATGCGTCGGAGTTGTTGTTGGTGGTTCCGGTCTTGGCACCAATTTCACCGGTGAAGTTATACTTGAACCTCAGCCTGCTGCCCGTGCCTCCGTCCACCACGCTCTTCAGCATGTATAGCATCTTGTCTGCGCTGGCCTCGCTTATCACCTCGTTCATTCGGGGCTGGAAAGTGGCAATGATGTTGCCCTCGTTGTCTTCTATTCGGGTAACGAACATGTGTGCAGCCCTGATGCCGTGGTTTACGAAGGCCGTGTATGCACTTACCATCTCCCCTACGCTGATGTCGCACGGGCCGAGGCAGAGCGACATTGAGGGGTGTATCTCCGGGTTCATTATCCCGTATTTTCTCAGCAGTTCCACGAATGCCACGGGGTTGAGCTTGCTCATAAGATATGCCGATATCCAGTTGTTCGACTGCTGCAGTCCCCACTTCAGCGTCACCATCTCTCCGTAGCGCGAATGGCTGCTGTTGCGTGGTGTCCAGGGTTTCCCCGCCACCATGTATGTCTGCTGCACGTTGGGTGCCTTGTCGCATGGCGAGAAGCCGTTCTCCATAGCCAGCGAGTAGAGTAGGGGCTTGATGGTCGACCCCACCTGCCGCTGTCCGTCCATGGCCATGTCGTAGGCAAAGTGCATGAAGTCGAGGCCGCCCACGTAAGCCTTCACATAGCCGTTCTTCGGGTCCATGCTCAAGAATCCGCATCTCAGGTACGACTTCAGGTAGCGTATGGAGTCCAAGGGCGTCATTGTGGTGTCCACCTCGCCGTGGTATGTGAACACCGACATTCTCACTGGCGTCCGGAACGCCTGCTCTATTTCCCTGTCGTCGGCTCCCGATGCCTTCATCGCCCTGTACCGCTCGCTCTGCCTCACAGAGCGCTGCATTATCTTCCTTACCTGTTCGCGCGTCAGCTGGTCGGTGAAGGGGGCTGTCGGTTTTTTGCGGTTCTCCTTGTTGAATTCCAGCTGCAGGTACTTCACCACATGCTCGTAGCATGCTTCTTCTGCCATCTTCTGCATGCGTGAGTCAATGGTGGTGTAGACCTTCAGGCCGTCGGTGTATATGTTATAGTGTTCACCGTTCTTCTTCGTATTCTTGTTGCACCAGCCGTACAGCGGGTCGTTCATCCAGTTTATGGAGTCTTGGTAGTACTTGGTGCCTCCCCACGACGGGTAGTCGCTTCTCGACGGTTTCTTGGCCATGAGGTATCGGCGCAGGAAGTCGCGGAAGTAGAGGGCTATGCCCTCCTTGTGGTCGGCCACGTGGAACTTAAGCCCTAACTCCTGTGCGCTGTATGTGTTGTAGTCGGCTTGTGAGAGGTATCCAGCCTTCACCATCTGACCAAGCACCACATTCCGTCGCTCGCGGCATCGCTCCGGGTTGCGCACGGGGTTGAAGAACGAGGGGTTCTTGCACAGTCCCACCAGTGTTGCCGACTCAGCCACGCTGAGGTCTGCCGGCTCCTTGCTGAAGTATGTGTTCGCAGCAGTCTTGATACCCACGGCGTTGTGCAAGAAGTCGAAATAGTTCAGGTACATGGCAATGATCTCGTCCTTAGTGTAGTTTCGTTCCAGCTTCACGGCAATCACCCATTCTATGGGTTTCTGCAGCAGTCTCTCCATGGTGGTGTGTGCAGGTTTCAGCGTCCATATCTGCTTGGCCAGCTGCTGGGTGATGGTAGAGCCTCCGCCGGCGCTCTTCTGTCCCAAGATGCCGCGCTTTACTATTGCCCTGCCCAGAGCATAGAAGTCTATTCCCGAGTGCTCGTAGAAGCGGGCGTCTTCGGTGGCCACCAAAGCCTTCACCAGCGACTCCGGCAGCTTGGTGTAGTCAATGCAGATGCGGTTCTCGCGGTTGAAGTTCCACGTGCCCAGTATCTTGCCGTCCGACGAATACACCTGTGTGGCAAACCTGTTGATGGGGTTCTGCAGCTCTTCCACTGGGGGCATATAGCCTATCCAGCCCTCATTGATGGCGTAGAAGGCCAAGCCTGTAGCCAGCACACCCATAACGAGCAATGACCATAAGAATCTTACAAATATCTTTCTCATAGATATACTGTTCGGTTAAGTTTGCTGCAAAGTTACGGCTATTTTTCCTAATCTCCAAATTATTGGCACCCAAAAGCGTTTTTTCGCCTGGCTCACATTCCTCAATCAATCAAGAAGGTTCCCGAGACCAATACCGTTCATTCTCATCCAGTGCTTACCCTCTTGTGTTCAGGCAATATAGCAAGTCCCTTCATATTTTTTCATTCTGATGGGGTTATGAAGATATGTATTCCTATACTATTATCTCATAGATGTCGCGGCTCATCATCTCGTTAAAGGACCTTACAAGTTGTTGCTTGTTGGGGTTGTCGTTCTTGAAATAGATGGACACTAACAGTTGGTAGTAGCCCTCACGAACCTCTGCGCTGCGCGATGATAGGGTGCCGTCGTTGTAGATATCGAACCATCGGTTGAACAGCACTCGGCGTTTTTCCTGTTTGCCGTCGGTATTGTCGCACACCATAATCATCGCATTCTCCACCTTTTCGAAGAAGCGGCGCAGGATGTCGATGACGGTTGCAGCAATGCGACGGTCAATTCTGTGCGGAGCGATACCTTCGCGTTCAATGTTGAACGAGTAGGTGTTCACCATATCGGGATAGAGCACGTCAATGGGTGTAAAAAAAGAGATGGTATCTTATGCCGTCTCTGTTCACGAACTCATAGTTCAGCGCTATGATTTCCTCGTATTTATACGGGGGTAGCGAGGGTGAAGCCATAGTCCTTTGTTATTTTCTTCATTTCTTCATGGTCAGCTCCTCGCTGGATGCACTCTCTCATTGCCCGCTTGTATTCGAGCAAGCGTCGAATGGGATTCTGACGTGTTGTTGTTCTTGCTTCCATAATCTTATGTCGTTTTGCACTTTCTGGCTACAAGTCTGCGGTTGAGCGAGGGCAATAAAACTTGTTTCAATGGCCGAGCGTGAGCAGACTCGCATGCTTTCGCATGCAAAGTTACGGCTATTTTTCCTAATCTCCAAATTATTGGCACCCAAAAGCGTGGTTCACATTGTCAGTGCTACTAAAAAACTCCCATAATCAGTTTCCTTTAAGCATAAGGTCCTGATGGTGGAAATAGATAATAGCGCCTTTGAATGCTACGGGGCCGATAAGGCCTACAATCGCAAAGAATTATGTCAGTGTCATAATGTTACCTCCTATGATTTTAGATCTCTTAATCAAATAAAAGACGACAACTATGACAACTAAAACAACTTATCTGAATTCCGAAGACTGCGGTCGCAACTGTTGTTCAAGTTGTCTAAGTTGTCGTCGAATAATTACTCTAATGGGAAACATCAATTGTTTTCATTAGTGAGCGCAGAGCCTGTGCACCTTGATGGTTTACGTCGTCGGCCTCTACCTGTCTGAGATAGTGCTCGGCGTGGTCTTTGTCGCCCAGGCCGTAGTATCCGAGTGCGAGCATGTAGAGACAGTGTATTCTGTTTTTCGCGTCGAGTGTGGAGAGCTGATTCCCACCGCTTCCTTCCCAGATGAGGAGGTCGGGCAGCGAGACAGCGAAATAGTCCATGGTGACGTGGTCGAAGATGTGCTGCTTGCCGTAGTTTACGAGCTTGTGGAAGAGGCTGTTCGCCTTGTCTTGCTGTCCTAACTTAAGGTAGCAAAGGCCGGCATAGAAGATTTTGTCGGGCTTGGCGTCGTTGTAGTACATGGCAGCTGCAGGCTCGGTGGGCCCTGCTGTTCCCTCTTCGTAGCGGCCGAGGAAATAGAGTATGTCGTTGTCCTGTGCTCCGTAGAGCTTGCCCTCGCCAAGATGTGGGGGATAGTCGAGGCACTCCTCCAAAAGCCGTCTGGCCTTTGTCGACTGCGGATTGTCGGCCAGCAGTTTCTTTGCCTGTTCTATGCGGCAAATCTGATACTGCGCCGGCACCTTGCCCTCGCCGCCCTCCCAAGGATGGAACTGGTGGGCGTCGAGCTTCGCCATGGCCTCCTCGTAGCGTCCCAGCTGGTTGAGCAGGGTGATTTGCTCTAACACCAGGTCGTCGCGCCGCGCAATGAGCTTGGGGTGCTTCTGCAGATTGTCGAGTCGGAACTGGTGGGGCTTGTTCAGATGCTTGTAGAGCTGGTCGAGTTCCATAAGCATGCGGCTGTCGTTGCTGTCGAGCTGGAAAGCCTTTTCCATGTATTCCACGGCCTGCAAACGGCTAACCGACAATTCGGACTTGTTGAAGCGTGCCAGGGCGAGATTGCGCCATACTGTGGGGAACATGGGGTCGAGCTTGGCAGACAGTTCCCAATTGCCTACGGCGAGGTCGTACTGCCGCTTGTCGTAGTAGAGGCAGCCGAGGTAATAAGGTGCGCGTGCACCGTCGGGGTTGATGGCTTTGGCGGTTTCCAAGGCCAGAATGTCCTCCAACCGGTTGGGGAAGCAGTAGTCGGGCTTCAAGGCCTCTGCTTTGGCGAAGAGAGCCTTTGCCTCGTCCTGTGTTTGCATGGCTGTGAGTGTGTCTGCTCCTGCGTTCTTGCCTTGCATGGTCTTCGAGTAGCCTAAATAGTAATATGTCATTGGCGATACGGCCTTCTCGCTCTCGGCCATCGCCCAGATGTCGCATGCTTCGTCGTAGAGTCCGGCCTGCACATAGTCGAGAGCCAGCTCGTCGTAGTTATGGCAGCTCTTGCGCAGCAGTGTCTTCAGCTCCTTCAGCAGGTCCTTGTCCTTGGTTAGCAGCCATTGTTCGTAGCGTATGCCATAGTTGAAGGAGTCTATGGCGAGCGACTCCCTGATGAGTGCCAGTCTCTCGTTCAGCTCGCGTGAGGTGCCCATCTGCAGTCCGCCCTTCTGTCTGCCTTCGTTCAGCTTGCGCAGCACTGCCGCTTTCAGTGCACGCGCCTTATGGTTGCAGCTGTTGAAGATGAGGCAGCGGTTCAGCTCGTCCAGCGCATCGTCGTAGCGGGCTTGCGCTGTGCTGATGCAAGCCGCCTCGAAGTAGCCGGCATCTGCCCATGCCTTGTTCCACGTTGACTTCCAGAAGAGATTGTAAGCCTCACCAAGCTCCTCCCAAAGAGGGGATGTCTGATAACCTGATGCATTATGTATTTTAACTTCCCTCCCTTCGGGAGTGCTTGGAAGGGCTTTCAAATACTTCAGCGTGAGGGCGAGGTTGAAGATGGCTTCGCCGTCGTAGGGGTTTGGATTGCGCTTCTGCCATATTCTGACGGCTCGGCGCAGATACTCCTCGGCTTTGTGGAACCTGCCGCGGCGCAGATACCACAGTCCCATCTGGTTCAGGCAGCGCACGTCGTTGGGGTCGCGGCGCAGGGCTTCCTCATAGTAGTCGAGGGCACTCCACGTGGCGTGGCGGTACTGTTCCAAATGGAGGCCTGTGAGATAGAGCTGGTCGTTGGTCTTGGTCTCTTGTGGCGGCAGCGCCGCCTCGGCGGCATCGGGTATGGGACGTATGGCATCGTCCTCGGCTTGCCACGTTAACAGGGGTGAGTGGCGAGTGTCGAGAGGTGGGAGAATGGTAAACAGCAGTTCGTCGAGCTTAGCCCCTTTCACATCTACCTCCTCCTCGAAGACTTCTTCGGGCGACAGTGTCACCACCTTATTATAATATACCTCGCCCTGCCTGTTGCTCAGCACTATGCGTACCTCCTGCCTACTGGTGGCCAACACCTTGAATGACACCAAGCTCTCTTTGGATGAGGGCTGCGTGAAGCTTTCCATGCTCAGAATGAAGTCCTTGCTCGCCTGCTTCACCATACCCAGCTCGCGGTAGGGCATGAAGTACTGCACAAACTGCTTCTCTTCGTAAGGCATGAGCCACGTGAAGTCGGGCTGGTTCTCGGTATACACACCCGCCATCAGCTCTATGTAGGGCCGGAAGCATCCTTTCTCATCTTTGTCCGTCAGGTTCCTGTCCCAGGCACGTCCGAAGTTGCCGTTGCCCCACGTCCACTGCTTCTTTCCTGGCGAGAAGTGGTGGCTGGCCACATGAAGCATGCCTCCGTGGCTGTCGTTCTCGTAGCCGCCCTCGAAGTCGTACTTCGAGTTCACTGCCATGTACGACGTAGGCACCTTTATGTTCTTGTAGTTCGAGATGTCCACGCCTGCCGAATAGTCCATCTTGTAGTATGTGCCAGTGGCTATGGGGAAGCTTGATACGGCGCGCTTGCCGTGGTCGAAGACAGCATTGACATCGGGCGGGAACACGCTCTGGTACTCGTCGTTGACCTCCACGGCAGGGTTTGCCCACCAGAGGAATGTCTGCGGCAGCGGCGTACGGTTGCTGACACGGCCTTGAATCTCCAAGTATGCGCAGCCGGGGCGCAGGGTGAAGCCTGCCATGCCCTTCTGGTGGAACATGCGCTCCATCTCGTTCACCCACACGGTGACGCTGCCGTCCTCGTTCTCCACAATGTCGCAGTCTATGGGCAGGTAGGTCGACGGGCGGTGGTGCTGCGGCCAGTTGAACTCTATGCCGCCGCTGATCCACGGTCCGGTAAGTCCCACTAACGCCGGCTTGATGACGTGGTTGTAGTAGACAAAGTGGCGCTTCTTGATTTTGTCGTATGCCATCTGTATGCGCCCGCCCAATTCCGGCATCACCATCACCTTGATGTAATCGTTCTCCAAGAAAACCACCTTCCACTCGTGCGGTGTAGGCTCGTTGGCTATCTTCTCGATGACGGGGTAGGGATATACCACTCCGCTCGAACCCTGATACACTCGTTTCTCCAAGAAAATGGGATTCTTCTCTGCCTTTCCCACCTCATAGGTTGGGATAGTAACTATTTCTCTCCAAGCTTTTACCATTTTTGTGTTATTCTTTTTAGTTATGTTCTATAATTAATACAACTTTCGCATGTTCCGCAAAGACGGCCTGTAAGGCCAGAAATCTCACTGTCCATGGCGCTGCCCTGGGCTAAGTGCTTGTTGGCCTTTCAGGCCGTCGCTGTACCTTTTTTTCATAGCTTGCGAACTTGAATAATTAATTCGCCAACTCCCTTTCCAGCTCCTCCAAGCTCTTACCCTTGGTTTCCGGACAGTTGCGGAACAGGAAGATGAAGGCACAGGCGCAGATGCCACTGTAGATCCAGAACGTACCGCTGCTGCCGAGGGCCGCATTCATCGACGGGAAGGAGAAGGTGAGAGTGCAGCAGCCCACCCACAGCGCAAAGGTGCAGGTGGCCATGGCAACGCCGCGAACGCGGTTGGGGAATATCTCGGCCAGCAGCGTCCACGTGACAGGTCCCAACGTCATTGCGTAGACGGAGATGGCAGCAACCACCAGGGCTACCATTGCCATGCCGGTGGTTCCCAAATGGTAGCAGGTGCCAAGCGTAAGGTAGATAAGTCCGAGGCCTCCGGCACCGATGAGTATTAGCGTGCGGCGTCCCCACTTCTCAATGGTATATAGGGCTACAATGGTGAACACAACATTGGCAATGCCCGTAATGACAATGTTGATGAACATGCCGTCGACATCGAAGCCTGCACCTACGAATATCTCCTGAGCATAGTTGAAGATGACGTTAGTGCCGCACCACTGCTGGAATACGGCAATAATCAGGCCAAGAACCAATACTCGGCGGTAGCGGGACTTGCCAAGCTCCTTCCAAGTAGGGGATGCTTGATTGCCTGAAACGGCGTTGGACGACTCTACATCCCTGCCTTGGGGCTGGCTTGAGAGGGCTTTCAGTTTCAAGTAGACAGGACTCTCAGGAATGAAGAAGCTCAACACAAGGAAAAGCGCGGCGGGAAGCGTCTCTGCCCAGAACATCCACCGCCAGCCCCATTCCACATTCCACGCCTGGCTCTCGGCAACAGACGTGTCGCGGGCAAGCATCATGTTTACCACCTGAGCGGCCAGTATGCCAAGCACTATGGTCATCTGGTTGAGGCTCACCATGCGCCCGCGAATCTCCGTGGGACTAACCTCGGCAATGTACATCGGCGCCAAGGCCGAAGCCACACCAATGCCCACGCCCCCAATAAATCGAGCTATATTAAATAAGGTGAAGTCGTTGAACAGGCCTGTGGCGATGGCTGACACCGTGAACAGGACTGCCGAAACCATGAGCAGCGGCTTGCGCCCCCAGCGGTCGGCGGCAGCACCGGCCACCATGGCTCCGAACAAACAGCCCACCAAGGCCGTGGTCATGGCAAGACCTTGCATCAGCGGAGAGCCGCCAATACCAAAAAACAACTCATAGAACGGCTTGGCGCCGCCTATCACCACCCAGTCGTAGCCGAAGAGAAGACCTCCCATGGCCGAGACGGCACAGATGAAATAAAGAAATGTACGGTTGTTGTTTTGCATGATTAAATTTGATTGTTGGTTCATTCACGGTGCAAAGATACTACATCTTTTTCAATAAAAACCTATAATTTCTCAGTATTTTTATGGATTATCTTATTGTGTCGTCTTGCTCAACTCCCACCTTCCCCTCAACTCCTATTGACAGGAGGGTGATGTTTGGAACGCGGGGCATCCCTCGCCCACCACAATCTAAGCGCGCACGTACGAAATGACACTTTTCACAGACAATTCGGACACGTATAAAAATGGCGTGAAACATGCCTCTTCCACAGAGTGGCACTTTACGACCGTAAAGTGGCACTTAATTTCAAAAAAGTGCCACTTTAGCGTCGTAAAGTGCCACTCTACAAATGAGGCCTCAATGTTTCACGGTTGAAAAGTGTAAGGTCGGACAAGAAAAAGGGAAAATCCGATGTGTTTTCGATAAGGTTTTTGATCTATGGGTTATACATGTCCTTGCAGTAGAAAGCCAAGATGTCGTCTAACATCCGCTTGGCTTCTACAGCCGGACTCTCCGGGTCGAGCTCGATGGCTTGTATGTAGCTGTTGATGGCCTCGTGCCACAGGCCGTGCCTGCGCGCCTCGTTGCCCTGTTCGTAAAACTCCTGTGCAGTCATTTATAGTATTCCTTCTTGCCTGCGGCGAGGGTGTTCTTCATCAGCGAACAGATGGTCATGGGGCCTACGCCTCCTGGCACTGGTGTGATGAAAGAGCAGAGTGGTGCCACCTCGTCGAACTTCACGTCGCCATTGAGACGGAAGCCGCTCTTGCGTGTGGCATCGGGCACGCGTGTGGTGCCTACGTCGATAATCACTGCTCCGGGCTTCACCATGTCGGCAGTCACGAAGTCGGGCTGTCCGATGGCGGCAATAATAATGTCTGCCTCGCGGCACTCTTCCTTGAGAGTGGCAGAGTGGGAGTGGCACACGGTGACCGTTGCATCGCCATACTGCTTCTGCATCATGAGCTGTGCCATGGGCTTGCCTACGATGTTGGAGCGCCCGAGCACTACACACTTCTTGCCTGACGTCTTGATGCCGTAGCGCTGCAGAAGGGTCATGATGCCCAGAGGCGTGGCCGAGATGAAGCAGGGCAGTCCGATGGCCATGCGACCCACGTTGATGGGGTGGAATCCGTCGACATCCTTCCTGTAGTCGATGGCCTCGATAATCTTCTGCTCGTCGATGTGCTTAGGCAGTGGCAGCTGTACTATGAAGCCATCTACATCGTCGTCGCTGTTCAGTCGCGACACACACTCAAGGAGCTCCTCCTCTGTGACGTTGTCCTCATAGCGTATGAGCGTTGACTTGAACCCGCAGGCTTCGCACGCAAGCACCTTGTTTTTTACATACGTCTCCGAGCCGCCGTCGTGACCCACCAGCACAGCAGCCAGATGGGGCTGCTTTCCGCCGCGTGAGACAATGCTCTTCACCTCTTCGGCAATTTCAGCCTTTATGGCCGATGCCGTAGCTTTTCCGTCGATTATCTGCATATTGCTTACTTCTTAATAAATTTGTTTGGTTGCATACTTCCAGCTTCTTACATCCTTGGCATTTTCCCCTTCATGGCCGCAGCCATCTGTGCCATCTTCGACGACCCCATGCCGCTGACCATCTTCATCATCTTGCGCGTCTGGTCGAACTGCTTCATCAGGCGGTTCACGTCTTCTATCTTGGTGCCGGAGCCGCGTGCAATGCGCAGGCGGCGGCTTTGGTTTATGATGTCAGGGTTTTGGCGCTCCTTGGGCGTCATTGAGTTGATGATAGCCTCAATGCTCTTGAAGGCGTTGTCGTCAATGTCGAGGTCTTTTATCTGCTTGCCCACTCCGGGAATCATCGATGCCAGCTCCTTGATGTTACCCATCTTCTTTATCTGCTGTATCTGTCCCATGAAGTCGTCGAAGTCGAACTTGTTCTTGCGTATTTTCTTTTCCAACTTCTTGGCTTCCTCTTCGTCGAACTGCATCTGTGCCCGCTCCACAAGAGAGACCACGTCGCCCATGCCGAGTATGCGGTCTGCCATGCGCTCGGGGTGGAACACGTCGATGGCCTCCATCTTCTCGCCCGTACCCACAAACTTGATGGGCTTGCTGACAACGGTGCGTATGGAGAGGGCTGCACCGCCGCGGGTGTCGCCGTCGAGCTTGGTGAGCACCACGCCGTCGTAGTCGAGGCGGTCGTTAAACTCCTTGGCAGTGTTCACGGCATCCTGGCCTGTCATGGCATCGACCACGAAAAGAGTCTCATCGGGGTTGATGGCCTGTTTCAGGCGGAAGATCTCGTCCATCATCTGCTCGTCTACGGCCAAGCGTCCGGCGGTGTCGACGATTACCACATTGTACGACTCCTGCTTTGCCTTTCTGATGGCGTTCTGTGCTATGGCCACCACGTCTTTGTTTCCCTCTTCGGTATAGACGTCGCAGCCGGCAGTCTGACCCACCACCTTCAGCTGCTCTATGGCAGCCGGACGGTAGACGTCGCAAGCCACGAGCAGCGGGTTCTTGTGCTGTCGGGTCTTGAGCATATTGGCAAGCTTGCCGGTGAACGTGGTCTTACCCGAACCTTGTAGTCCAGACATAAGGATGACGGCCGGTCGTGACTCCAGTTTCATGTCAACGGCTTTGCCGCCCATAAGCTCGGTAAGCTCGTCGTGGACTATCTTTACCATCAGCTGGCTGGGCTTCACGGCGGTGAGCACGTTCATGCCCATTGCCTTCTGCTTCACTGTGTCGGTAAACTGCTTGGCCACCTTGTAGTTGACATCGGCGTCGAGCAGTGCACGGCGCACGTCCTTCAGGGTTTCGGCCACATTGATCTCGGTGATTTTCCCTTCACCCTTAAGTATCTTGAACGACCGTTCAAGTCTCTCTGACAAATTCTCGAACATCTGAGTTGCTTTCTATTCTACGTTTTACAATTCTCTTATTGAGGTGCAAAGGTACTAAGAAGTGTGCAAACAGCCAAATTTATTAGCGATTTTTCGTTTTTTACCGACAAATAAGCTAACCTGTTGCGTGCTAATTGAAAGAAAATGCGTAACTTTGCACTCGATTATGAGGAAAATAGTACTGATAACAGGAGGGCAGCGCTCGGGCAAGAGCCAGAAGGCCGAGGAAATGGCGCTGATGCTGGCTGACAATCCCGTTTATGTTGCCACGGCTCACGTCTGGGACGATGAGTTCCGCCAGCGCGTGGCTGTTCACCAGCGCCGCCGCGGCCCGCAGTGGACTAATGTTGAGGAGGAGATGTATCTTAGCCGCCACGACCTCACTGGTCGTGTTGCCGTAATAGACTGTATAACACTTTGGTGCACAAATTTCTTCTTCAGAAGGGAAAAGGCCGAATGGGAACAGCCTTCCGTTGACGAGGCACTGAGCCTGTTGAAGGCGGAGTTCGACAGGTTTACAAGCCAGGATGCCACCTTTATCTTCGTCACCAACGAGATTGGCTCGGGCGGCGTCAGCGACAATGCCATCCAGCGGCGGTTCACCGACCTTCAGGGTTGGATGAACCAGTATGTAGCCTCCAAGGCCGACGAGGTGATTCTAATGGTAAGTGGTATAGCAGTGAAAATAAAGTAAACAGAGCATGAGGACATTCAACATAACAGTTCCAGACACCGCGATGGCAGAAAGCATCAGGGAAAAGATTGACAACCTGAACAAGCCCAAGGGGGCACTGGGAATGCTGGAAGAGCTGGCCTTTCAGATATGCATGGTGCAACAGACGCTGACACCCAGGCTCACACATCCCTGCCACCTGCTGTTGGGTGGCGACCACGGCATAGAGCGCGAGGGCGTCAGCCTGTCACCGCGTGAGGTTACGTGGCAGCAGATGAAGAACTTCACCCGTGGCGGCGGCGGCGTCAACATGTTCTGCCGGCAGCACGGCTTCAAACTCCGCATCGTAGACGTAGGTGTTGACTACGACCTGAGCACCACGCAGGGTATCATCGACATGAAGATAGCCCGTGGCACCAATAACTTCCTCTACAAGGCTGCCATGAATGACATGCAGTTCAACCGCGCCATAGACACAGGCAGCATGCTTGTTGACGAGTGTGCAGCCGAAGGATGCAATATTCTGGCGATAGGAGAGATGGGCATAGGCAACACCTCGCCGTCGAGCATCTGGCTCAGCCTCTTCGCCAGCATACCCTTGCAAGAGTGCGTAGGAGCCGGCTCAGGTCTCGACAAACGCGGCATAAGCCACAAGCTCTACGTGCTGGATGAAGCCTTGCAGCGTTTCATGGCCATAGGCGACTTGTCGACAGAAAACATAATCAGATATTTCGGTGGCTACGAGATGGTAACGGCAATAGGAGCCATGCTGCGCGGCGCAGAGCGCAAGATGATTGTGCTCGTCGACGGCTTCATTATGTCGGCTTGTGCCATGGCCGCACTCGAAATGTATCCGCAGGCCAAGAACTATATGATATTCACTCACTCTGGCGATGAGAAAGCCCACAGAAGCATGCTCGAATATATGGGCGCCAAGCCACTGCTCTCGCTTGGGCTGCGTCTTGGCGAAGGCACGGGAGCTTTGTGCGCTTACCCAATAGTGGACTCCGCAGTACGCATGGTCAACGAGATGAACAACTTCTCCAATGCCAACATCACCAAATACTTCTAAGCAAGGCGCGTAAGAACACCCACGGCACGCTTTCTTCGATGACTGACAATATACTATTGTAAATAGTTGTTGCATTTCTAAGAATAAAGGTTAAAAAGGGGAGGGGTGGGGCAGAAAGGTATATCGGAATGTTGCGAGATTCACTATTTTCCGCTTTCTTTGCACCGAGAAAAACCTTACGGCGATGAAGAAGAACGAACAGACACTGACCAAGACCGAGTTCCAGCTGATGACCATACTCTGGGACTTGGGTCACGCCGCCTGCGCATGGGACATCCTGGAGCGGTGGGAAGAGCCGAAGCCCGCCTATACCACCGTGGCCACCTATTTGAAGGTGCTGCGCGAGAAGGGCTTTGTGGACTACTTCAAGAACAAAGGCGAGGGCAAGACCCACCAGTACGTGGCCAAGGTGACGCGGGCCGAATACACGCGACATGCCATGCAGGAAGTGAAGAAGGACTTCTTCGGCGGCAGCATCAAGAAGATGCTCTGCTTCTTCGTGGAGGAGGAGCAACTGACGGAAGACGACATCAAGGCGTTGCTGGAGGATGTTGAAAATAGTAAATAGAAAATCGTAAATCGCAAATGAACATATTGCTTGTCTATACCCTGAAGTCGGCGTTGGTGCTCACACTGCTCTACCTGCCCTACACGCTGATGCTGCGCCGCGAGC
>JAFSKJ010000058.1 GCA_017449025.1 Prevotella sp. | reverse complement strand
TGTGTCGGGCACGACCTCTTTTTACAATGCAAAGGTAATCATATTTCATTGTACTGACAAACTTTTTGAACTTTACGGTTGAAATGATGACGCTGAAGGCGTTTTCGCTCAGTATGCCGTAGTGTCCGGAGCAAAAGGGCAACAAACCACAGGCCTCCTCTTTCCCATTATTCGGTATGACCGAGTAGTTACGCCGGAAGGGCAGAAAAGTTAAAACTATGGAAACTTTCTCAATTATCTTTCCCATGCTGCAGAAGATACGGGGAAATGTACTACCTTTGTAACTGTTTTCACTTATTGGCACTTAACTTACATTAATATGGCTATTACATTTGAACAGAAGGCAAGAGAACTGCGCCGGAAACATGAAGAGCTGCTGGCGCGCAAAAACGAACTTGTGACTGCTTCAGGCAGCTGTTTCGGTTCATTCCAATTCTCACAGAATGGTATCTACGATAAGTACCGCTTCCCCGTGCTCACGGCTGAGCATGTGCCCCTTGAGTGGAGGTATGACTTCTCACAGCAGGACAATCCCTTCCTGATGGAGCGCATAATGATGAATGCCGTGTTCAACGCCGGAGCCATCAAGCTTGACGGCCGCTATCTGTTGGTGTGCCGTGTGGAGGGTGCCGACCGCAAGTCGTTCTTCGCCGTGGCCGAGTCGCCGAACGGCATTGACAACTTCCGATTCTGGGACGAGCCTGTAACCATGCCCGAGGCTCCCTCTGACATATATGGTGGGGGAGAGAACCCAGCCACAAACATCTACGACATGCGCATAACAAAGCATGACGACGGCTGGATTTACGGCGTGTTCTGTGCTGAGCGTCACGACGACTCTCAGCCCGGCAATCTTTCTGCAGCCACGGCCACGGCAGGCATTGCCCGCACCCGGGACTTGAAGAGCTGGGAACGGCTACCCGACCTGAAAGCAAAGTGCCAGCAGCGTAATGTGGTGCTCCATCCGGAGTTTGTCGATGGCAAGTATGCTTTCTACACCCGTCCGCAGGACGGATTCATCGATACAGGCTCGGGCGGCGGAATAGGCTGGGCACTTGTTGACGACATCACGCATGCAGAAGTGAAGGAAGAGAGAATAATCAACGCACGTCACTACCACACCATCACTGAGGTGAAGAACGGCGAGGGGCCGCATCCCATCAAGACCCCACAGGGATGGCTGCATCTGGCGCATGGCGTTCGTGGAACTGCCGATGGCCTGCGCTATGTGTTATATATGTATATGACGGCTCTCGACAACCCCACCCGTGTCATTGCCCAGCCTGGAGGATTCTTCCTCAGGCCGGAGTGCGACGAGTATGTGGGTGATGTGATGAACGTGGCGTTCTCCAACGGCTGGATTGCCGACGACGACGGAAGGGTGTTGATCTACTACGCCTCTGCCGACAGTCGCCTGCATGTGGCCGTCTCCACTGTCGACCGCCTTGTAGACTACTGTATGAATACGCCTGAGGATGGCCTGACCACCGGTGCCAGCGTTGAGACCATAAAGAAGCTCATAGAAAAGAACAAGCGGCAGAATGGCCTGTTTTAGTAAGTACTGAACGTACGTGTTTCGAGGAATTTGCGGAAAGATTCCAGATAGCCGTCGGGCACGTGGATGATTTCCTTGCCGATATAGACACAGTCGTTTCTGTCGACCTTCTGAATTTTGTCGATGGCAACGATATAGGAGCGGTGGATGCGCAGGAACTTTTCCGAAGGCAACATCTGTTCTACGGCCTTCATGGTGAGGTGAGTAATCAGTGCCTTTGGCTCATCGTCGAGATAGAACATCACGTAGTCCTTGATACAACTGACGTACGTTATCTTGCTGATAGCGATGCTCCTCCACTCACCGTCTACACGTATAAAGATGGTATTAGGCTGTTGGGCCTCAATTTGTGGAACAAAAAGTTTCCTTACTTTCTCCACAGCCATCATGAACTTATTGTATCTGATGGGTTTCAACAAGAAGTCAACGGCATTCACCTCATAGCTTTCGAAGGCGTATTCCCTGAAGGCAGTGGTAAAGACCACACGCGTCTCTGCTGGCAGGCTATGCGCGAGTTCCATGCCGTCGATATTCGGCATCTGAATATCGAGGAAGACAAGATTTGGCTTCTGCTCCTTAATAGCGTTGATGGCTGTGATGGAGTCCGTATAAGAAGCCAGTAACTGTAGGTCGGGTGTCTTTTCCACGTATGATTCCAGCAGACGTACTGCCAACGGCTCGTCATCAACGATGATGCAGGTAAGTGGTCTCATAGGCGAATAGAGATTTTGACGTGATAGATATTCTCTGGGGTAATAGCCTGTTCCCAAGTATAGCGGCCAGGATAGAGCAAATCCAGACGACGGCGGGTGTTTTTAAGTCCGATGCCTGAGCCGCTGCGATCCTTTGTGGGCTTGGGGTTATTCGTGTTGTCGCAGTTGAAGACGAGCATGTCATCTTGCTGCTCCAGACTGATGTCGATAGTGGCTGGTGCATTGCTGTTCACGCCATGCTTAAAGGCATTCTCGATGAGTGAGATAAAGAGCAGAGGAGCCACTTCCAATTGTGAATTGTGAATTGTGAATTGAGAGTTGACTGTTGTCATCTCATTGCAACGCAGTTTCATCAGATCGATGTAGTTGCGCATGAACTCCACCTCTCCATCGAGGCGCACCTTGGGTTTGTTGGTCTCATACATGGCATAGCGCAGCAGGTCGCTCAACTGAATGATAGCCTCCTGCGTCTCGTCGGCGTCTATCTGTGCAAGGCTGGAGATATTATTCAGCGTATTGAACAGGAAATGCGGATTTATCTGGTTCTTCAGCCAGGCGAGTTCAGCCTCTACTTCTTTCTGCTTCCGCTCACTCCGTCGCATCATATAGCGGATGCTCAGGGCGATGCCGATAGCCATCAGACAGAGTAGGAATGAAATCATCACAAACGATGAAAAGCCTACCTGGACATAGTTGGGCAGATTGCTGATGTCGTTGCTGATCAGGTGCAGGTTGCTCAGGATAATCAACACCACATTCGCAATGCCAAACAACCAGAAACGGTTACGGAACCACAACAAGGGGATAAAAAGATAGAAGTTAAGTAGATATACTCCCACCATCGGGCCAAGCCAAAAAGCGGAAATCCAAAGTGCTTGTGTGACCATCCCACCATCTCGGCTACTGATGTAGCTGATGAGCCCTGGCGAGAGCATGATAAACGATAGCAGCAGTGCTTGCGCCACCAACAACCAGATGTCTTTTGCCTGTATCTTCTGCTTCATGGATGCAAATTTACGAATTCTTTCTGAAACTGCAAAATCTCTCCCGCACAATAAGTATTATTAAGGTTAAGGTAAGTTGGAATTACCTGTTCCAGAACCCACATTGTTGATCATCTCTTCTTGCGACTGCTGCTCTATGAAGTCGTTTTGTATGCGGCTGTCCCGCTGTTGGCGCGCCACCATCTTTGTGTTGCCGAACGTATAACTGACATGAACCTCACATTGTAGATGGGAACGCGGATGTCGTTGTGGGCGGTGAAGTTCGAGCCACGGCTGTAGGTCTCTATATTCAGCTTGCCTCCCTTGTTCAGGCCTACCAGTCCGGAGATGCCCAAGCTCAGCTTGTCCTTCAGCAAGGTCTTCGAAAGACTGGCTGTGACAAGGTTGTAGCCTCCGTTCCAGCCTTGCAGCGTGTATGATTTAGTGGAGCTGATGGCGAAGGCGCTGAGTTGCAGCTTCCATGGCAGTGTCTGCTGCACGCCTCCCATGATATTGGCCGACCATCCGCTGTTACTTTGGTCAAGAGCGTCGCTGCGCAGGTCGGTGTAGCTCACGCCGCCGTTAAAGAACAGTCGAGTGTTCTTTGTGACGAGATAGTTCACGTAGCAGTTCAATCCCGTCTGGTGGCTGCTGACAACGTTGCCGTAGGTCGTGTTCAGCAGGTTGTCGGCATCATAGAAACTGTACTGCGAGATAGCGTTGTCCACGAAGTTGTGGTGCAGGTTCAGGTTCATCATCAGTTTCGAGGAGAACATATTATAGACGAGTGCCACGTTGTGGGCTTTCTCAACGTCAAGGTTTGGGTTGCCGTAGGTAAGGGCGATGGGGTTGGTCTTGTCTACATATGGGTTCAGATAAGAGATACCAGGGCGCGAGATACGCATGTTATATTTCAGACCGAGGTTTTTGCCTTGTGAGAAGGTGTATTGCAAGCTGGCCGAAGGCACGAGTGAACCGTAGTTAGTCTTGAAATCCTGGCCGTTGCCAAGATGAAACGCTACGTCCTGCCACGTGTGTTCGTAGCGCAGGCCAGCCTTTGCGCCCAGCTTGTTCCAGTTCCCGGCATATTCGCCATAGCCTGCCAGAATCTTGTTCTTGTACTCATACTCAGAGCTGGTAGAGGGGTCATAGACATCCTGCAGGTAGTACTTGGCATCCGACGTGGCATTGTGCAGTTGCAGTTTACCGCCAAGGCTCAACGTCTGGCCTACGCCGAGCGGCATGGTGTAGTCGAGTTGGAGGATGTGGTTGGTAGTCTTGTCTTTGTTCTCAGAATAGCGGTTGGTGAGATCCAAGAGCAGGGTAGATGAGGAAGTAGCGAAATCCTGGGTCATTTCTGTTGTCGTAGGACTATAGGTGAGCTGATAGGTCAGAGCTATCGACTGCGTGTGTTCCTGATTGAAGAAACGCTGGTAGTCTATGCTTCCGCTGAACGAGGTCTTCGTATGTCAAGTGTGCCTCCGCTACCCAACTCTATCGTTTGTTTCAGGTCTTCCTTGCCAACGCTGCTGAATACGATGTCAAACTTCCCCTTCCCTTTCACTTCGTGAGAGAATCGGCCCTCTAAGTCGGTCAAGAACATGGCCACGGGTTTGTCCGTCTTGCCGGATTTAAACACACGGACAGTGGCAAAGGGCTCCGTTTCACCAGAGACCTTATCGGTCAAAATGCCCTTTACCGTTGTGGTCTGAGCCATCATGCCGATAGTCATGGTCAGCAGGGCTACGATTGCAAATAAATACTTTTTCATATCAATGTTGGAAATGCATAACATGAGCCCACTTTAAAAAGTCAAAACCATGATTAAGACGGCAAAAAACGGAGCGCAGCCACTCCCCTCCCATCAAGGGGAGGGGCAGGGGTGGGGTCTGTAACATCCTGACAGCGAAGAAGATACTGACACCACCCCCAAACCCTCCCCTACAAGGGAGGGGAGCGGCTGCGCGTAGTTTTTTAGTTGTTGCTTCCATTTGCTGACTTTTTAAAGTGGACTCATAACATGAAGTATGTGTGGAGTGCTACTATTTGGCAGCAGTGTCCTTGTTCATCATCTGTTCGGCTGTGTTCTTGACTGTCAGGTCGAGCATCTGGATGTACTTGTTGTACTGCTTCTCGTTCAGCACCTTCTTCATTGTCTTCTTGTGGCGGGCCTGAATCTTCTCCCAGGCTTCGCCACCTTTGGAGGCATCCTGCAGTTGATAATAGGCCTCCATTGAACTGCTGAACTGAGCCATAGCGGTTTTGACTGGTTCAACCTGATTAACGGTCAACTCCAGATAGCTGATTAGACGGTCGAACGAAAGCTTGTCGTTGGTTTCATTGCTCTGTGCGTTAGCACTCATTGTCATCACGAACATTGCCACGAGGGCGATCATCATCTTTTTCATAATCCTTTGCGTTTTTTAAATTGTTAATATTCTGTTTCTGTCTTTTTTCCTTTTGACGATGCAAAGGTATGAAAAATGGGGGCACGTCCAAAATCGCTTTCGACGTTTGCCCCCATGTGATTCGACGTTTCCGCCAAACTTGTCGTTTGTTACTTCTTTAAATCTTGTTGTTGCAAATTATCTGCGTAGCAGGTTCAGCTTGACATTGGGCTTCATCACGTTGTGTACCTTCTGGCTCCATGCCTTGACCTTGGCGGTAGCCTGCGCCTCAATGTCGTTGGCCGACGAACAGATCATGAAGGTGTAGAGGCCGGCGTCGGTCTTCCAGGCTGAGGCCCTCTCGTTGAAAGAGGCAAGGTCGGAGGTTTTGACAGTCATCGTGACAGTCTCAGTCTGGCCGGGCTGCAGGAGGCGGGTCTTGGCGTAGTTGCGAAGCTCCTTCTCAGGCTTGTTCAGTTTCTTGCTGTTGGGCGCGGCTACGAAGAGTTCAACAACATTGCGGCCGGCACGAGAGCCGGTGTTCTTGACGTTGACTTTGACGGTTACCAAATCACCGTCCACAGTGCAGGTCATGTTCTCGTAGGCAAAGGTGGTGTAGCTGAGGCCGAAGCCAAAGGGGTAGGCCACGGGCTTGCCGAACGAGTCGAAGTAGCGGTAGCCCACGTAGATGTCTTCTTCGTAGTTGGTGTAGTCGATGTTCGCCTCGGGCTGACGGTCCTTGGGAGCAGAGTCCTTGTCGTAGCCCCACATGAACATGGCGCCTAAGGTCTTGTCGTCAACATTGGCAGGGAAGTTCTTGTCGGCGTATGCATCGCCGTACTTGATCTGGAAGGTCATGGGCAGTTTGCCATTAGGGTTCACCTTACCGCTGAGCACGTCGGCAACGCTGAAGCCGCTCTCCTGACCGCCTTGCCAGGTGCATACCACGGCATCGACCTGATTCTGCCAGGAGGCAACATCAATGGGACTGCAGATATCAAGCAGCACTACCACCTTCTTGCCCTTGGCGTGATAAGCCTCGCTGACGGCCTTGATGAGCTGCTGCTCGCCCTCCTTCAGGTAGAAGTCGGCCTCGCTGCGGTCGGCGGCCTCGCCACTCTTGCGGCCCAAGGAGATAATAGCCACATCGCTGGCAGCGATGGCGGCATCCAGTTCGTCAGCCGTGAACTGCTTCTCGTCAGCACGTGCAGGCGGGAGCAACGAGAAGGGTGGCCGTCCTTCAGGGAACAGGCGCTTCTCCTCGTCAGCAATATGCTTGGTGTAGGTGGCAATGAGCGGCTTGTAGACCTCGTAGCCTGCCGAGCGCATACCCTCAATGAGCGACACCGTGTAGTGCCCAATGCTGGTTCCGCCGAAGCCGGAGCCACCAGAGATCCAGTCGTAAGAGGTGCAGCCGAAGAGAGCGATGCGTTTGCCAGTGAGAGGCAGGATGCCGTTGTTGCGCAGTAGTACGATGCCATCGGCACCCACCTCGCGAACCACCTGCGCATGAGCCTTCAGGTCAGGGTTGTTGCCAGCTTTGTAGCCCTTGAAGTTATGTGTTTTCACCACATATTCGAGGATGCGCTTCACGTTGGCGTTAAGGATGTCCATCGACAGCTCACCGCTCTTGGCAGCAGCGAGGATGGCCTCGTACTGTTTGTCCTGACCGGGCTGCAGCATGTCGTTGCCGGCCTTCATGGCGGCTACGGCATCATCGCCGGCGTTCCAGTCGCTGACGTACATACCATTCCACCCCCACTCGTCGCGCACAATGGTGGTCAGCAGCTCACAGTTCTGCACGGCATACGGCCCGTTCAGTTTGTTGTATGATGTCATGATGCTCCACGGGTCGCTCTCCTTCACCATAATCTCGAAAGCCTTCAGATAGATTTCACGTAATGCACGCTGCGAGACCTGCGAGATATTGTTGTTGCGATTCGTCTCCTGATTGTTGGCCACGAAGTGCTTGGGACAAGCTGCCGTTCCCTCACTCTGCACACCGCGCACATAGCCGGCAGCGATGGTGCCAGAGAGGTAAGGGTCTTCCGAGTAATACTCATGGTTACGGCCACACAGCGGATTGCGAATCAGGTTCATGGCCGGCGAGAGAATCCAGTCGAGGCCGAACTCCCTCACCTCGTTGCCAATGCCTTGACCCACCTTGAAGGCCGCCTCGCGGTCCCACGTCGAGGCCAGCGTCATCGAGGCCACGAAGTCCGTGGGGTAGTAGTCGCGGTGATCCCAAGCACGTGTGGCGTTCATACGCAAGCCCTGCTGCGAGTCGGCGCAATAGGTCTCGGGAATCCCCAGTCGCACCACGGGGAACGTGCTGCCCGCCGTGCCGGGGAACTTGTCATCGTCGTTGTAGTGCATACCGCGCCCCAGCACTATGTGGCACTTCTCCTCCAGCGTCATCGCGCCGACAACCTCGTCGATGCTCCCAGCCGTCAGTTGCTGGCCAGAGGCGCAGAGGCTGCAGCCACCCATCATGGCCACGGCCACGCATTTCATGATTGTCTGATTTAATTTCATTGCTACCATATTAATTATTGTTTTAGATTACGTGCGCAAAGATACGAAAAAAAGTTGTAACTGATAACGGATTTTGGAAGATATGATTATCCGCATTTAGGTGACACGCTTCCGTACATCCTATGTTCGAATGCTGGTTTGTAGGAAATGGCAGCGATGATGAGCCTGTCAAATACCCTATCCCCAAAATAGCGTCTATTGAACTTGTAGCAGAATTCATT
>JAFSKJ010000057.1 GCA_017449025.1 Prevotella sp. | reverse complement strand
GTTGAAATGACGCTGAAAGCGTCTTCGCTCAGTAACCGCAGCGTCCGAAGGACCTGCGGAAGTAGGAACACTACGAATGCACTCTGAAAGAGTGCCCCAGCAGCAGTATAGGGCGACCCCTTCTGGGTCGTTGTCCTCCCCTCTGCTTCTCCGGGGGTGCTTCGCACCACCCGGTTATTTAGAGGTGACCGCGTTGCGGTCATACTGCTGTTCAACCGCACAGCACGAAATATTTCAAGCGCCTCACCGGACTCACACCCCAAAAATACAGGGAGAAAGAATAATCTGCTATTTTAGTCGTTTCCTTATTGCCTTTATTTACGGTCGAATTGCGTTAATCTTCCAAAATCCCTCGTTTGTTACAAGCTTTTTTCGTAACTTTGGAAGAATTCTCAAACCATCTTTGCTTATCGGAGGTTTGAGAGATAACGCGATTTTCGAGGTTACGAACTGGAAACCATCTGATATCCGTATCCTGCTGCAATCTGCGTATTATTAGATTGCTCGACGCTGAGCCACCAGCCTGTTTCCGCTCGAGCTCCGCTCGCTTGCTACCAAAGGGACGCAAGAATGGCTCATTGCTGTATGCAAAGGTACACAAATAATATGAAAAGAGCAAACTTTTGGCTGTTTTTTGCATAAATCCATTGTTATTTGAGAAAAAAAGAACTAATTTTGCACTCAAAGGCTGCGAGAACGGGCTGCACCGTCCTTGCAACGAAAAAGCAACGACGAGCCATCTATTAATAAGAAGAAAAAACAACAAAGGAAGTGAGGTGATTATGCCAGAGTACGAGCACAACAGAGAAGAAAGGATTGATGCAGTCATCCATGAGATACTGTCATCAAAAGAAAATGCTATCAGGTTCATGCAAGAGGCTGGACTTTATGATGCAGAAGGTCATTTAGCACCAATGTATAGATGAGGAATAGTCTCTATTCAAACCGTCCCACTCTGACAGTCGGGTTTCATGGATGCGACCAGTCAGTAGTTGATAAAGTGGTGGCTGGTGAGGATAATCTTCTCGCAAGTACTAATGACTATGACTGGTTGGGCAATGGCATCTATTTCTGGGAGAACAACGAGGAAAGGGCTCTGGAATGGGCTGCTGAATTGTCTAAACGAAAAGGTTCTTCCATTAAGAATCCTGCAGTCATTGGTGCTATCATTGATTTGGGCTATTGCTTCGACCTAACGGACTCTGCATACTTGAAGGAACTTAAAAAGACATACGATACAGCGTTTGAGATTAGTCGGCTATCAGGTAATCCGCTTCCCGAAAACATAAGTATAGGGAAATCGTCAGACTTGCTCTTGCGCAAACTAGACTGTTTCGTCATAGAAATGACGCATAAGATTAACTAGCAGGCCAATAAACGGGCCTACGACTCCATACGTGGCGTATTCTGGGAAGGCAAGCCACTCTATCCTAATGCCGGGTTCGCCGAGAAGAACCATATCCAGATATGTGTCTGTAACCCGAACTGTATCAAGGGTTATTTCCTTCCAAGAGGCATAGATACGGCATTTCCCAATCTATAGCCAAACACATAGTAAAAAGTCAACTATCAAGTACAAATGGGTGAATATAAACAATGTTAACGGAAAGGGAATAATTACCGAAACATTTGCTCATTCCAATAATTTCGCAAAAGAAAATAAATCAGGAGAAAACCGCTTTATTCCTAAGCTATGTATTGACGACAGATGAAATACGGCGTTAAATTAAGGCTCACGAAAAGGAAAAAATCCTTCGTGAGCCTTGACGCGTATTGAGTTACAGATTTTGAACTGAATTAAAAGCCGTAATAATTGGCCAGGAAGTAAGTTCTGTCCCAATCCACGATCCCCCTTTGGGATTCTTTCTCAGGATGGATGTTGAACTCGTCGAACACCATTACCTGCTTGTCCTTCAGGTCGTAGAGTGGCCATTGCTTAGCCTTGCCATCAGGAGAAACATCTGCGCTAATCGAGGGATTGCCAGTCTTGGCGAACTGCACCCACATTTTACGCATAGTCTTTGAGAAGGTCTCGTCGAACGGACGTCCCGTGTCGCCATCCAGCTCCGGATGCTTGAACAGCGGTGCCAGTGCCATGCCGTGTGCACTCTTCAGCATCGGCAGAGCAGACTCTACAGTGAAATAGTAGGTATAGGACTTGCCGCCAGCCTTCGTCTGCTCCTCCGACAACCGCATGCACGGCGCGTTGAACATCAGCTGGCTGAACAACTTGCAGTATGGTTCGTAGCTCTCCCCCTTCACATCCTTGCAGAAACTTTCTACCAAGGCTTTCTCCTCAGTTGTCAATGTGGCAAGTTTCATCTCCTTGCGGGCGACAGCCCACTCATTGAAAGGCTCCGGTCCGCCCATTCCTACCAGGAAGAAGTTCATCTCGTCCTTGTTGACACCATGCAGGTATGTGATGTCTTTCACTGCACCGTTGGCCACGGCCTCCCACGGATTGCGCGGCAAAAGGTTTCCGTCTCTTTCGGGAGCCAGACGCAGGGGGAGCAATTCTGTTGCTACACCCACGAGTTTCTGAGCATCGACCTTCTGGAGGTCGGCTACGGTCTTGCAGCCTAATGTTTCCATCAGCTCATTCGTACAAGCGATGGCCGCTTCTGTAGATGTAGACAGGCCCGGATTACCACTCAAGGCGATGACCTTGTTGAAATACTGATGCGAGCCCTTGATCAGTGAAAGATTTGTCACACTGCCGCCACCGGCTGATTCACCCATAAGGGTCACGTTCTCCGGATCGCCGCCGAAGCCGGCTATGTTTTCATGCACCCATTTCAATGCCATCAGCTGATCCATCAGTCCTAAGTTCTGTGCGTCGGGATAATCCTTGCCGTCGGGCAGGTGCGACAGATGCAGGAAACCAAGCACGCCAAGCCTATAGGCAGCACTGACGATGATGACATCGGGGTTCTCCTCTACGAAGTTATGGAAGTCGTACAGTGGATCGACCGTTCCGCCGTATGCGTAGGCACCGCCATGAATCCATACAATGACGGGCTTCTGCTCCGCAGTTGGCTGAGCAGACTTCCAAACATTCAGATACAAGCAGTTCTCGTCCTGATAGTAAAGGGAAGACACTTCGACCTCTGGCTGACAGGCACTTTTGGCATTGTAATAAGCCTGATACACACTGTCGCAGGGAACAACGTCCACCGGTGCCTTCCAACGCAGTTCGCCTGCGGGTTGTTTGCCGACATACGGAATACCCCTAAAGACAACGGTGCTATCCACCCTTTTGCCGACGAAGGTTCCGTTGATACACTTGACAGCCAACGACTTGTCGTAATTACCATCTGTAATCGTTTTATTCTCACCATACCAAGATCTGACAATCTTTTTATGCTCAGCTGTCTCGTCACTCGTTTCAGCTTCTGACTGTTTGCCACCTTTGCAGGCCGTAATGATAATTCCTACGCCACAAATCAAGATAGCAGCGAGCATCCATATCTTATTCTTGTTCACCATTGTCACTTTTTATTATCTGATTTATTACTTATTACTACAGCGGTAGCCGCTCGGCCCAACGGGACGCTTTCACAAAGCGAGCGACTGAAAGAAATTCTTCACTTTACTTTTCACTTTTCACTCCCAAAGACCTTCTTTCCTTCGAAGTAGGTGGCAGCAGGCTTAGCCTCGTGAATCTCTGTCACAGGACAAGTCAGCACATCCTTGGTGACGAGCAGGAAGTCGGCATACTTGCCTTCCTTCACGCTGCCACGCTCATTCTCCAGAAACATCTGCTTGGCCACGTTGATGGTAAGGGCTTGGAGCGCCTGCTCACGGGTCAGCAGTTCTTCCGTCCACCAAGGCTTTCCGTTTTCGACGTGATAAACACCAGTCAGCGCAATCTCCATGATGCTGAAGGGGTCGTCAGGACTACCACTCAATGCGGGGAAGTCGGAGTGTGAGGACACGTTGATGCCGTAGTCGAAGTATGATTTCATCGGATAGCCCTTGTCCTTCAACTCTTCAGGAAGTATCTGCATCAGCTCTGCCTGCAGCTCATTGGTGGCATGATGCCAGAGCAGACCTTCGCTGACCTGTATGTTGTGGTCGGCTATACGCTGATAATCCTCCTTGCTGACACCATACACATGTATAAGCGTGTTGCGCATCTCATCCTTTCCGCCATTGACGTAGGCGTTGACAATACGGGTGACACCCTTGTTGCCCATCACATGCACGTGCATAGTGATGTCCTTGGCGTTGGCCTTGCGGGTGATTTCGGTCAGTTCCTCTTCCGACCAGTTGGGGATGCCCTGCTTGCCGCTGGGATAGAGCGGGTCTATGAATCCCGTGCCGCTTTCCACCGTACCGTCCATGAAGAGCTTGAGCCAGCGAGTCTTGATGTGTGGCGACTCGTATTGCTTTGTGGCAACAGCCTTGTCCAGGGTCTTGTCTACGTCCATCCAGCTGTCCAGCTCCCACGTCGTGCCCAGCACGAAGTGCATGTCGCCAGCCTGATCCATCTGCTGGGCTGCCTTATAGAAGTTGTCATTGAAGAAATAGGAGGAGTAGCCGTCGAGATACATCGTGTAGCCTTCCGACAGCAGCTGCTCCTGAATCTTTGGCATGTTGCTCTTGGCGACATCGATGGAGAAGAGGTTTTCATTGTCTAAGAAGGAACGCACATAAGTACCAGCCTGTTCCGATAGGAAGCCGTTGGGCGTACCATCTGCCCCAATCCCAATCTCGCCGCCGCGCATCTCCTTTTTCAGTACAGTGCCGTCAGCCTTCATAATGCCAGCATTGACCAGTGCGATGGTGTTGACCAGGCCCTTGTGGCCTTCCTCGTCGGCAAAGTAGATGGGAATGTCACTGCAGATGGCATCCAGCTGCTGTCGGGTAGGCATGTTCTTGGGGAACTCTATCATGTTCCAGCCTTGGCCGAAAATGGCCTTCGCACCTGTCTCCTTAGCCTTCTTGACAGCACCGGGAACAATCTCCGTCAGGAATTTGTTCACGTCATCCTCCATACTCATTATTGTTCCGACCGACTGGATGGCATAGCCCAGCGAATAGTGGGCGTGACCATTGCCGCAACCGGGCATCACGAGTCCCTTGCCGGTGTAGTCCACCACCTCGGTCTTGCCTTCTTCCACAAAGGCTTCGGCACCTGCCTTGTCGCCCACATAGATGTACTTGCCGTCTTTCACGGCAAAAGCTTCTACAATCTGATTGCCTTCGGCGGTGTAAATCTTGCCATAGACCACGAGGTCGGCACTATCCTTGCTCTGGCAGCTAGCAAGCAGCCCCATTCCGATGACGACGCTGACCACTGTGATGCACGAAAGCATCTTCATCATACACTCACGAATTGTTTGTCTCATAACTGTTTGTTTTTGATTACTTAAAATTGTTTTAAAATAATGTCGCAAAGGTAGTAATTTCCCTCCAAAACTACCATAGTCCACAAGCCAGTAGCCTGCAAGTTTTTACAATTTCAAAGCGAATTTAACGATATTGAAGTAGTCGGTAATCATTCTGTTCAGGTGCAACGCTACGAACAGGCCATTTAGAAAGCTTTTAGGGTGAGTCCTGTTACGAAATACAAATCCTGACTGGCAGGATTGGCAACGAGCTGGGCAAATAGTGGCAACGAGAACGAGTCGGTAATCTTGATGACCTTGGTAGCACGTAGCGAGAGATTTGTCACGCAAAAACCTTTAGTGGAATAATAGTCCGATGCCCAGGGCACCAGTCCAGCCGTAGCCTCCCAGTCACAGGTGACCAGCCGGAACGGGGCCATAAACTCCAAATAGGAGCTGAAGGCGCGTTTGCCGTCAGCCTTTTGATAGTCATTACCAGCAAAGAAGGTCTGCCACGAGGCGCTCACGGGGCCAAAGTCATAGTCTACATATCCCTCTAAGGCATGGCCTGTACCATCCTTCTTGAAATAGAAGAAACGCGTGTCGTGCTCATCGTTCCAGTAGTCGATAACACCCAGCGAAAGCCCGCCCGTCTGATATGAGAGTATCAGGTTTATCTCGGTGTTGTCATCCTTGTGTCCGCTCAGCCCTACATTGCCCCAAGCCGTAAGGCTCAGTCCTTTCCATCCTACCGAAAGCTCTGGTTGTAGCGACACATGTCCCAGGTGGAGTCCGCGCCAGATGTAGCTGCTGACAAAGTCAGCCTCCAGACTTCCTTCTATCTTGTTTTGTGCCTGTGAGCTGCTCGTGATGCTAATCGCCAGTATGACAATTAAGATACGTTTTAGTTTCATAACACTATGTTTTTGGTTGCCGTTCCTGTTGTGCCATATTACGCATCCACTCCGTTGCCGTCATTCTCATGCTCTGCTTGAAGGCGGTGTTAAATGTACCATAACTGCGGAAGCCGCTCTGATAGGCCAGTTGCTGCACCGTTATAGGCTGATGGGCTGCGTCTGCCTCTTGGTAGAGGTTAATGAAGTGCTGAATGCGCAGACCGTTGATGTAGGCATTGTAGGTGGTGCCCTGCTGTGCAAAGTGCTGGCTGAGATAGACGCGGTTGACGCCTATCTGTTTGGCGAGTTGCGAGAGGGATATGTCGTTTTGCAGATAGAGTTGAGGTTCTTCACAGTGCCGTTCCAGCAATGGCTCGATCTTGTTGCGAATCGATAGTGAAGATTCATTGTTTTCTTTCTCTCCTGTATCATCTACTGGATGATATTGGCCATATTCAGCATCATGGGCGACGACGCTCAGGTCGCTCAACGTCTCTGTCCGCCATAGGAAATAGCATATCATCATGACATCGACCAACTGCATGACGTATTCGTATGCCTGCCCACCGATTTCAAATATATAGATGATAAATGCCAGCAGCATGAGAACCAGCACTATCAGGCTCTGCCAAACCTCCTTGTGCTCCAGGTCGGCATAGTTGTCGTGCAGCCAGCGGCCATAACGCCTCGTCTCGCGTACCATATATTTCATGATGCCCATGCACATCAGCAGAAAATAGGCATATACGAATGGTAAGATGGTCACGCTGCGGGTGGCAACGCACCATGCCCCTGCCACACCGAGCGGTGCCACCACCACACCGACGGGCCATAGCGGTCGGCGGCGGTCTTGCAGCATGACGAGCAATACGACCATTGCCAAGGGGAGGACCACCATAACGTCGAGCATACCACTTACGAGATAAGTCAGGTAGGCATCATCACCTGGAGTGAGGATGTACATAGGCAGATACCACACATGGCTCAAAGCCATAGCGGCAGAGAAGGCGGCCGTCCATCGGCGCAAGCGCACTGGCGGCGTGATATTGGGGGCGATGGCGTTGCCCCTACGGAAAATCAGATAGCAACAGGCTATCACATTCCATACGGTCACTCCTCCGTAAAACACAAGGAACATATTTTGCTGTACCCGTTGAACGTCCATATTATATTGTTGATGCTTTGTGTAATGGCAACCTTTAATCCAGCAAAGGTAGTCAATTTTATTTAATCTTGCAATTGTCCAAGGCAGGTGGACTGATAATTTTTACGATTCCAAAGCAAATTTAACGATATTGAAACATTTTTCTGTGGGCTAAATTAATTTAGAACTCAAATGTAAGTTACTCACAAAAGATGCCAAGGGATTGTCTTTTACCCCCTGGCATACATCTCCTTAGCTTGTGCCAACGATTATCGTCGTTCTCATTCTTTAGTTTTATTCTTAATGATTATCCGCATTTAGGTGACACACTTCCGTACATCCTATGTTCGAATGCTGGTTTGTAGGAAATGGCAGCGATGATGAGCCTGTCAAATACCCTATCCCCAAAATAGCGTCTATTGAACTTGTAGCAGAATTCATT
>JAFSKJ010000010.1 GCA_017449025.1 Prevotella sp. | reverse complement strand
GGCTCGAAGGGCGACTTCATCTTCCGCGACTTCGATGGCGACTTTGAATACATCTCCATCATGTTCGAGATGAAAAACGAGATGGACGAGACGGCCACGAAGCACCGCAACGAGGACTTTTTGAAGAAGTTGGACGAAGACCGTCGGCAAAAGAACTGCGAGTTTGCCGTCCTTGTATCCCTGCTCGAACCCGACAGTGAGCTTTATAACACGGGTATTGTTGACGTTAGCCACCGCTATCCAAAGATGTACGTCATCCGTCCGCAGTTTTTCATCCCGCTCATCACGCTATTGGTGCAAACATCGAAGAAGAGCATTGCATTGCAACGTCAGTTAGTGTTGGCACAGAGCCAGTCGGTAGATGTCACCAACTTTGAGACCAAGTTGAACGATTTTAAGGAGCGATTTGCCAACAATTACCGTCTGGCCAGCGAAAAGTTTCAGCGAGCCATAGAGGAGATTGACAAGAGCATTGACCATCTGCAGAAAATCAAGGCCAACCTGCTTGGGTCGGAGAACAACCTCCGTATCGCTAATAACAAGGCTGAGGAGCTGACCATCAAGAAACTGACATACCAGAATCCAACTATGAAGGCTGCGTTTAAGCAAGCGGAGAGCAAAGTTGACTTTGACTCTCCCGAGCGTGAGCAGCCTCGCCCAGAGGGCAAAGCTAAGTTTGACGAAGCGAGAAAGAATGGGCAGGACAAGGATATTACAGAAAGCAAGGATGACACTAACATCCAAAGTGAACCAGAAGATGATGAACTGGGAGTAAGGATTGGTGACAGAATCATCTACGAATACAGATACTGTACCGTCGTTGACAAGAAAGCAGAGAATGGAAGTTCCATGCTTGTTGTTCGTTACGACAGTGGGCAAACAGACGTGGTCGAAGACGACAAAAGTAAGTATACCGTTAAAAAGAATGGTGGAATGGGATAGGAAGAATCGTGTCCTTGAGAGCTGGAAGTTCAAAGTGATGCAGGATGTAGCAATAGGCCTTAATCCTTTAACGGAAAAGTTGAAATGGGGATTCAGACTCAATCTCAGGACATTGCTTATGAGAGGATTAGATGAGCTATAAAGATAAGATTCAACAAGGATAAATCAAAATGGATAAACTCTCTCCACAACAGCGACACAATAACATGGCGGCGATTCGGTCGAAGGATACGAAGCCGGAAATGATTGTGCGGCGGGGGCTGTGGAAGAGGGGATTCAGATACAGGTTGAACCACAAGCGATTGCCGGGGCATCCGGACTTGGTGCTGAGGAAGTATAGGACGTGCATATTCGTGAATGGGTGTTTCTGGCACGGACACGGCACTTCGCTAAATGAGAAAGGAGAAATGATAAATGAGAAATGTTGCTGCAAGATTCCGAAGACGAACAGGGAGTTCTGGGTGGCGAAGATTCGCAGGAACAAGGAACGGGACAAGGAGGAGCAGAAGCTGCTGGCTGCGATGGGCTGGCATTGCATCACTGTATGGGAGTGTGAGCTGACACCCAAAAAACGGGAAGAGACGCTGGAGTCAATTGCCTTTACGCTGAATCATATCTGGCTACAGGATCATGGAGCGAGAGCCATCCCCTATCCGAAGCTGGACGATGAAGATATTCAGATGCCGATGGCAGCGGAGAAACTTGCGGTTCAAGATTAAGAGTTCATGGTGAACGGATTCACGATACCACAGAATAAAAACGGAATAAAAACGTTATAGAAATAAAGGAATACGATATATGACAAAAGAGAATAAAGACTTATTGATGAAGTTGCTCCAGGAACACAGGGCGCTGGGCATCTCTGACCAGATAGACTTCGACAAGTTCTATCTCTACTCCATCATCACGCACTCTACGGCTATCGAGGGCAGTACGGTGACAGAGGTGGAGGCGCAACTGCTGTTTGACGAAGGCATCACCAGCAGCAAGCGCACCATGCTGGAGCAGCAGATGAACCTCGACTTGAAGGTGGCATACGACTACGGCCGTGAGTGGATCAAGCAGCATGAACCTATCACTACAGATTGGCTTATCCTGTTGGCATCTAAGGTGATGGCTCGCACGGGCAGCGTGTATCACTCGATAGGTGGTGATTTCTCTGCCGCAAAGGGTGAGTTGCGCAAGTTGAATGTGACAGCCGGCACGGGAGGCAAGTCGTATCTGGCATATCAAAAGGTGCCTGCACGTCTGGCAGCGTTCTGCGAGGAATTAAACCGACGTCGCAAAGCCATTGATCCCGCTGATGTAGCCGCTGTCTATGACCTCAGTTTCTGGGCTCACTTCGAACAGGTGACTATCCATCCCTGGGCAGACGGTAATGGACGTACCTGTCGACTGCTGATGAATTTGCTACAATGGGAATTTGGCATGCTGCCGACTAAGGTGCTCAAAGAAGATAAGGCTGAATACATCCAGGCGCTGATAGACACCCGCGAGAGTGAAGATCTCAATGTCTTTCTTAACTGCATGGCCCATCATCACTGTCAGCACCTGCAGGCAGATATCGACCAATTTATCAAGTCAATATCAGAGAAAGTGGTCGATAAACAAGGTTTGAAACAGAAAATGGTCGATAAATGGTCGATAAAGCCCTCATTAGCAGAGAAACTGGTCGATATTTTGGAATTTGTGACCGATAAGGACCAGATTACGACAGAGGCAATCGTCAGTCATTTCGGTTTCAATCCTACCACCGCCAAGCGCTACCTTCGCCAACTTACGGAGTTCGGATATTTGGAGGCACATGGGGGCAATAGGAATAGGACGTATTCGAAGAGATGACAGAAACGCTTCACTTGAATGAGCACGAGGCGGCGAAGTGGCTCAGTGAAGACGAGTTGGATAGTGTGAAGTGGTTGCCTGCGGATTTGGAGGTAGTGGATGCACTAAAAGAATACCGTAGCCATACTATAGCCTGCTCCTAAGTTGCTCCCAGCCTGCTCCTAGGCTTACTCAGAAGGCTGGTTCGAGTAAGGCTATAAGCAGGGTAGTGTATGGCAACAATATGGGTAGAGCGTTTGATGTGATGCTGTAAATGGCAGCGGAAACAAAAACGAAAACAGCAAAAAATGAGTAGAAAATGAGAGAGTCGCTGAAAAAAAGTAATTAGATGAATGTATTTCGATAATTATGCCTACCTTTGCAGCTGAAAACAATGCGTAAATACGCAAAACGTTCGGAAGTATGGATAGGATTGAAAGGAATTATTATCTCAACCAACTCATTGAGAAGCGTGAGAATGGGCGTGTGAAGGTGATTACCGGCATTCGCAGGTGCGGCAAGTCGGTACTACTCTTCGACATATTCGGTGACTACCTGAAGGCTGAGGGAGTTGCTGACGACCAGATGATTATGCTGAAACTCGATGTGGCAAGAAATGCCCAGTACCGCAATCCCTTGGAGTTGGATAAGTACCTGCGTGACCAGATAAAGGATTCCAAGAAGCAATATTACGTCATGCTGGACGAGATTCAGGAAGTGGAACCTATACCCAATCCCTGGCTCGACGATAAAAATTCTACCATTGAGTTTGCTGATATTCTGTTGGGGTTGCTGGACATCAAGAATGTGGATGTCTATGTAACTGGCAGCAACTCGAAGATGCTCTCGACAGATGTGATGACAGAGTTCAAGGACAGGGGTGACGAGATTCATGTGAATCCACTGATGTACAAGGAGTTCTATTCGGCTTATCAGGGTGACAAGAGTCGTGCGTGGGCGGAGTATGTCACATACGGAGGACTACCAAGGGTGATGGCGCTGAAGACCGACAGGGAGAAGAGCCAGTATCTGCATGACTTGATTCAGAAAACCTACCTGACCGATGTGATAGAGCGTAATCATATCCAGAAGGATATTTCTGTGCTGGATGATCTGATGAACATCATGGCAAGCAGCATTGGCTCACTGACCAACCCTAAGAAACTCGAAAACACCTTTGCTACCGTGAAGCAGACGAAGATAGACGATGCTACCATCAGCATCTATCTGGGCTATTTCGCTGAGGCTTATCTGCTGCGTCAGGCCAGACAATATGACATCAAAGGCAGGAAGTATATCAACACTCCTCAAAAGTATTTCGTGACCGATGTGGGGCTGCGAAATGCCCAACTCAACTTCCGTCAGCAGGAGGAAACAAACCTGATGGAGAACGTTATCTATAATGAGTTGTGTATCCGTGGATTTAACGTGGATGTAGGTGTGGTGGAGTATAATTATAAGGACGAGCAGGGCAAAAGCAAGCGCACCAAGCTGGAAGTTGACTTCGTGGTCAATCGGGGCAACCGTCGCTGCTATATTCAGTCAACTTTTGCTATCCCTGACGAGGAGAAAAGAAAGCAAGAAACAAACTCCCTGCGGCGCATCAACGACTCCTACCGCAAGATAGTTGTCGTGCGGCATTACATTGTACCGTGGTATGACGAGGATGGCATCTACTACATCGGACTGGAGGATTTCTGTCTGAGTTACATAGACGAACTGGACAGCACACTGTAGCAAAGCATTTCAAGAATGAAACAGATAGAAGTTGTTGCAGCGATAATTCGAAAGGGAGATAAGATATTCGCCACACAGCGAGGATATGGCGAGTGGAAGGACTGGTGGGAATTTCCTGGCGGGAAGATAGAGGCTGGGGAAACACCGGAGGAGGCACTCGTGAGGGAGATTCGTGAGGAACTGTCCACAGAAATCAGTGTAGATGAGTTTCTGTGTACGGTAGAGTATGACTATCCTGCCTTTCATTTGAAAATGTATTGCTATCTTTGCTCGCTATTGACAGAAGCGCTGCACTTGAATGAGCACGAGGCGACGAAGTGGCTCACGAAAGACGGTTTGGATAGCGTGAAGTGGTTGCCTGCGGATTTGGAAGTAAAAGAAAAACTAAAGAGTGCAATAGAGATATAATGGAAGTGTATAGTAGTAAAAGGGATATGAATAAACTCTCGAAACAGCAGAAACGTGCCAACATGGCGGCGATTCGGTCGAAGGATACGAAGCCGGAAATGATTGTGCGGCGGGGGCTGTGGAAGAGGGGATTCAGATACAGGTTGAACCACAAGCGGTTGCCAGGGCATCCGGACTTGGTGCTGAGGAAATACAGGACGTGCATATTTGTGAATGGGTGCTTCTGGCATGGACATAGTGCAGCCTCACCCCAGGCCGCTCTCCAAAGGGCGAGCGGAGGATGGACTTACATAGTTCGGAGTGTTGTAAGATTCCGAAGACGGACAGGGAGTTCTTGGTGGCGAAGATTTTCAGGAACAAGGAACGGGACAAGGAGGAGCAGAAGAAACTGGCGGCAATGGGTTGGCATTGCATCACGGTATGGGAGTGTGAGCTGAAGCCATCGAAACGGGAAGAAACACTGGAGGCTAAGGCTGCTCAGGGTGGTTTGCGTGAGTTTCCTCAGTATTTCCTATACTATCAGGAGAATCGCCAGATGTCAACTACCCGTTGGACTGATCGCATCGTCTCATCATCAGGCGACTGGAGTGGTAACATCTTCGACTTTGTCTATAAGGTTGTGCCAAAATTGACTGCCGACCTCAAGGTTCCATCTGTGCTAAAGGGGATGCAACGTGTGGACGACACCCCTGTTCATAAGATTATCCGCGAGGTTGTTACGAATAGTTGTGCACATGCCTATTTCTATGGGCGGCGTGGAAAAGCAAGGACGGGTTCGCCTTTTCCAACCCAGGCAGTTTGCGAATGACTAAGACGGTGGCGATTGGTGGTGGCGTTTCAGATCCACGCAAGGCACAGTTCTGAAGATTAAACTAATAAGGCGCTGGTAATCAGGTACGAAAAAAGGGAATCCGTAAGGTTCCCTTTTCATTAAATTGCGGAGAGAGAGGGATTCGAACCCCCGGTACCTCTCGGTACGGTAGTTTTCAAGACTACTGTAATCGACCACTCTACCATCTCTCCAGTGCCCGATATTCTCGAAAGCGGGTGCAAAGGTACTGAGATTTTCTGAAAGAAACAAATTTTAAGGCAACTTTTTATAATTTATTTGGAAATTCGCCCATTTATTCGTACCTTTGCAGCGTGATTTATCCGTACAACTTTGAACGCAAGCTTGGTTTCGACGAGATACGGCGGTTACTGAAGGAGCGCTGTCTAAGCACGTTGGGTAAGGAGAAGGTTGATGAAATGGTCTTCTCTACGGATGTCGACGTGATTAACGAGCAGTTGGCTCAGACAAGAGAGTTCCGCAAGCTCCGCCAGACAAAGGACGACTTCCCAATGCAGTATTTCTTCGACGTGCGCGCGGCTATCACACGCATCCGATTGGAGGGCACGCACCTGGAGGAGGACGAGGTGTGGGACTTGAGGCGGTCGCTGCAGACGATTGCCGACATAGTGAAGTATCTCACCGACGCACAAGAAAGCATCACCGACTCCATCGCCCACACGGCCATCGTTGAGTATAAATACCCCGCCCTGTTCAGGCTGACTGAGGGTGTCACTACCTTCCCTGCCATGATCAGACGCATAGACTCCATTCTCGACAAATACGGAAAAATCAAGGATTCGGCTTCGATGACGCTGGCCACCATTCGTCACGACTTGGAAAAGACTCAGGGTGGCATCTCGCGCACATTATATACCATATTACATGCAGCACAGAAGGAAGGCCTCGTGGATAAGGATGCGGCCCCTGCCATGCGTGACGGCAGATTGGTGATACCCATCGCGCCAGCCGTGAAGCGACGCATCAACGGTATCGTACACGACGAGTCGGCCACTGGAAAAACTGTTTTCATCGAGCCTACGGAAGTAGTGGAGGCGAACAACAAGGTGCGCCAACTTGAGGCCGAGGAGCGCCGGGAGATAATCAGAATCCTCACCGTTTTCACCGACGAGGTGCGTCCACACGTGTCTGAAATCCTCGGTTCCTACGGATTCCTGGCGCAGATTGACCTGATACAGGCCAAGGCGGAATGGGCCGAACTGACAAAGGCCTTTGAGCCCCAAGTGAACAACTTGCCCCACATAGACTGGATACACGCCATTCACCCGTTGCTGCAGCTCTCGCTGGAGAAAAAAGGCGAGAAAGTGGTACCGCTGGACATCATGCTAAGAGGTGAGAGGGCAGAGGTGAGAGGTGAGAGAAATGCACCGAGTGGCAGACTGCTGATCATTTCTGGTCCGAATGCGGGTGGAAAGTCGGTATGCCTGAAGACCGTCGGACTGTTGCAATATATGCTCCAATGCGGCCTCAGCGTCCCCATCGGCGACCGTTCCACAGCAGGTGTCTTCGAGCACATCATGATTGACATCGGCGACGAGCAGAGCATAGAGAACGACCTTTCTACTTACTCCAGCCACCTGATGAACATGAAGCAGATGATGCGCCAGGCCAATGACCGTACGCTTCTGCTGATTGACGAGTTTGGCGGAGGCACTGAGCCCACCATAGGCGGTGCCATAGCCGAGGCTGTGCTGAAGCAGTATTGGAAGAAGAAAGCCTTCGGCGTCATAACCACCCACTATCAGAACCTGAAGCAGTTTGCCGAAGGCCATCCCGGTGTGGTTAACGGTGCCATGCTTTACGACCGCCATGAGATGCGCCCCTTGTTCCAGCTTGCCATAGGCCAGCCCGGTTCGTCGTTTGCCATAGAGATTGCCCGCAAGTCGGGTCTGCCCGCAGAGGTAATCAGCGATGCCAGCGAGATAGTAGGCTCTGAGTATATCCAAAGCGACAAGTACCTGCAGGACATTGTTCGCGACAAGCGCTACTGGGAAGGCAAGCGCCAGACCATTCACCAGCACGAGAAGTCGTTGGAAAGCAAGATTTCGCGCTACGAGGATGAGCTGACCGAGATAGAACGTCAGCGCAAGGACATACTCCAGCGCGCTCGCGAACAGGCAGAGGAACTGCTGCGTGAAAGCAACAGGCGGATAGAGAACGCAATACGTGAAATCAGGGAGAGCCAGGCCGAGAAGGAGGCAGCTCGCAGGATACGTGAGGACCTGAACGCTTTCAGGGAGGAGATAGCCACGGCAGACTCTAATGCCGGCAACGAGCTGATAGAACGCAAGATGCGCCAGATTCAGGCCCGTCAGGAGCGCAAGAAGCAGAAGAAGGAGAAGGCAGCGCAGTCGGCTGCGCAGGGCAATGCCAGCCACTCTGTGTCGCCTGCCGCTGATGCCAAGAAAGACGTGGTAGGGAATGCTGCCATTGTCGTGGGTTCCACAGTCCGCATAAAAGGTCTCACCAGCGTCGGCACCGTTGAGAATACCGACGGCAAGATGGCTACCGTGGTGTTTGGCGGCATGAGGTCGAAGATGCGTGTGGAGCGCCTTGAATTGGCCAAAGACACGAAGAAGGAGTTCACTAAGAGCGAAGAGCGCAATGCCTCCATAGCCGGCTCGTACGCTCAGGTGTCTACCGAGACTCGCAACGTCATAGACTCCCGCAAGCTTAACTTCCGCCAGGATCTCGACGTCCGTGGCATGCGCGGCGACGAGGCCATCAACGCCGTGACTTATTTCATCGACGACGCAATACTCGTTGGCATGCCACGTGTCAGAATCCTTCACGGTACGGGTACGGGCGTCTTGCGCCAGCTCATCCGCCAGTATCTGGCCACGGTTCCCAACGTTACCCACTTCCGCGACGAGCACGTGCAGTTTGGCGGTGCCGGAATAACGGTGGTAGACATTGACTGACATTGACAAAACACAATACAGAGATTATGATAACCGACAAGCAGACAAAGATATATGTGGCCGGACACCGCGGACTGGTAGGCTCGGCCATCTGGAAGAACCTTGAGGAGAGAGGCTACAACAACCTGGTAGGGCGGACTCATAGTGAATTGGACCTCACCGACCAGCAGGCCGTAAGGGAGTTTTTCGACACCGAGCGCCCACAGGCTGTTGTGCTCGCAGCAGCCTTCGTGGGCGGCATCATGGCAAACTCCCTCTACCGGGCCGACTTCATCATGCAGAACATGAAAATGCAATGCAACGTTATCAGCGAGGCCTTCGCCCACGGTGTGGAGAAGCTGCTCTTCCTCGGCTCCACTTGCATCTACCCCAAGAATGCTCCGCAGCCCATGAAGGAAGACTGCCTGCTGACATCGCCCTTGGAGTATACCAACGAGGAGTATGCCATTGCCAAGATTGCAGGCCTTAAGATGTGCGAGTCGTACAACCTGCAGTACGGCACAAACTACATAGCCGTGATGCCTACCAACCTATACGGCCCCAACGACAATTTCCACCTCGAGAATTCCCACGTCATGCCTGCCATGATGCGAAAGGTCTATCTGGCCCAGCTGATTCACGACGGTAACTGGGACTCCATACGCCGCGACCTCGACATAAGGCCTGTGGAAGGGGTGAGCGGCTCGTCGCAAACCGACGACATACTTGGCATTCTTGCCAAGTACGGTATTTACGACAACAAGGTGGTTCTGTGGGGAACGGGCACTCCTCTGCGAGAGTTCCTCTGGAGCGAGGACATGGCAGACGCCTCTGTCCACGTGCTACTCAATGTTGACTTTGCCGACATCATTGGAACAGAGAAATACAGCAGCGTTCACTACGGCAACAGCATTGACGGAGCCGTAGACAGAAACCATTCGTCGGGTCGCGGAGGCGCCATACCGTCGTTGGGCGAAATACGCAACTGCCACATCAACGTAGGCACAGGCAAGGAGCTTACCATTCGACGGCTCTCAGAACTCGTGGCTGAGGCCGTTGGCTTTACAGGCACCATTGAATTCGACGCGACAAAACCTGACGGTACCCCGCGTAAGCTCATCGACGTAGGAAAATTGCATTCCCTTGGATGGACACACCGTGTGGAGATAGAAGACGGTGTTGGCATGTTGTTCGACTGGTACAAGAAGAGCCTTGTTAAATACATCTAAGGTATGTTCTGTATCTGCTCAGCGCGCCTATCAAGAGGACATCTTAGTAGGGACTTACTTTATGTATGTCCGAATCTATGCGGCTTTGCGGACATACATAAAGTAAGTCCCTACGATTAATAGAAATTTCCGACCTGTACGGTTGCCACGATGTATGACCGCGAAGCGGTCGCCGCTCAGTAACCGGGTGGTGCGAAGCAGAGTGCAATCCGCGGCGTTCTTTTTTCCGCAGGTCCTTTGGACACTACGGTTACTGAGCGGCGACCCCTTT
>JAFSKJ010000134.1 GCA_017449025.1 Prevotella sp. | reverse complement strand
GTCGTTGCGCACGGAGTCGTGACCGAGCAGTTCCTTGCAGATGAGGATGGCAGAGTCCTGACGTTGCTCCACAAGCGACTTGCTATAGATCCTGGCACGGATGCACTGAGCGCGGTATTCGCTAATGTTACCTAAAAGCAACGCCGAGTCGAGCAAGGTCAACGCCCGCTCAGGATTGGTGGCGTAAGTCATCAATATGGTGTCCTGCTGGTAGGGCGTGTTGCCCAGGTGCGGCAGTTGCCTCACAGACTTACCGTCGCCGCAACCCACGAGGGCCAGCATGGCTAAAAGTAATAATACAATAATGTTTCTGGGGGGTCTCGATGGCTCGTACTTGCTCATTTTGCCTAAGGTTTATTTTGGTGCAAAGAAACGGAACTTTTTGCAATTACCGCGCACTTCCCACTGCTTTTTGTATATATTAAGGAAAAACGACAAACGAAGCAACCAGTGGGATGTAAGAAGATTTTCCGGTGCGGCACTCAGTATATCTCTATAGGGCGAGAAGGTGCTGATGAGCGGATAAAAATATCTATGGCCATAGACTCTGGCATAAATCGGTTTTCAAGACAGTAGGCATCGGCGAAGCTTAGCTCCTAAATGATAGGTAGCATCTTAGCGTGCAAGAGAAATCAAACAAAATAATGCCAGACCGCTCGTGTAAGTGTGGTCTGGCATTAGTGTTGTAATGGTGTGTGGTTAGAAGTTCACACCTACGTTGACAAACAGTGCGTTTGACCTGGCAGACAGGTCGCTGAGACGCTCGTTGCTGCCTCCCTTGGCAATGTTGTTAAGTCCGATTTGGTATCCGGCCTCAAGGTAGAGTTTGTTGTACTCAAAGCCGCATCCGAGCTTCACGCCGATGTTGTTGCGGTTAAGGCCGCCGGTGCGGGCCGACTCTTCGGCAAAGGTGCCGACCTTCTCGGTTGTTCCGTCTTCTTTCGTTTCGCCTTTGTCATCTACTATCAAGTGACGCTGTTTGGTCTTTCCTGCAATGGCGTGTGCGAAGTACATGCCTGCAAAGGGCAGTATGGCAATATTGTCAGAGACCTTTATGCCATACTTTACAATCAGGGGAATCTCCAGGTTGTTGTATGTTACGTCTATGTTGTGCCCTTTGGCACCGCGCTGTGTAAAGTAAAGTCCGCTCTCAAGGAAGACAGGAGCCGTTTGCGAGAGGCGCAGGCCGATGACGCCGCCTAACCCCAGTCCGGCCTTCATGCCGAGGTCGGTGCGATAGGTGATGCCTTGGCTGGCATCTTTCTGTGTGTTACCGCTGAGATTAGAGAACATAGCGCCGAAGCGTATTCCGTAATAGAGACTCTCCTTGTCGAGGTCGAAGCCGCCGCTACTGAATTGTGCAAACGATGGAATGGCCATCATTGCTGCAACGATTGCAGAAAATAATTTCTTCATCTTTTAATTGGTTTTTGAATTAATAAACTTGAAATCTTTTGCAAAGTAACAACAATTTTTGGAAACCACCAAGCTTTTTGGCATTTTTTTCGGCAATTTGTTGGTCAGTAGAAAAAATATGTATAATTTTGCAGGCCGAATGGAGCAATGCCCCAGTTGTTGTGGGTGCACCAGGAGTTATTTAACAGATTCAGAAATGAAAGTATTGAAATTTGGCGGAACGTCCGTAGGTTCCGTGAAAAGCATTCTTAGCTTAAAGAAAATCGTTGAGGCAGAGGCTCGGACGCAACCTGTCATAGTAGTAGTAAGTGCACTGAACGGCATTACAGACAAGCTGATTGTCACGTCGCAGATGGCGAAGAACGGCGACAGTCACTACCGTGAGGAGTTCGAGGCAATGGTGAGTCGCCACCACCAGATGATAGACGCTATCATCACCGACGACAAAAAGCGTGTGGACTTATTCAACAGTGTAGACCAGCTTTTCGACCAGTTGAGAAGCATATATTATGGTGTATACCTTATTCATGACTTGAGCGAGAAGACTCAGGACACCATCATCAGCTACGGCGAGCGCCTGAGCTCGCACATTGTTGCCGCCCTGTTCAAGAACGGCGTGCGCATGAATGCCCGTGACTTTATCCGCACGGAGAACAAGCAGGGAAAGCATGTGCTTGACACCGAATTGACGAATCAGTTGGTGAAGGAAGCTTTCAGTTCAGTTTGCGGCAGCTCTGCTGCAACCAACAAGACTGTGCTGGTGGTGCCAGGCTTCATTGCCCGCGACCGCGACAGCCACGAGACCACCAACCTTGGCCGTGGCGGTTCTGACTACACTGCAGCCATCATTGCAGCCGCACTCGATGCCGATGTCCTGGAGATATGGACCGACGTTGACGGGTTCATGACCGCAGACCCGAAGGTAATAAAGTCGGCATACACCATCAACGAGCTTTCATACGTAGAGGCCATGGAGCTTTGCAATTTCGGTGCAAAGGTTATCTATCCGCCTACCATTTATCCCGTATGCATCAAGAATATACCTATTAAGGTAAAGAACACCTTCAACCCCGAGCACCCTGGCACGCTCATCAAGGACAAGATAGACGACGACATGAAGCCCATCAAGGGTATCTCGTCGATAAAGGGCACCACGCTCATCACCGTCACGGGTTTGTCGATGGTGGGTGTCATTGGTGTCAACCGCCGTATCTTCACCACTCTTGCCGACCGTGGCATCTCAGTGTTCATGGTAAGCCAGGCCTCGTCGGAGAACTCCACCTCCATTGGCGTGAGAGACGAGGATGCCGCCGCTGCCGTAGAGGTGCTCAACCAGGAGTTCCAGAAAGAAATAGAGACGGGAGCCATGTTCCCCATGCAGGCGGAGAGCGGACTTGCCACCATAGCCATTGTGGGCGAGAACATGAAACACACGCCGGGCATTGCCGGTAAGCTCTTCGGCACTCTCGGACGCTCAGGCATCAGCGTGATTGCCTGTGCCCAGGGAGCCTCGGAGACGAACATCTCGTTTGTGGTAGACGGGCGTTTCCTGCGCAAGTCGCTCAACGTGCTCCATGACTCGTTCTTCCTCTCAGAGTATAAGGTGCTCAACCTCTTCATCTGCGGCATAGGCACCGTAGGAGGCATGCTGTTGGAGCAGATACGCACCCAGCAGCAGATTCTGATGCAGAAGAAGCGCCTGAAGCTGAATGTGGTAGGCATCTCTGATGTCTACAACTTCGTGCTCGACCGCGACGGCATCGACCTGGACAACTATGAGAAGATACTGCGCGCCGGAGAGCCTGCAAATACTGAGAACATGCGCGACGAGATAGTGAAGATGAACATTTTCAATTCCGTCTTTGTGGATTGCACGGCCAGCAAGCAGATAGCTTCGCTCTACCAGACATTCTTGGAGCACAACATCTCGGTGGTGGCTGCCAACAAGATTGCCGCTTCGAGCGACTACGACAGCTACATGAAGCTGAAGCAGACGGCTCGCGACCGCGGCGTATGGTTCCGCTATGAGACCAACGTAGGCGCCGGGCTTCCCATCATAGGTACCATAAACGACCTGTGCAACTCTGGCGACAAGATTCTGAAGATTGAGGCCATCCTGTCCGGAACGCTCAACTTCATCTTCAACGAGATAGCTGCCGACGTGCCCTTCTCCGAGACAGTACGCCGCGCCAAGGAACAGCGCTACTCAGAACCTGACCCGCGCATCGACCTTTCTGGCACCGACGTCATACGCAAGCTGGTAATACTGACCCGCGAGGCTGGCTACAAGGTTGAGCAGGAAGACGTGGAGAAGCACCTCTTCGTTCCCGACAGCTATTTCGAGGGAAGCCTCGACGACTTCTGGAAGCGGTTGCCCGAGCTTGACGCCGACTTCGAGGCCCGCCGCAAGGTGCTTGAGGCTGAGGGCAAGCGCTGGCGCTTCGTGGCCACTATGGAGGATGGCAAGACCAATGTGGCTCTGAAGGAAGTGCCCAAGGATCATCCGTTCTATCCGCTTGAAGGCTCTAACAACATAGTGCTGCTCACCACCGAGCGCTACAAGGAGTACCCCATGCTCATCCAGGGCTACGGAGCCGGAGCTGCCGTTACTGCCGCCGGAGTGTTTGCCAACATTATGAGCATTGCCAACATCTAAGCTTTCCTAAGGAAAAGAGCATTTTAACGAAACGACATGAAAAGCGGCGCACTAATCAAATAGTGCGCCGCTTTTCATGTCTGTGCCAACACGTGCAGAAACTCTACTAATAGGTGAAGTTGGTCTGGCCTTCCCAGCCGGTGTCAACGTGAAAGGTGAAGCCGCTGCTGGCATCGGGGTTGTTGGGGTTGACAGGGTCGTCTGGAGTGACAGGGTCGTCGGAGCCGCTGTTAGTGGTGAAGAAGTTGCCGGAGTACTGGGTAATCTGGTTGCGCTTCATGGGTACGTTAGAGAACTCGCGCAACTTGACAATGTTGGAGTTAGCGTCGTAGGCTGTTACGATGATGCTCAGGTCGCCCTCGTCGGCATGGAGGAACGTGTAGGCCTCAAGCTGAAGGGGACTGGTGACACCGGCCATATTGTACATCACGTATTGTGTCGACTTAACGCATCCGAAGCCAGTCACCGTGTTGAGTGCGCCACTGCCGCCCTCGTACCATATCCTGATCTGACTCACATTGTCGGGTATGGCATCGTAGATGACCAGTCGGAACATGGACACGGCGCGGTCGAGCTTTACGTCGTGCGACTGCACCTGCCCCTCCTCGTCGGCCTCGTTAACCACAAGGTCGCCATAGTAATAGAAGGTGTCGGAATAGCTTGTGCCGGTATTGTCGAACTGAACCTTCTCCGGGTTGGACAGGGTGGGGTTGGCCTTTCCGCTGTGGGCAAGTACCATCAGCTGGTAGGTGCCCGTCTGCAGGGTCATGCTCACCGTGCCGAAGCCCTCGTCGCCGGCCTTCTGCGATATGCTCTTTACCTTTGTCCCGTTGTTGAAGACCACGAAGTTCAGACGCTCGCATGCGTCGGACACGTCGACCAGTGCTCGTGTGGAGCTGACGGTCATCTGGTTCTCTAACTGTGCTACGTGGAGCTTGACAGTAACGCCTTCGGCTGTTGAATTCTCCAGCACGTCCGTCTGCTGAACGTCCATCACCACCTTCTCGCAAGATGTCAGTGCAACTATGCAGAGGCACCAAAGTAGAAACTTTTTTTTCATAATTATCGGATTGTTTAGTTAAACATTGTTGTCTGGCTACTGCTCATCCATCTATGCTTTCAGGAACAGCTTCCTGACAAACTTCATGTCGTGGTTTACCATGATTTTCACCAGGTTCTCGAAGCTTGTCTTTTGCGGGTTCCATCCTAACTGCGCCTTGGCCTTGGCAGGATTGCCCAAGAGCTGGTCAACCTCTGCTGGCCGGAAGTACTTGGGGTCAACCTCTACCAGTGCTCGGCCTGTGCTCTTGTCATAGCCTTTCTCGTCGATGCCGTCGCCGCGCCACTCAAGGTCTATGCCTGCTTCGTGGAATGCAAGTGTGCAGAACTCGCGAACGGTGTGGTATTCGCCGGTGGCTATCACAAAGTCATCCGGCTCTGGCTGCTGCAGTATTAGCCACATGCACTCAATGTAGTCCTTGGCATAACCCCAGTCGCGAAGCGAGTTTAGGTTGCCTAAGTAGAGCTTGTCTTGGTAGCCCTGTGCTATTCGCGCCGCAGCCAGTGTGATTTTGCGGGTTACGAAAGTCTCGCCGCGGCGTTCGCTCTCGTGGTTGAAGAGTATTCCGTTGCAGCAGAACATACCGTATGACTCGCGGTAGTTCTTCATAATCCAGAAGCCGTAGAGCTTGGCCACGGCGTAGGGTGAGCGGGGGTAGAAGGGGGTTGTCTCCGACTGCGGCACCTCCTGTACCTTGCCGTAAAGCTCGCTGGTGGATGCCTGGTATATGCGGCAGGTGTCTGCCAGGCCGGCAATGCGCACAGCCTCCAGCAGTCGCAGCACGCCGTTGGCGTCGGTGTCTGCGGTGTACTCAGGCACGTCGAACGACACCTTGACGTGGCTTTGCGCTGCAAGGTTGTATATTTCGTCGGGGCGGACCTTGGATATGATGCGGATGAGCGACGAGGAGTCGGTCATGTCGGCCCAGTGCAGGTTTACGAGCCGCTTCTTCTTCATGTCGCGTACCCACTCATCAAGGTACAAGTGCTCAATGCGCCCCGTGTTGAACGACGATGAGCGGCGCATAAGGCCGTGCACCTCGTAGCCTTTGTCAATTAGAAACTCGGCCAGATATGATCCGTCCTGACCTGTGATGCCAGTTATAAGTGCTGTCTTTGTCATTTTCTCTCACTGAATTGTTTTATTCTCTGCTCTTCAGAGAGCTTACATATTAATAAGGTGTCGTTATTCTCTGCAACAATGTAGCCGTCAAGTCCCTGCACCACCACTCGCTTCTCCTGGGTGGTGTGTACAATGCAGTTGTGGCTTTCGAACATGGCAATGTCCGGTCCTATTAGGGCGTTACCGTAGAGGTCCTTGTGGCTTTGCTGAAGCAGCGACCCCCAAGTGCCGAGGTCGCTCCACCCGAAGTCGGCCGGGCATACGTAGATTTCCTCGGCTTTTTCCATTATGGCATAGTCAACGGATATGTTCTGGCATTCGGGGAACACCTCATTTACCACTTCCTGCTCCTTGTCGGTGCCGTAGATGCTGTTCATCGATTCGAATGTCTTGGCCAGCATTGGCTGGTACATGCGGAATGCGTTGACTATGGTATGCACGTTCCAGATGAAGATGCCTGCATTCCAGAAGAAGCTGTTGTTCTTGATGTATTGCTGCGCCGTTTGCAGGTCAGGCTTCTCGTGGAAACTGTCAACGCGGAATATCTCCTTGTTTCGCAGCGTGCTTGCCGACAGGTCGCCCTGTATGTATCCGTAGCCCGTTTCAGGGCGGTTTGGCTTCATGCCGAGGGTTACTATGGCGTCGCTCTCGCTGGTAAAGAGCATGCACTCTCTTATAACCCTCTGGAACTCAGGAGTGTTCATTACCACATGGTCGCTTGGCGTCACCACAATGTTCGCCTTCGAGTCCTTGCTCTTTATGCGCCAGCTCACGTAGGCTATGCATGGAGCCGTGTTTCTACGGCATGGCTCGCAGAGTATGTTTCCTGCGGGTACGTTGGGTAGCTGCTCCTTAACTGTCTCAGCATAGTCCTTATTGGTTACTACCCAAACATTCTCTGCCGGTATGAGATTGCCGAAGCGTTCCACGGTGAGCTGTAGCAGTGTTTTGCCAACTCCCATCACGTCGATGAACTGTTTAGGGCGCTCAGCGGTGCTCATAGGCCAAAAGCGGCTGCCTACGCCGCCAGCCATAATCACGAGGTGGTTGTTTAGTTTAGCCATAGAATCGATGTCTTAAGAGAATTGATTTGCAAAGATATGAATAAAATCTGAAAAAGACGAATTTTTCAACAAAAAAAATACCTTTTCGGCCTTTTTTCCTTAATTTCTCTCCTCAGGAGAGTTCTGGAATAAGGTTTTCTTTGCTAATTCTAATGTTTCTTCTATGGCCTTGTTTACGCTTAGTAACTAAAAAAATAACTTGGAAAATATACGACCTGCGGTTGAAAAAGAGACGCTGAAAGCGTCTTCGCTCAGTAACCGCAGTGTCCGAAGGACCTGCGGACAAATGAAAGCTGCGGAATGCACTCTGAAAGAGTGCCCCAGCAGCAGTATTGGGCGACCCCTTTAGGGTCGTTGTCCTCCCCTCAGCTTCTTCGGGGGTGCTTCGCACCACCCGGTTATTGAGAGGTGACAGCGTTGCGGTCATACTGCAGTTCAACCGCACAGCACGATTTTTTTCGCTGTTCTGCCGGCTGCTGCCTGCTGGCTGCAACGCAGCGGCAGTGAATTCAAAAAACTACTTGTTTTCTCTCCTTGTGGAGATAAATTGTCTAAGGAGTCGCCTGCGGCGAGAAATCATTAGTGCGGGGCTGGCACAAGGCCAGCCCCGCACACCATAAGATTACTCTTCGTCGTCATCCTCCCAATCCGAGCCGCGGCGGCGGGAGAGGTTACCTTCGACTGCGTTCGTTGAGCCGCCATAACCAGGCGAGGCAATCATTAGCTGTGCGGTACGCACATTGACTATCTTGAGTTCCGGATTCTTATATGTCTTTTTCATACGTCTTTCTCTTATCTTTTTAATTATGTTCTATAAACTCGTTTTTCAGTAGGGACTTACTTTATGTATGTCCGATTCTATGCGGATTTGCGGACATACATAAAGTAAGTCCCTACAATTAATAGATATTCCCTTTTATTATTTCACAAGAACCTTTTTCCCATTCACAATGTAGAGACCCTTTGTGGGCTGAGCCACACGGCGACCGCTGAGGTCGACGAACGTGTCATCGTCAACGTTTTCGCTAACGTTAGCAATTCCCGTTGTCTCGTCGGCAAACAGAGAGAAGTATTTGCGGGCAGTTGTGGGATCTGACAATTTACTTGTCGGAATATAAGCCGTGTTAGCACCTACAGTGAACGCATTCGTATTCTTGTAGAAGCCAAGGCTTGGAGAAACCATAAGCACCCAGCCTGCTTCGGCAGCAATCTCGGTTGCTGTTGTTACGCCCGTCATTATGTTAGCCGAGACATCAGTAGTACCGCTTGCAGTAACAGGGATGGTCACAGTACCCTCAGAACCCTTCAGCAGCAGACCAGTGTTGGCAGGTACAGTACCCGTCACCGCCGTCTTATTCAGCACGCCGTTAGTACCGCCAGTAACGATATAGGCTGCGTCGAGGTTGTCGATAGCAGATGAGAAGTCAAGAGCGTAGGGTGAGCAATAGGTGGCCCAGCCGGCGGAGGAGATGGTCTTGGTGACTGAAGTGGGGCTCGCAGAATAATGATATAACTGCTGAACGGCATACCCAGCAGGCGCAGTGATTGTAATTGTGCTTGTGGCAATGCCTGTACCACTTGAGCAATAAACGGTCTGATAGGTAGTGGCCGAAGCATCTTCCCCCTTCGAATAGTTCTCTTTCAGTGCGACGAAGTTTCCTTCTGTAGCATAGCGTGACTGATAACCGTATGTTTTTTGGTCACCACGCACCCATCCCCATCCGTTGACTAAAGAAATTGTGCCAGTATTCTGTATTCTGAAGTGGTAGTCATCACTTAAATTTATATTAAGCAGATTGGCGGTCAGACCGCTCTCCCAACCATCCCATTCAACGGAATAGTTGTCACCCCATGCTCCCTCTGTTGTAGATATGTCAGAAGTGGTTGCGGTTATATAATCACGGCCTGTGTATGAAACCGTGTAAAGACTTGATACCACAAGTGACTTCTCAGACGAATTATATCCATCGGCAGAGGCCACCACTTTCAGTGTACCATATTGAGTTGGAGTGTAAGAAGAACCAGCTGTTGCTTCCGATTCAGCACCACCATCAGGTGTGAACGTGTAAGAAAGTGTTGCAGTAGGCGAACCCAATAAATCTGAATTGTTACTTGCAAAATTGAATGTAGGATTGTTCACGCTCAACCCCGTGGCATTTGTGAAACCAGTTGCAGAGATGGTGGGAGTTGCAAGCGTAAGTTTTCCAACAGTCACTTCTTGGCTTACTACAGTAGACTCTGCTCCAGATGAACTAATAGTAATGGCCTTTATGGTACAGTTCGCATCAATGTCAAGCGGTGATGAATATACGTTGCTGCTTGATGACGGATCTGTACCATCGGTTGTGTAGTAGGTTGTTACGTTATTACCAAGTGTTGATGTTCCGCCTGTAATGGTCACTGTACGATTTGTTGCGTTGTAAGCAACATCAATAGATGGAGTGGACACGTTGTCTGTGCTTGAATAGTCATATATGTTAATATTGTCAATATATGTAAATCCATAACCGCGGCCTACTGCTGTCCAAAGACCCCAAATAGATGGGATGGCATCAACAGCTTTTGAACCTGTTGCTACGTCAACAGAAGTGGAGCTGTTCGTTATTGTATAAGCGACTGAACTGGCTGTGCATACTAACTTCACATGATACCAAACAGAGCTTGACAAGGTAACGGTAGAACCTGTTGTATTATCCAAGTCGTTGATATACCACATTGTGCTGGCACCATTAGTATCCCTTGTGGGTTGTGATAGTGAAAATACATAATTTGTTCCGGAATAGGTTCCTGTAGTAGTAGTAAATGCTGCCGTAGGAACAACAAAATCTGATTTTGAACGGTTTGCAGTATTGCCTGACTGGATTTTCAAGTCAAGCTCAACATTGTAACCTAATGTTGTCATCGCTGCCGTAGTGTAACCAGTGCCGAAAGTGTAGGCGGGAGTGATAGTCTTGTACGCACCACGATTGGCAGCAGTAGAGCCAATGTCTACCTTGACATAATTGCCATAGGTGGCATCGCCAGTTGCCAAAGACAACATGTCGGAATTCCATGCTGTCCAGTCAAAAGCATCACTTGCAGCTTCATAGTTCTCAGAGCTAAGTGTCCGCAGAGTTCCATCTGCCCACAATACAGTAGTCCCCCCTCCGAGCATAGCCACGACGAGGAGTGCTTTAGTTAGTAAATGTTTTAAATTCATGATTTTTTGTTTTAAAATTTTAGTTTTATGTTAATTGAATCGTTTGTATCCTGTCGTGGCGGAAACTGGCTCGGAAGTGTAGGGACACAAAAAAGCGCAGACCTGCCATATTTCCTGCCAGGCCCGCGAAAGCCTCAAATCAACTATGGAGAAGCCTGCGCCGTAGGCGCAGCTTCAACGTTGATTTGGTTTTGCTCGTGAAAATCCCTTTCGAGTTCGCGGTTCGGCAGGAAAATTGAGCATCTAAAAAGGTATGTGTCTGTTGCCGTGCGCAGCCCGACGGCCGCCAGCATGCATACAACACGGTGGCAAAGGTACGAATAAAATCGTGAACAGCCAAAACTATTCGCGTCTTTTTTTCGTAAAAGTCAAAAAACTAAGGCAATAGACAAAAATATGAGATGCAACAATCATCGTAATTACGGTGTGCCCTCTCTTTCGTAAGGACAAAAATCCGACCTGTGCGGTTGAACAGCACGGAATATTATTGTAGGGATTTTGTTCTGTGTGGTGATAAAAGGACTAAAGAATGTTAACGTCGTGTTTACCCTATTTGGGGACCAAATTACAGGCGGTAATCCTTACAGACATCTTGATGGCGTTACAAGTTGTAAGCATATGGCTGCGTTTCTGTTTAATTTT